>NZ_CP150290.1:3090681-3400909 GCF_038051995.1 Paenibacillus sp. FSL H8-0537 | reverse complement strand
AAATGGCCCCGCAGACTAATCGGATGAACTGCAATCCCATCATCCATTTTGCGAGGTCATTCTTAATCTACAGCAAGTTTTTGCAATTTTTTAGAATACGACGGTTTCAGGGGTGACGCCTTTGGGATACTCTTCTTCCCATACCTTTTTCTCTGCATATGCTTGGTACCACATGTTAGCAATCACATCTGGATCATTGATCGTGCCAATACCTGGCTCCTTAATAAAAACACCTAAAGATCGGTGCCCCACGAATATACCTTTTGACGACAGTTCTGTATGCAGATTAGCCAAATAATTGCGCAAGCCCGCACCTGCGATACCGATATTCCCCATCATTGGAACGGGATACATAGCGGATAACCCGGTTGTAAACAGTAAGGAACCTTCCTTCTTGGCGAGCATATCCGGCAGAACGGCATTGACAACGTGGATGGCACTGACGACGTAGCCTTCCAATACGTCCCTTGCATTCTCCGCCGTTAATTCCAATACAGAAGTCGGAGGGAAATGACCTGGTGTAGGGCTGAATTCCAGCACGTCAATATGGCCATACTTTTCTTTAATTCCAGTTATGGCCTGTTCAATTTGTTCTTTGCTGTAAATATCAGCTGTAAAATAGGAGGCTTCAATACCAACGGCTTTTAGCTCGTCTACCATTTCTTGCAGCTTACCAGCATTTCGCGCAACTATTGCCACCTGAAAGTTTTCCTTACCAAAACGCTTCGCCAAGGACAAGCCCAATCCCTTGCCTGCTCCAATTATTACTAATGTTTTCATATCGTTGTCTCCTTTGTAAAGGACTGAATTTCTATTGCATTTGACAATTTTAATTGTAAAACCTAGAATTAAACCATTCAATGGTCGATATTTATCAATGTGATAATTAAATATCACTTTTCTTTATTTTGACTATTATTTTCATTGAAGGAAGGGCTTTCATTTGGTTAAAGATAAGGTAGATCTGCGTATTGTTAAAACAAGGAAAGCCATTAAAGAATCCTTCTTGAAGCTGGTTCAAACAAAAGGCTATGAACGGATAACCATACAGGACATTGCAGACGAAGCGATGATCAATCGAAATACTTTTTATTTACACTATGTAGATAAGCCGGATTTGATGGAAAAATTAAGTAAGGAAAATGTGGAGAAACTAAATGTTTGCATTAGCTTGGAAGTTAATAATATCCATGAAGCGGGTAAGGAAATGCTTATTTCTGCCTTAAATAAAATGTTTGATGTTATCGAAGCCAACATGGTTTTCTTTAAAACGATGCTTACTCAAAACGGTCAGCCCAGCTTCTCCACTTATTTAAAAGAAGCCTTAAAAACATTCATTCTCTCTGGTATTGGTAAATATCATAATAATCTAAAGATGACTGTTGGTTTGGAATATATGGTTGCAGGATTAGTTGGTGTGATTTGTCTCTGGATTATTGATCCTGAGCAGTATCAGGTTGAAGAGATTATCGAACAATTGAGCGAAATTCATTTTAAAAATGTACTAGACTTGATAAAAAATATTTAGGGCGTGTCTGAGAACGCTGAGGACAGCAAATTTTGCCGAATTTTCGTTCCATGCAAGGCGCGCTTGTGAAGGCGTACCGGGGGTACGTCAAGCAAACGGAACGAAGCAGGGGGCGAAAAGGCGGTGAAAGGGGCCACTGAACGGGTTTTCAGACACGCCCTAATTGCAGTAGCTTGAATGATTCAAAAATGCGCAGCCATTACACGGATTCAATGAATGAGTAAATCCTATATCTAGAAAACCTTTGAATTTACATCTCTCTCTATAAGATCAGGATTGTAAAACATGGAGGTAGACCGTATATAAGAAAAAGACTGCCAGTTCTGCTGGCAGCCTTGGTTGAGCCTATCAAAATTTATTCGAATAGGGATTTGATGCCTTACATCAAGTATTTCCCCGTAATCGACTGCTCCGCATGGATAATCTGCCTAGGTGCGCCCTCGAACATTACCTCGCCGCCCTTGCTTCCTCCGTCTGGTCCCATATCGATGATCCAATCCGCTTGGCTGATTACATCGAGGTTGTGTTCAATGACGATTACCGTATTGCCGGCATCCACGAGGCGGTTCATAATTTCCAGAAGATGGCCGATATCTGACATATGTAGGCCGGTTGTCGGCTCGTCCATCACATAGATACTGCCCTTCTTGTGCAGCTCGCTTGCCAGCTTAATCCGCTGGCATTCCCCGCCCGAAAGCGTGCTGAGCGGCTGTCCGAGTGTAATATAGTTGAGACCCACATCACTCATCGCTTGAAGCTTGCGTACTACCTCTTTGAGCTGAAAAAATGCCAATGCCTGCTCTACGTTCATCTCCAGCACTTCTGCAATGGACTTGCCGTCCAGCTTGTACGCGAGCACCTCTTCTTTGAAGCGTCTACCTCCGCATACTTCACATGGCAGCTTCACGCTGTCGAGGAAGGCAAGGTCTGTATACACAACACCCAGCCCTTGGCAGTTCTCGCAAGCCCCCTTGGAGTTGAAGCTGAATAAGCCTTGGCCCACCTTGTTCGCGGAAGCAAATGCCTTGCGCACATCATCCATAATGCCCGTGTAGGTTGCGGGATTCGAGCGTGTTGACACTCCCACCGCCGATTGGTCGATGACGATTGCATCTGGATGCTGGCTGAGGAATACTTCGTTTATTAGTGTGCTCTTGCCCGAGCCGGCGACACCCGTAACGACTGTCAGCACTCCGGTTGGAATATCTGTACTCACGCTCCGCAGGTTGTGCAGTGTCGCATCCTTGATGGACAACTTCCCGGATGGCTGCCTGCAATCATGCTTCAGTTGGAGCGGCCGCTTCATATGGGTGCCTGTCAGTGTCCCTGACTCCAGCAGGCCTTGGAAGCTTCCTTCATATACGATGGTTCCGCCGCGGCTGCCGGCGTGAGGCCCGACATCTACGATATGATCCGCCAACTTAATCACATCGGGATCATGCTCCACCACAATCACAGTATTGCCCTTGTCGCGCAGCTTCTGCAGCAATTCATTTAACCGATGCACATCACGGGGATGCAAGCCGACACTGGGCTCATCGAAAATGTAAGTGACATCCACCAGACTGCCGCTCAGGTGCTTCACCATCTTCACGCGCTGCGACTCGCCGCCGGACAAAGTATCCGTCTCGCGGTTCAGCGTCAAATAGTCAAGTCCGATATCCACCAAATGCTGCAGCCGCTCCGTCAGCGACTTGGTGACTGGCGCAGCGACAGGATCATCAATCTCGCGAATGACACGAATGAGCTGCCCGACCTCCATGGAGGACATCTCCGCAATATTGAATCCATTGATCCTGCAGCTGAGCGCAGCCTGACTCAGTCTCGCTCCGTGGCAGCTGGAGCAGGGACCTTCGGAGATAAACGGCGCAACAGCTCGTTGTGTCCGCTCGGACTTCGTCTTCACATCCTGCTTAATGTACTTGTTCATGAACTTCTCAATGATGCCTTCGAGTGTAATGTTCATCGCCTTACCGGCGAACTGCATCTCCACTTTCCCTGCCTTGCTGTACAGGAGCTGCTCCAGTTCCTCAGCCGAATAATCGTTCAGCTTCTTGCCTGGATCGAAGAAGCCCGTCTGCACGATTAGGTTCCAATCCCAAGCGTCCACCGCATAGCCTGGCAGCAGAATTGCCCCTTCATTCAACGACATTGACATATCCACCGCTTTGCTCATGTCGACGCCCAGCCTGCGCCCCATCCCATTGCACTCGGGACACATCCCTTGCGGATCGTTAAACGAGAACATGTTCGCTTGTCCAACATAGGGCTGACCCACTCTGGAGAACAGAAGACGGAGAATGGGAGAGATATCGGTAATCGTGCCCATAGTAGAATGGGAACCGCCGCCAAGCCGCTTCTGATCCACAATAACTGCCATGCTCAGATTCTCGATCGCGTCCGTATCCGGCTGCGGGACGCGGGGCAGAAAGTTGCGTACGAACATGCTGAAGTTCTCATTCAGCAATCGCGTGGATTCTGCGGCGATCGTATCGAAGACAATCGATGATTTGCCTGATCCGGATACCCCGGTGAAGATGGTGATCTTTCGCTTGGGAATGCGCAAGGATACGTTCTTAAGATTGTTTTCCCTCGCACCCGAGATTACGATATAATCCCGATTAGATTCGCTCATGCTTAACATCCTTCCAATTCGCTATAATAAGCCTTAGACATTTGGGCAATCACATACTAGCTTTAGATATATGCACTTAGTTCGAACTTGACACGAAACGACAAGAATATGTCAGAAATAGACGTAAAAAGGCTGCAATATACATGCAGCCTATGCAGCCTTTTTATGTGTTGATTCAGGTCAAGCAAGGTTCAATGATCGTCCCCACTATTTCAGCATGGGGAATTAAGCTGTTTTAACACCGAAGACGGTTATTGCTCCAATACCTGTTCAAACCCGCCGAACCAATTGGTCCAGCCATACCTAGCGCCTTCAAGTCCTTGAGTATTGGAGAATCCGGTTTGCTCAAGATGAAGATTAACCTTACCGTCCCCTAAATCCTGCAGCGTCCAGGTAACCGTGTGCTGCTCCCCTCCGCTGGCCCAAGTATAGGACAAACGGTTTGGTTCTTCCACGATCAGTACTTCTCCGATAATAATGCCATCCCACCATTCGGACGGCTGCGTGCGGAACTGAAAACGGTGTCCAACGACGGGCTTAAAATCATTTTCCATGATCCATTTGGCAAGCTTGCTTGGATCAGTTAAAGCGGACCAAGCCTTCTCGATTGATGTCGTGTACTGAAAATCCAAAGATAATGTTAAACTCATTCTTCTTCCTCCTCAAATAGTTGGTTCAAGCGCAGCATATTCGCACTCCAAAATTTGCTGTAGAAGCCTACCCAATCTTGAATTTCTCTGAGTGGAGAGGCGTTTAGCCTAAATCGCGTTTCTCTGCCGACTTTTCGATCAAGCACCAGCCCGGCCTCTTTCAGGATTGTCAAATGCTTGGATACTGCTGTTCGGCCCATTTGAAACTGTGCCGTTAACTCATGCAGCGGTATCTCCTCTGTTTCTGCTAACAGCTGAATCAATCGGCGTCTAGTTGGATCTGCAATCGCGTCAAACACATCCCGCATCGGGTTGTTCTCGCTCACAACACCCTCTCCTAAAAATTATTACCAAGGGACAGCCGATAATTTCACAACCTTCTTAAATTATGCGGCTTTTCGGACGCAGCGCCCACGAGGCGAGAATTTTCAATTAGACACCATTTAGTGTCACTTAAATAATAGGTCACCATTTGGTGTCGTGTCAACAACATTTTTAAACTCCGTATTATTGGATATCAGCATAAGCCATTTCCTCGAATATTCCTAAATAATCAAGGGCAGACTTCGTTTAACTTATTTTGCAAGATCATTAAACGGAGGTCTTCTGCATGCTAATTGGCAGTCACGTATCCATGGGTGGCAAAACAATGCTGCTTAGAGCAAGTGAAGAAGCTGCGTCATATGGTGCTTATACATTTTTGATATATACAGGAGCCCCTCAAAACAGTAAACGAAAGCCTATAACCGGCTATAATTCGCCCTATAAACATGAGATCGCGTTGCTCCGAAGAGAAATAACTGTACCGGTTTTAAAACAGCTCGACCTTGATGCGAATACAGATATGGATTAGTAATATGCTTGCACTTAACAGTTGTAACTATTAGATAGTCAAATCAACTAAAATAACGTAAAAAACAAAAGCTGCATAATTTGATTGCAGCTTTTGTTTTATTGACGTAACTCTATTTGTTTATATAACGCATCATGTTGTTTAAACCGCTTGCGATTCCGATAAACGCTGACCTCGTAAGTTCATGACGATCAAGATGGTGGCCAGTATCGTAAGGATGAATCCGAGCATTTGGAAGCCTATAGCACTGAACGCATCTCCCATAACGATTCCAATCAATAATGATGATAAAATAGTGCCCAGATATCTCGAAGTATTAAAAATCCCCGATGCGACACCGATCATTTCTTTCGGCGTGCTCTTGAACAAGGCCGCCTGCATACCGACACCACTGAGCCCATTGCTTATTCCAAATAAAGCTAAAATCAGGATTACACTAACGACTGGTGAATTTTCATCCAATAGCATGATCCATATAGACCCGAATGTCATGAACCCTGCTGATACAATTAAAGCTGGCCGTGAGCCTGATTTGTCAATCCAACGTCCAGCAAAAGGAGCAATAACAAGTGAACACAAGCCTAGGGCCAGCATGAGAATTCCGGTATTAAATTCATTGATATGACGTACCTGCTGCAAATAAGTCGGTATGCCAAAAAACAGGGAGTAAAAAAGAATATTGATGAGCATGAATTGCACATTCACCCAAGTCATTGCCGGATATTTAGCGAAGGCTCGCAAAGGGATAAAGGGTGATGACGTTTTTAGTTCGTGTCGTATAAATGTCACGAGTGCAATACAACCGATTCCTCCTGCCAGCAGATTCCATGTTGAAAGATGTCCGGATGACTTGAACGAAAGCAACCCAATCAGCAAACCAACCAAGGCTACCGTAAACAACAAGATACCTGGGGCATCAATCAAAGCTAGCCAATTCCGAATGGACCTTTCGCCAGAAGGAGATTCGCTTGGCTCGTCCTTAGGGATTGTTCTCCAAGCAAATAAAAAGCTTGCTAATACAAGCGGAATATTAACAATGAAGATGCTAGGCCAGTTCCACCAATGAATTAATATACCACCAATAAAGGGGCCAATCGCTGCTGCTCCGGATAGAAATATCGCCAGGACGGACAAAGCAGCTGCTTGCTTATCGGTCACGTAAATTCTTACAATCGCCATTCCGACCGCAACCATCATGCTTGTGCCAATAGATTGAACGATTCGAAATACAATGAGCCACGAAAAGCTCGGCGATAACGGGGCTAACATGGAGGAGACAAAGACAACAACAAGACCGGTAAGGAATATCTTCCTGCGGCCGAACAAATCACTGCACTTGCCCATGACAGGTTGAGCGACGGCACTTGCTATGTAGAACGAAAAAATAATCCATGACACGTCTGTAAAATCAAGCAGATACACCTGTTGCAGCCTTGCAATGGCAACAGAAATCATGGAGGAATTTAGTGGGTTCAGCATGATTCCCAATCCGACAGATATCAATAACCATTTATTTCGATCGTTCATTTTAATCACATCTCCTTGTCTTGCTGTCATCTTACATGAAACGATTCATTCTTTCCAACGCATTTTATGTTATGATTTAATGAACCAGAAGGAATAAGGGGCCATGTGAAATGGAGCTGCTTCAACTACAATATTTTCTGACAGTCGCCCGATGCGAGCATGTTACGGAAGCCGCAGGAAAACTGCATGTTACGCAATCCTCACTCAGCAAAACGATACAACGGCTAGAGGATGACCTAGGAGCTCCTTTATTTGATCGAATGGGGAGAAAGCTGCGACTAAACGAATTCGGAAGAACCTTTCTTCGCCGAACCGAAAAAGCCTTATTTGAATTGGAACAAGGAAAACGGGAAATCAGTGACCTCGCAAGTCCCGAACAGGGCACTTTGGAACTCGCGGTGACCACGGCAAGCACATTGCCAAGCATCCTGCGGGAGTTTCGGAAAAACAAACCGCACATAAAATTTCATGTGCAAATGGCCACCTTACGGGACATGTCCACGCTTCTTCATCGAGGAGAGGTCGATTTTTGTCTGTCCTCCCCTCCGATTGAAGGCGATGATATAGAATGTCAAATCCTGTTTTCCGATCCAATTATTGTATCCGTTCCAGCTAGTCATCGATTTGCGGAGCGAAGCAGCGTATCGTTAGCAGAGCTTAAGGATGAATCGTTTGTAGGCGTGAAGAAAGGGTACGGTGTTCGTGATCTGGTGGATTCCAAATGCCAATCCGTCGGTTTTGTACCTAAGTATGTCTACGAAGGAAATGAACCCGCAAGATTAACTGCACTTGTGGAAGCAGAAATCGGCATCGCATTTATACCTAGAACAGCAAGAAACCCACGAGATCACATTAAATATCTCCAAGTAGAAGATCATCTGCTGATGAGGGAAATTGCTTTATTGTCGCACAAAAGCAGGTACATTTCGAAAGCAGCTTTAGAGTTTCGCAGAGTTGTTATTGACTATTTCAGTGCAATGTCACAAGAAATATATTAATTCCCCTCTCCGCTTGCCGAACAACAAGAAAGCCGATCCGGCTTTTAGACCGTTCGGCTCTTTTGCTGTACCTCTAGCAAGGAAAAATCTTCTATCAGCACAAACTACCATGCATGAGATCATGAAGCAAGGGAAAATCCGTTCCACCGCTCGCAAGCGCTATCGAAGCTGCTGTCGGCATCGTTGGCGTTAAGCCTGCTGTCTGCTTCGGAGCTGCCGACTTGCCGCCGTTCAAAGGCTTCATGATTCTGGCAAGCATTTTTTGCTTCGGCTTGTTCCATGTTTGCCAATCGTCTAACAGCAATCCGCCGGTATCTCCGCTGTTCGGATTGAGGCTCCAGTAGGTCCAATACAGATCATTCTTCCCGATGTAGTCGACAAGCGCATTTTGCCACTTGCCCTCCTTCGAAGCCGAATCGACGCTGCGGCCGCCGAACTCCCCGAGCAGTATCGGCGCGATTTTCTCCTTGTGGATATAGCCCCAATTAGCCTCCCATACACCAGGCAGGTTGGCAGGAAATTTCTGATCGGTGAACCACGGCTGCGACGAAACACCCGGGCCGTAATCATGCGGAGAGTAAACGAGCTGGTTGGGCACTTTCAGCCGGACTGGATATTTGCGGACGCCCTTTAAATTGCCGCCCCACCAATAGGAGCCGCTCTGTCCCTTTACATTTGTGTCGACCCCTTCCACTACGATCAGCCAGTCCGGATTGACAGCGAGAATCGCATTGCCCGCCCGTTCCGCAGCCAACCGCCAGTCACTGGCTGAATCGCCGCAGCCCCAGCATACGGAACCGTGCGGCTCATTATGCAAATCGGCTCCAATCACCGTGTCGTTAGCCAGGTAGCGCTTTGCCAGCATCGACCAATCTTTAATCCAGGTCTTTTCCGGCACCGATTGGGTGTACCATCGCTCCGCCTGCCCCGAGGAGGTTGGGCGGTGACGGTCAAGAATGATTTTCATACCGCGCTTTTCCGCCTTCTGAACGAGCTTGTCCAACAGCTGAAGCGGCGTCAGCCCCTTCAGGTCGGGATTTTTCACATAGTCGATCCCGCTTGGTTTTTTACCGGGAAGCAGCATTTCGTTCGTATACGGAATTCGCAGCAAATTGTACCCTTCTTTTGCAAGCTGGTCCAGCATGCCATCCATTGATCGTGTCCACAAGCCGTGGGGAGAAAAATTTTCCGTCTCAAATCCGAACCAGTTCACCCCGTTGAAATTAGCCGGTTGGCCCTGCGCATCGACGATGCGGTTGCCTGACGTGTGGTAATAGCCCAAAGACGAGGTGGGCTTGCCTGCAGCAGTCGCCCCAATGCTCGAGAAGAGCACGGCTACCAGCAACAGGCATGTTCCTATCCATTTCATTTGATCCTCCCTTTCTATTATCCGGGATTAACACACAGTGCATAGCTTTGCAGTTAAATCACTCTAGTAATAGCCTCTCTTTGAATATATCGGATAATCAGCGTTGCTACTGTATATCACATCATGTAATTGGAACTATATCAAAATTTTGCTATACTAATGTATGCTAGATTCCCAATTAATGAGATGGAGGAAAACCTAACATGCTCCGTAAACGAGTTGGTAAAACAGTTGCCGCCACCCTTCTTGCCTTAGCCTTGCTCGGAACCAACCCAAATATCGGTGATGTCTATGCAGCACCCGCTATATCCGTCACGCTGGATCATGTTCTACTGCAATTTGATACAGCCCCGCGGATAGACAAAGGGGTTACCTATGTCCCCTTCCGGACGGTTGGAGAAGCCCTTGGAATCCATATCACATGGAACAGTCGTTCGCAAACGGTCAAAGCGACAGGCAGTGTTAAAGGACAAGTAACGGAGGTCCTTCTTCAAGTGGGCAGCACAACGGCTACTGTAAATGGAAAAAAAGTGAAGCTCGCGGCAGCACCGATCCAGCTTGAAGGACGTGTGCTCATCCCTCTCAGTTCATTCAGCGGTCAATTCGGTGTCGCTGTAGCCTGGAATCAGACAACACGTACCGTTTCTCTTCTATCCCCACAGCGCGAAATGCATTTGAGAGCCTTCTATGCATTGCAATCCTTTCAGGAGCGGGATTTGGTTTCATCCATGAACTCAGTAGCTTTTGGCTGGAGTCGCATCGATCGCGAAGGTCAGTTTACACTTCAGGGTGACGAGTATCGGCTACCTGACGCGGCAGGTGACGTTACCCCTCAATCCCTTGTAGCGGATGCAGCGAATCAGAGCATTAAACCGTACCTTATGGTTTATGCATTAGACGGAAATGGTGAACTAACGAAGGTTTTGAGTGATAGCAGTATGCGCGAGAAGTCCATTCAGGGCATAACGGCTTCCGTTGCAGAGAACGGATTCGGAGGGATTGTTCTTGATTTTGAAGGATTGGGTTATAAATTGGATGCTGTGCAGCAGCAGAAGCTGCTGAACGATTACGTTATACAGCTGAAGGCTTCCCTGCCAAGTGACATCTCTCTTTCATTAGCAGTGCCCCCTTTAAATAGTGCCTATAAAGGCTACGATTACAAGACTCTGGCTTCCCTCGCAGATGATCTCATCATTATGGCTTATCAGTATAATCCTGTCGGTACCAAGTCACAGGTACCCGAACCCAATAGTCTAGTAGATCAGGCGATTCAGCTTGCGCTCGATGCTGGTGTCCCTAAGCAAAAGCTCCTGCTCGGCATAAGCCTAAGCAGTGAAACGCCCTCTTCCATCAATGACAAACTTGGTCTTGCCAAGCGTTATGATTTAAAAGGTGCCGCTTTCTGGCGCCTAGGATTATTTCGTGCCTACAATGATCAGATGGAAAGCGCTGTGAATGCCTCCGTTGTAAAAGAGTAGGAAAAGTAAGATTACATTAATTCTCAAATTTCTATATGATCCTTTTCCAATCATTGAACCAAATCTCCTGATTCTGCATCTTGCATCAATAAGTAATTAGTTCATTTCCTGTTCTATAACAGATCTAATTGCTTCGTAATCAAACGGATTAGCGATCACAATATCATTAATTATAATGGTTGGGGTTTGCTCTATTTTAAACTGCTTCACAAGCCGCTGGTCATGATCGACCAATTGTTGCATCTCATTCAATTTAAGATTTTGTTGAAACTTCTCCTCATCAAGAGCGGGAACTGAGGCTTTCGCAACCTCTAACAATTTTTCTTCTGTTATCCAAAGCCCGTCATGATTATCTTCCGGCTGCTCATCGGACAAAGCTTTATGGAAATTCCAGAAAACCTCTGGATTACTATTCAATATGGCTTCGCTAGCTTGTTCAGCTAATTTTGATTCCTCTCCATGAAATAATACATTAACATAAGAGAATGATGTTTTCCCCGAATCAACATACTCTTTCTTTAGTTGCGGCCAAAATAGAAGAAACTTGATAATAGCTAGGAACTTTTAAATTCTTCTTTAAACAGAAAGAGATAGTTTTTCTGTGTATGGAAGTAATCTGACCTCGGTTTAGCTATTAAATCCTATTAAGCCATGGGTTTGATATTGCTTAACCCAATAGTGTAAAGTACGTTTTGAAATTCTCTTAATTGATGATATCTCCTTTATTGAAACACCATCAATTAAGTAAGGTTGAATGATATAGTACTTCTCCCAAAAGTAGTTAGACTATCTTTTTGTAAATCTAAATTTTGTAAACCTGCAGAAACTCTTGCGTATCCAACCACTTTTATTAATTAAGGGGGAACAAGAAAATGAAAACTTATGACGCATTTCCAGAACCAATTGGCGGCTATACTGTCGGTCGAACCCAGATGGATTTTGAGTACACGGCATCAGATCACTCAAAAAGAGAACTGACGGCGTTTGTGTACTATCCGTCCGACAGTAGCGAAGGTAAGACTACATCAACGTACATGTTTCCTGAAGTCTACGAGATGTTTAATGAGCAGCCACTTGTCACTGCGTATCTTAACGGGAAGGAATTTTTCTCTATAGATATCAAGACCCAGTGTTACGACGACCTTGCTCTCTCCGGGAAGGAAAAGCGCTATCCGGTGTTATTCTATGTTTGCGGCGGGGGCGGTTCTCCAGAATGGGGTACAGTGATCTGTACAGACTTGGCAAGCATGGGATATGTTGTGGTAAGCATCGGCCATCAGAATAGCACGATGTATAAGCGTAAAGATGGGCGCCTGTTTAATGTATCAAAGGATTTTTCGGATGTCATTATGGCGTTTTCTGAAAATCCGGAGATGCTGGCGTTGGCTGGCAAGATGGAGATGCGGCCTGACGATGAAACTGCCATTGAGATGTGCCATAACGTGCTTACACTGCCGAAACTTGCCAAGTTAACAGAGTATAGTGAATTACAGGCTGAAGATGTAAGGTATGTAGCCGATTATCTTTACAAACTGGACTCTGGAGAACTGAATTCCATCTTTAAGGGCAGATTGTTGCTTGACATCGGCATGGGCATAGTCGGACATTCTTATGGAGGGCCTACGACGGCAATTGTTTGCCGGGACGACGTCCGGTTCGCCTGCGGGATTGGCTTGGATAGCGGTGCGTTCGGCCTTCTCGACAGCGACCTTAAGAAACCCTTCTTGCTACTGTTTTGTGAACCTAACTATAACATGAATGCGATAATTGGCGCTAACAATAGCATGGATACCTATTATTTCTCTGTTGATCGTGTTGCGCATTTAGATTACTGCGACATCGTGTTTACCAGTGTTAATGAGGAACTCAGAGGCGAACGGGATGCTATGGAGATGCGAAATCTTGTTACAGACTATACGAAGAACTTTTTTGATCATTATATACTGCAGAAGGCTGCAAGTGTGGAACGTCTGGCATACGATGGCGTGGACTTGATCAAGAAGACCAGCAACAAGTGACATAACCGAGAGGTTGCTGATAAACGCATGTACAAGAGCTAGCCGTACAGACACAGAGCCGATAACCCTATTACGCGGTTATCGGCTCTCTCATATTTCAGGCTTGGTAATACCGCCATAGGCGATAAACAGAAAAAAGACTGACGCCGCAATGAGCAAGACCGATTTTTCGAACAATTCGATTTTTCGAACGCCTGTTTGCGGCCGGAAAGGCATTTTTGCACCTAGCATCGGGATCAATGCTACCGCAGAGAGGACGACGGCGATTAAAAACAAAGCGCTGTACGATTGGTTCTCTGTAACCCAAATGCCGAACATCGGACCGATGGCCATAGCCAAGGTCATGGACGATGTAAAAAGTTTTTTAAGGTTCGCACTGATCATGCTTACAACGATAATCAGGCTGCAGTCAGTCCCTCTTGGGCTTTTCTCTCTTTGGAAAGCAGTATCATAATCTGCCGATCATGAATCTCAAAAGCCAAGTCTGTCAAATCTTGAATCAGCTCTAATAGGTATGCTACTAAAATGACTTGCAGCTGCAAATCCCGTATGTATTCAAGCTTTTCAATAACCTTCAAAAAAGAATCCGAAGAGCTGGTACCTAGAATTTCCCTTAACTACAGTACGACCCAGCTTAAGTTTAAGAAACGGACAGGAGCCCGGAGCCAAAATGCCCTAAGGCACATATTCTGGTTATGAACACCGGAATGGTTGGGATGAATATGGGAGGCTATGCGACTAAATATAATGTAAGCAAATCCTCGCTTCACAACGAGGAACTTCGCCGGAATGTTCCCGAGGCATGGCAGCTATAAATACCAACTGGAAACGCCAGCTAGAACCTTCAACTCCATGGATAGTTTGATTCAATCCATTAGTAAAAAGACCAAAAATTGTTCTTACGCTGTTCAACGCGGAATTAATTCATTACAACATAGCGGTCGTCGCTTTGATCTGAGGATCATGGTACAGAAAAATCCCAAGGGAAAATGGGAAACGACCGGCAGCGAATCCCCAGCCCGCAATTTATGGATTTAAACCTTGAAGGATAAGCGTATATATCAAAAGATGTGTCGTTATCAAAGAGCGTACGGCAGGCGTTAACCAGTCGATTTAAGCTCTTCCCTGCAATGGAGAATTCTCATAATATAATTCTCATAAAATACACCATCTTGTATGATTCAGATGAGTCGGGGATGATGAAAAATGAAAGTTTTAATGCTGGTATCGCGGTTGAATATTGGAGGAACCGAAAAATATGTACTTTCTCTCTCGCGAAGTTTATTAACACATGGGGTTCAGGTTGGTGTTGCAACTGATGGAGGACCACTCGCAAACTCATTTCAAAAAGCTGGGATTAAGCTTCATATTGTGCCAAATGGAAAAGGTTTAAGACAAATATCCTTATTGTCTTCGATCATGGACAAAGAAAGGTATAACCTGATCCACGCCCATGATTCCAATGCATTTGCTCAGGCTGCAACCTTATCTCAAAAGCATAAAATCCCTTTAATTGTTACTATACATGGCACCTATCATCGTCGGGCTGACCTGTTATCGGCAGCAAGAACTTCCAAACGCATGATTGTGGTTTCACCAAAACTGACCAAATGGTTGGTGAATCATAAAATTCCTACGGACAGGATCCAGATGATCCCTAATGGAATTGACATTGCAACGTTCCGTCCTGCGGCAAATAAAAACCATTGGAGAAAGGCGCTCCGTTTACCGCAAACCTCCCAAATTCTTGTGTACGCCGGAAGATTCTCGTCTGATAAATATCCCATAGCCAGAAATGTAGTCTTGGCGGCAGAACGAATTGCTAAATACAACCGCCAGTTTTTAGCCGTTCTGGTTGGTCCCGGGTCTCGTCGTTCAGATCTGGTTCAGCTTGCGGCTAAAGTTAATCTTCGTCTTGGTCGAACAGCAATTATCATTCGTCCTCCGATGTCTAATATCCAACATGCCTATTATGTCTCGGATGTTGTTGTAGGAACGGGACGTGTTGCACTTGAAGCAATGGCATGCGCAAAACCGGTTGTTGCTGCAGGCGTTGCAGGGTACTGTGGTATTGTACAGCAGAAAAATATAAATAAGATGGTTCAATGTCATTTCGGCGACCACGGAGCTTTTGCACCGATCACACCCGAAATACTTTCGTCAGACATTATCAGCCTATTAAGAATTCCAAAAAAAGCCCGTGCTTTAGGAAATTTAGGCGTTACAACAGTAAAACGGAGATTTTCCATAAAAACCATTGGTTCTCGGATAATTCAAATATACAAGGAGGTCATGCAATAAAAAAAGCGGTTATTGAATGGATGTCCGAGAAAAATTTTGATCAAATCACGATACAGGATATTTCCGACAAAGCAAATATGAGCCGATTTTCTAATCAAAGAATTCAGCAATAAGGGAGCAGCCACAAAGGCTCCTCCCTGGTAATGCGCTTTTTTGCATGGTCATTATATTTTTACCAAGTAATCCAGCCACCCGTTCGTTGATAGCTGTGTAATACGTGCTCTCTTTGTTGTAATGTTTTACTTTAATAATGCCGATACCGTTTCATGAATGCCTTCAGGGAATGAAATCATGTTCCGGTTATTTTGTTCAGAGCCTATTGGATCGTCTTGCTTCAAGATTACCAAAGATTCACGATCAACGCCTAATCCGATATAAAGCCGTTTCTGACTCATAGATTCCAGCACGAATCCTTTATATAATGCTTCTAATTCAAAAAACTTCTCATCCTGGACAAAGTTTTTGTTATTTCTTATGTTTGGAAGCATCTCACCGCCACATATAGGACATTTAGGGATGAGTTCCTGCGGAATTTTATAATCAACAACACTCTCGGCCATTTCCATTACCAGTATTTCAGTAGAATAGACCCTGTCATGGCAGCCAATTGCACACTGTAGTTTTCCGTAATTGCCTTGAACCTCAAATATTTTATCAGATGAAAAACCTGCCAGCTCGAATTGACTGTCGACAGTCATGGTCAGCACGAAATAATGCTTCTCATTGATCAAGCTATATAAATCCTTGTAAAGCCGGGCAGGACCGGCTTCATACCGAGTATGACGGATTAGTTTTGCCCAAAAGCCCCATTTGTCCTCTTGTGCCGGGAACGCAGATAAGCCAGACGCATACATATCGTTTAAAGAAAAATGACGAATACGTGGAGCAAACTTGTCCGTAAACCTTTTCCCGCTACACAATATGCTAGCAGCAGCCGAAATACCCACACCACCACCCAATAGAATATATTCAGCCTCTGCTATAGCCTGTTTTGCCTTTTGTATACGTGTTTGAAAATGATCGAGCTCCAACTTCCTGCTCCTCCTACTATAAAGTAGATATGTCGATTACGAATCGGTAACGCACATCACTGCGGATGATACGCTCAAAAGCTTCATCGACTTGACCGGCATTGATAACCTCAATTTTAGGGGCAATGCCCTGTTCAGCGGAAAAATTGAGCATCTCCTGGGTTTCTCGAATGCCACCAACGAGTGAGCCTGCGATGCTGCGACGCTGCATAATCAAGGAAAATACATGGTATTGATCTGGCTCGCTAGGTGCGCCGACGTTTACAAGCGTTCCATCTAACCGAAGCATCGATAAATAGGCATCAACATTGAGATTGGCAGACACTGTATTTAAAATAAGGTCAAAACGATTGGCTAACGCCGTGAACGTAGCAGAATCGCTAGTTGCAAAGTAATGATCTGCTCCAAAGCTAAGCGCTTCCTCTTTCTTATTCAACGATTGGCTCAGTACTGTAACTTCTGCCCCTAAAGCATGAGCATATTGGACAGCTAGGTGACCAAGGCCCCCCATCCCTACAATAGCAACCTTCTTGCCTGGGCCGATGTTCCAATGCTTCAAAGGGGAGTACGTGGTTATCCCCGCGCACAAGAGCGGACTTGCAACATCCAAATCCATGGCATCTGGTATGCGGACAACAAAGTCTTCTTTGACAACGATTTTCTGGCTATAACCGCCGTAGGTTTGATTGCCCTCGTAATCTAAAGAATTATAAGAATTGATAACGCCTTTTATGCAATATTGCTCCTCTCCGCTGAGACAGTACTCGCATTGTCCACAGGAATCAACGAAGCACCCGACTCCAACCCGATCGCCAACAGCGAACTTTATCACTTCTGTTCCTACTGCGCTTACTACTCCTGCCATTTCGTGACCAGGTACCATCGGAAACATGCCGTTACCCCATTCATCGAAGGCATTGTGAATGTCGGAGTGGCAAATGCCGCAATATTTAATATCGATTAAAATATCATTCGGTCGTAATTCTCTCCGCTCCAAAACCGTCTTTTCAAAAGGCGCTCTTGCGCTTGGAACACTTAGAACATTCGTTTTACACATATTTTTTCTGCTCCCTCGCTCTGTTTTTATTGGTTTGCTACAAGGAGTAGCTTACACTCTGGAGTTCACTCCAAGTCAATAAGAAACATCGCAAAGCGTTAAAATAAAAAAAGCCGCCACATTGGCGACTTTTAACGACTTCCCCTGCACAGGGACTCTACTCTACGCTACACTTCTACAAGCAGCTGTTTCAGCTTCGGAAATACCCGCAGCGCATTGTTATAAAAAACATCCTCCCAGTGAGCCTCAGGAATCAGATGCTTTACAAACTGGATATAGGCATCCAGCGGAACAAGCGGCCAATCGGTACCGAACACAAGCCGGTCATATTTTTCGGCAAACACAATGGCGCGTCGGAAATGATCCGTATACGTTTGCTCCTGCAGCAACCGTTCCACCTTCGCGGCATCGCCTACTATCCAGCCCGATAGATCTGCGTAGAGATTCGGATTTTTTTCCAGCAATGCGGCTGTTTCCATGACCCAGGGATCACCGAGATGACAAAGCATAAAGGTTAGATTACGATGCTTCAAAAAGGTTTCTTCCATAGACAGCGGATGCGAATATTTGAGCAAGCCTTTGTCCGAATAGGTCAGTCCTCCATGAATGACGATGGGAAGCTCGTAAGTGGAAGCGAGCCTATATACCGGGTCATAAATTTCATCACCGACATTGTAGTGGTAATAACCTGCATACAGCTTAATACCAACGACATTTTTCGAGCGCAACGATTGTTCCAGCGCTTCGAGCTGACCATCCAGATGCAGGGTTAATGGATTAATACCGACACAAGTAAACAGATTATCAGGAAGCTGCCCGCTCAAATCAAGCAGCATGGGATTAAGGGCTGCGGAATCCGGGAATGCCCCTTCAACCGTTTCCGTAACGCCCATCCCCACACCCGCAATGACTCCAGCATTTCTAAACTCCTTTAGCAAACCGCTTGCTGTGTAATCAATAGCTGCCAAAGCTTGTGCCGTCTCTTTAAAGGCTGCAATATTGGAATAATGGACATGTGCATCTATAATTTTCATTAAAGTATCCTCTCTTAAGTCAATTGGTCAAAACGAATGTTGAGCAAATCCTGATAAGCTTCCTCCGGGGCAAGCAGATCAGAAATGATATAGAACTGCGGTTTGCTGAATTGCTGCTTTCCGTCTTGCAAAAATAGTTTTTCTGTTGCTAAGGATGCCACTACATGGGTATTCATATGCAGCTCGCTTGAATCAAGCTCTGGGTGGGCCATGAAGGTCAGCCTCTGCTTCCGCTCACGGGAGCTATACTGGAAGATTCCGTTTGGACTGCCCGCGCTATACTGAACCCTGCCAGCCTTATAGGTAATATTTTCACCATTGCTATTTTTGACATGCCCCCTGCTATCCTTGATATCGCTGCTGGCCTGGTAGAAGGTCGAACTGGAAAGGGTCAGCGGATGCAAAGGCGCACCTGTATTTTGCTCCACCCGAGTGACAGTTGCCAATACCGGTACCCCTGGCAGCATTAAGAAATAGTGATGGAGCACAAGTCCTCTGAGTTTTGCATGGCTGCTGATCGTCACACTCATTCGGATACCTGACCAGCTATTTCCCAGATTATCTGTAATCGCTGCAAAGGCTGCCTCACGCGGCTCTTCCATCAAGCTCGCTGCGGACATGCCGGATACTTCTGCTGCAATGCCGCCAATCCAAGGATTCCACCAAGACTTGGGACCTGGATGAGGAAAGGAGGAATCGAGCCATTCCACGCCGCTATGCTTTAGTGAGAATAAGGCTGGTGCAAAGCCGCTGCTTGCCTGAATTTGCAGAACCCCATTACCCGCCGTCAGTACTTCCCCCTCATCTGAAGGCTCCGTTTTTTGGACTATAGGATGATTCGATAGCGGGAAAATAAGGCGGCTTCGTCCTATTTCATAGGTTTCCATATCCAAACGCAGTGATAAAATGTCGGCCTCTGGACTGGATTTTCTAGTTAGCGACGCAGCCGTTTCGGTGAGCTGCTGCTCGCCGGATATTAAGTAATTCACCGTATCCACACTGTCCAATGCAGAAGTGATTGCTATTTCACCGTCCAAAAATGTATTTTTCCGCTCAACAATCCGAACCTCGAGCGCTCCTTGGAGAAAGGGATTTCCTTGATTCACAATCGTTTCCAACTGCTCGGCAGCCCTGAGATCCTGTGACGCTCCATTGTTCTGGGCAAAAGAACGGAAATCGCGCCAATTTCTCCACGTTCCCAGCGCAATGCGGATAGGCTCAGTCTTTACAATACCCCCAGCGGGTATGACACCTAGTGGATGCTCAAGCCCGTAAAACCAGCCCTCTGAAATGATTTCTAATTGTGCTGGCCAAGTAATTCCCCGTGATGACTGTCCGTTATTAGCAAAAATCCAATTTTCCGTGAACCTATTTTTTTCCCAATAATCGGAGTTGTAGGCGTCAGGTCCTTTGCTTAAATCCACATATTGGCCTTCATAAGGAATAACGCTGTCCTCCAGATTGAAATTGAAGCTTTCCTTCAAAAATAAGGGCTCATCCGAGGCGGAGGAAGCTTTGCGCTGTACAACATGATGACGGGTAATGATGCCATTGCTGTACAATTTGACGACAAGAGTTAGCTGCAGGTCAACTGCAGTCAAATCATACTCAGCTTCGAGCACCATAGCATCGTCTTGTCGACATGTCACACGCGAGACAGGATTTTTTGCAAATGCTCCACTATAGGGCAAGCCAAATTTGGGATAATGCAGATTCATTACCCCGCGATCTCCCTCATTAATGGACAGCATATTGCTTGATTTATTTAAACGAGCGGAATATTGTCCGTTAAAGATTACCCAGTCCTGATCGGTTTCGCCTCCGAAAGCAGCATGTATGCCCGGGAACACAAGACTGACCTCCTGCTGCGATACAAGTAATTCGCTATTACCGACCACCTTGTGAATAGCGAGACGATGATGCCAAATGCCATAGGCCAGCAATCGAGCTTCAATAGTAATGGTCCTCCGGCCTCTGGCGGGTACCTTGATACGAACAGAAGGCTGTCTGAAGGAAAGAACAGCATCATCGGCCAGCTCGAAAGCAAACTCAGCCTCTGTCTCGTACTCATTTTCTACTGTTAAATCAATCGCAATAGGTTCGCCGGCATAAATGGGACCAGCTGGTGCTTGAAGCTTTAGCTTCGCTGGAAATTTTGGCTCAATGCCGATTTTGAAGGTAGCTGGCAAACCATTAATGAGCAGCTCCGCTTCAACAACCGGATGTGTCTGAAATAAGTTCTGATCCTCTTTGGTGGCTTGGACTAAAAAGCTGCCTTCTATTCGTTCCTGTGACTCAACCACTCTGGATTCATGCAGCTCAAAGCTGATTGCAGCATTGCCAACGCTCTTGATTTCCAAAGCTAGAGTCTTACCGCTTTTATTGACGGCTTCATATACGATCGGATAGCTTGCACCGAAAGGCAGCTTATGGTGATTTGGAATCGTTGCCTTAATGAGGTAGTCATCCGTTTCAATTAGTCTTAACCCGCGTCCCGTCCGCTCATATTCCATCCTTAGATGCAAGGAGCCCTTTCTCCACTCATAAGTAAAATAATCAAAACCTTGTTCCTGGCGTCCATCGGGACTAACCTCAATTTCGCGTATGCTATCCGTGTACCAGTTGATTTCTTCAAAATAATCCTTCACAGCGCCGGTCTGCAATACGGATGGAATCAAGTTCATTAGATGGGTGGTGTCATCCCTTTTCTCCCAGAAAAACCCGCTCTTCTTATACGCAGGGACAGCTTTGGTATTGCCTGGCCACGTATAGAGGTCGAGTCTAGGCCAGCCAAGCTTCAAGGTTTCCTCTAATGCACGCAAAATAAGTCGCTTGCCGACTTTGTGACCGTGATAATCAGGGCGGACATTTAGTAAAGGAATGTACAGGGCACCTGCATCCTCCTTGTAATGGGAGAAGCTGCAATACCCAACAACCTCCTCACCAGCTATCGCCAAAAATACTTGAAGAAATGTACTGTTATGATGTTCTTTAAGAATGCTTTCCTCCGTCTGGAGCGAGTTGTCCCCACCCCAACTCTCATTGCTTGTATTCCACATCGCAGCAATGGAGCCCGCATATCGGGGTTCATATTCGACGATAGTTATTTCTTGATTTCTATTCATAAGAGCACTCACCTCCTGAATTTGCTGCACATTTCAAAAACAAAATTCGACATTTTACTGACTGAACGTTCAGTATATATTGTATCATGTGTGTTTTTTCTGGTCAATTTTCCTGAATCTCTTAATCTATTGGCTTCTTCACCTATCGGTTTACAAATTGTGTAAAAATATGTAATCTATATTTGTAAACACATATGTAAAGGAGATGAATAGGTTGAGTAATCGCTACTTAATTAAGAACGGCTATTTTTTAACAATGGATAAAGCTCTAGGAGATTTTAAGAAAGCTGATATGTTAGTTGAGGACTCTATCATTGTCTCGATTCAAGAAGAGCTCGATGCTTCAGACTGCGAAATCATCGATGCAACGGATATGATTGTCATGCCAGGCTTTGTGGATACCCATCGGCATGTTTGGGAGTCCTTAGTCCGCACGATAGGAGCTGACTGGTCACTGCCGACCTATTTGCAAAATATTTATTATGGCGGATTTGGCAGCAAATTGCGCCCAGCAGACTGCTATGCTGCCAATTTGCTAGGTGCTTTGGAAGCGCTGAATGCCGGCGTAACTACCCTTTTGGATTGGACGATGATTTATTCTCCCGAACATGCAGACGGATTAATTCAGGGCTTGCAAAATGCTGGCATTCGCGCCGTATTCGCGTATGGAGCCTCCGGCGAGACTGAATATTGGGACCGCAGCAGCAAAAAGATCGTTTCCGATGACGTCTATCGCGTAAAAAGGCAGCATTTTTCCTCCGATGATCAACTGCTAACGATGGGCTTAGCCATAAGAGGACCTGAGTTCAGCCATTGGGACGCTACCGTTCAGGAAATACGGCTTGCAAGAGAACTCGATGCGATCTGTTCCATGCATGTCGGCTTTGGCAGTTGGGGCCCGGATGACCGCTCTATTGAAAAGCTATATAAGGCCGGCCTGCTTGGTCCCGATTTAAATATGGTTCACGCTAATACGATGGGCTATGACGAGTACAAAATGCTTGCAGATTCAGGAGCGTCGATATCGATTACTCCTGAGGTGGAAATGATGATGGGGCATGGCTATCCAGCAACCGGGCTGTTTATTGAAAATGGCGGAACGCCTACCCTTGGCGTAGATGTGGTGACTTCAACCAGCGGAGACATGTTTACACAAATGAAATTTATGCTGCAGGCGGAACGGGCAAGAACGAATCAGAACCTTTTAGCATCCAAAAACATGCCCGGTGAATTAAGTTTAAAGGCACAGCAAGTATTAAATTTTGCAACGATAGCTGGAGCCAAAGCTTTAGGATTAGACCGTAAAGTCGGAACCCTAACGCCTGGAAAAGAAGCCGATTTCATTATGGTTCGGATGACAGATTTGAATCTGTTCCCTGCCTCCGATCCGGTGGGGGCCATTGTACAATTTGCAAACCCGTCCAACGTTGATTCCGTATTTGTTGCCGGACGTCCGGTCAAACGTCACGGCCAGCTGCAGCATGTCGATTTAAATCATATACGTAAAATGGCAAACGAAAGTAAAGAATACTTATTTTCTGCTTTTGCAAATACCACAAACGGGGTCATTTAACCCGTCCAGCTTAGGAATATTTTCAATGGCATATACATGCTTATATTTGAACAAAAACCGGTCTCCAAAGGTTGGAAGCCGGTTTTGACCTGAAAATTTAGCCAATGAGCCTCTTAACATTCGCTCATATTTGCCATTATTATTTCATCATATCAGCAATAAGGACCTTCTGCCCAAGCCGCGCGCTCTCCAGCGATGCAAGCACCATGGCCATGCTGTAAATATTATCGCTGCTGTCGGTTTCCGGCTTGCGCCCTTCATCAAGCGCTGCAAACATTTCATCAAGACAGCCTTCGTGGAACTCATTATTCAGCTGCACAAGTCCACCCTCTATGCGCACATAATCGCGAATAAATTTGCCCGTCTGATCGCTTGGAGCAACAATTTCTGCATAGGGCTCACCGTTTCCGTCCCAGATGGCTGTACCATATTCTCCTGTTATACGCCACTGAGCTTCCCATGACGTAATCGCACCCTCCGCGCACCATGAGCCGCGATAATTAAATAGTGAGCCGTCTGACATTTCAAAAATACAGAGCGCTGCGGCATTTCCTTCATACCAAGAGCCAGGAGGGTTAAATTCATGGCAGTAGACCGATACCGGATTCGCTCCCGATACATACCGAGCCTGGTCGAACGTATGAATCGCCATATCGAGCAGCAGCGGGCTGCTCATCGCATCACGAAATCCGCCAAAGTGCGCGCCGATAAAAAAATCCGCACCGATAAAGCCGGTTCGCCCAATGTGGCCATCCGTCAGCAGCTTGCGCAAAGCGCGAATGCGCCCATCGTAACGGCGATTTTGCATAACGGCATGGGTATGGCCCGTGCGCTCCGCCAGCTTCACAATAGACAGGCACTCTTCCATTGATTCCGCCAAGGGCTTCTCGCCAAATACATGACAGCCCTGCTCTAGCGCTGTTTTGCCGATTGAATAATGACTAGATGGGATTGTAATATCAAAAACAAGGTTCGCTCCCGTCTCCACAAGTGCAGTCTGCAAGCTGGTAAAAGTCGGACAGCTCAATCCTTTACGCTCAGCCATCGCCTGGGCAAATTCCTCTTTAATATCGACCAGACCAACAATTTCCGTATCCTTCCTGCCTATTGCATAGTCCACCCATCTGTTCGCCATTCCGCCGCAGCCTGCGACAACCACCCGATATTTTGCTGGCATCGTGTTATTCCTCCCGCTTCTATTCAGCTCGTTTTATACGCTTGGATTTGGAACAAAATCGCCACCGCGGCAGCGCTTCAAATAATTTAAGGCATGAACCTGACCCGTCATTTCCAGCTCGTCCTTGTACACAGGATCATGCCAGCCTTCGATGTCGATTGTGCCTCTATAGCCATTTTGACGCAAAATCGTTATAATATCGCTCCAGTTGCTGTCGCCAAAGCCCGGCGTCCGATGCCACACAAATGGCTGCGGACCATGCACACCTTGCTCCTTCACAATATCCCAAGCGATCGTCGCATCTTTGCCATGAACATGGAATACTTTGCTTGCCCATTTGCGAAGCTGCGGGATCGGATCAATCAGGCTGACCATCTGGTGGCAAGGCTCCCACTCCAGGCCGATATTATCTTCCGGCACTGCGTTGAACATAAGCTCCCACGCTGCCGGATTATGCGCAATATTCCAGTCTCCCTGTGTCCAAGTGCCACCCATATCGCAATTTTCAAATGCAATTCGCACGCCTTTGTCCGCCGCACGCCTCGTTAGTTCCCCGAACACTTCCTTAAAACGCGGGATGGATTCATCAATCGGCTGGTCCGTCAATCGCCCGGTAAACCCAGATACAATATTAGCGCCAAAGAGCGGCGCATGGTCGATTAAGCGCTCCCAGCTAGCTAAAGTATCCGCATTGTCGCCTGTACCTGTAAGCGGATTGCCGAAGACGCTAAGAGCCGACACCACAAACCCATGCTGATCGGATAACGCTCTTACACGTTTAGCCAATTCCGTCAAATCGGTTTCGCCCGTAGTCTGCCAGAACGTCAAATTAAAAGATTCAAAACCATGTCCCACGATTTGCGGTATCATCACATCGGCATTCCCGCCGCCTACCAAGGTACCTATTCGAATTTGTTCACTCACTTGAATATCACTCCAATATTGGCTTATAGTATGCTTAGCACCTTCATTATAACGAGAGAATTACAAGATGACTCTAAACAATCTTGAGCAAAAGTAGTCTAATCTTGTGGTGGTGAATGATATTATGACGTATCCAAAGGAACTTTGGGAAAATACGCGACTAGAGCATAAGGCTTATCCCATTCAATTATTTCATAACCAATCACTTGGCATTAAACCGGGTGACAGCATGCTGTATTTGCACTGGCATGAGCATTTCGAGATTATTCTGATGCGGGAAGGCAGTGCGCTGCTGCATATCGACAGCAGACCTTATGAGATATCGCAGGGGGAGCTGATCGTTATTCCGGGAGGCGGCCTGCATGTTGGCTATGCGCTTAGCGAGGGTGATATTCGTTATGATTGTATCGTCTTTAATGCCTCGTTGTTCAATGAGTGGGTTCATGATCCTGTGCATGCGCAGCTTGTTGCGCCTTATCTGGAGGGAACGCTAAGATTCCCCGTCAAACCGCTAGAGCATGAGCAGCATGGCGGCGCTATCGTGAAGCTGCTGGATGAGCTGGTGGGAGAGCTTGACGACAAGCAGACAGGCTATCAACTGCTCGTCAAAGCGAAGCTGTACAGCGTGCTAACACTGCTTGCCCGCCGTTACGACAGCCAGCCGCCAAACAGTGGCAGAGGCGCAGCAGCCTCTCATTTGGCTAACCGCGACCGCTTCAAACAGCTGATCAAACGGTTGGAATCCGATTTTCAAACCAAAATAACGGTAGAAGCAGCGGCGCGGCAGGTTAATCTGAACCCATTCCATTTCTGCAAGCAGTTCAAAAAGCTGACTGGGCGCACCTTCATCGAATATGTTAATGTTTGTCGCGTAAACGAGGCACAAAGGCTGCTGCTGCAAACGGCATCTACCATTGCCGAAATTGCAGCAGCAGTAGGCTGCGACAATCCGAATTATTTTACAAAGCTGTACAAGCAGTACAAAGGCGTAACCCCGTCGGAAGCGCGCAAACGGCCATTGTAGCGCAGCACGGTGTTTCCTCTGGCATTGATGTGACGCTTTCACATACCAATCTGCTGCCTTTTGTTAATAAAAGAGACACAAGAGGCTCAGCCACGTTCCTGACTGTGTCTCTTGTGTCTCTTGTGTCTCTATCCCTTTGGCTAACATTCTAGCCTTTTTGATTAATGGCATGGAGCTTCGTATTGCTGATGTTAGCTGAAAGTACCCGCGCCTTCCGCTCAGGAGCAGTGTTTGTTTTTCTATGACTGAAGGATCTTCATCGGCAAATGAGTTAACGACTGCCCTACGGCGGAAGTTGTAAGGTAACGCTCCAGGTCAAAGGATTCAACAGCTTCAATTCCCGAAACCTTCTCCACAAATGCTCTTAGGGCAATGCTCAGCTCCATCCTCGCCAATGGGGCACCTAGACAAAAGTGAGGGCCATTACCAAAGGTTAAGTGCTTTTTGTTATTGGCACGATGAATATTGAGCTCAAACGGATTTTCAAACATACGCTCGTCCATATTCGCCGCGCTCATCCACGCGATGACAACGTCACCTTTTTTCAAATCGACGCCTAACAGATTGTTATCCTGCTTAACCGTACGATGTCGTTTGGAGCAGTGGAACCGGAAGCGAAGCATTTCTTCAACAGCTAGAGGAACTAGACTTGGGTCTTTCCTTAATTGATCATACAACGGTTTGCCTTCATTCAAAAAGGAATAAAACATACTGGAAATCGTATGGCTCGTTGTTTCTATTCCTGCTCCTAACAAAAGCATCGATGTCCGGACCACTTCGTCTTCGGTAAACTTCTCGCCATCTACCTCCACCTTCAATAGATCCGTAATGATATCGTCGCCAGGATTTGTCCGTTTATCGACGACCATAGGGTATAAAAATTGGTAATATTCCTGGGCTGCTGCCTGCTTTTTCAGTTCAATCTCATGCGCATTCTCCTCGCTCGCTGGCTGGAACAAAATGTCTACCCAGCTTTTAAAGAGGCCGCTGTCCGTAAGCGGGATTCCAAGCAAATCAGCCATTACCATAGCGGGCAGCGGAGTTGCCAGTGCCTGAACGAGATCAATCGTCGTGTTTGGTTTTATGTCCTCCACAAGCCGGTTCGCAATTTCGTTGATTCGAGGCTCCCAGTTTTTTAAGCTGCGGGGTGTAAAAGCAGCAGATAGCAAGGAACGGCTTTTTAGATGGCGTGGAGGGTCTACGTCTGTAATATTCAGCTTATCCGGAGGGGTTCCCTCCCGGTTTTTTGCCCCAACTAAAATGGTTGTTCTGGACCCTTCGCTCGAAAAATATTCATGCTTGCTCAGCACCTGCTTGACATCATCATACCTGAAGACATTCCAGGTGTCGGTACCTTCATGATAATATACAGGATGTTCGGAGAGCATATTCCGATACCATTCAAGCGGGAAAAACTCTTCCGATCTAGACTGAAACCGCGAAATTTCATGAACCGCAATCACTTCTTTATACATAAAGATGCCACCTTCCGGATTAGCTCTAACACAATAATTATACCATTCGTTCATTTAATTGGAATAATTCGTAAGAACTATTTGGGATTTGGCTATTTAAAAGGGTTTTATTATACAAATCGTTCATTTTTTCGATCGTCCGTTTAGCTTATCTCGGATGTGGTCTGCTTTGCTTCATATAGCACCAGCATTCTTTGACTATTTTTCTTGCTTCATTCTGATAGGAGCTGGATTCAAATTCGATTTGAAAGGCCGCTAATACCACTTCCACCATTGTTTTATTGAGCTCAGCATCCATAATCAATGATAGAAGCCCTTCTGTAAGTTCTTTGGCTTTGATGGTTGCTTGCGATTGATTTATGGAACGGTTGAACGTTTGAAGTTCAGCCACTAAGCTGTTTTTATCAAGCACGGTCGGTTTAGATAATGGGTTGATCAACGCAAGGCTGTCAGGATCAATCATATGTTCATGCCTCTCTTGCATGGCTTTCAACAAAATTTCGACATAATTCAACACCTTGGGCACGAGACTTTTCCAATCCGGCTGTTCGAGGCGAAAATTCCGCCATGTATTGGAAATTTGATGGATCATGCCCAAACAAAATATAGCTCCTTCATAGGTATAGTCTTGTAATTCTTCACCATATAATTGGGTCAGTCGTCCCGATAGCCAATCCAACTGAATTCGGGTCAGATTTTGCAAATCGATTTCCCCTGAATATAAGCCTGTCCAAAATAATTCCAATACAAGCTGCTTTTCCGGAATCGTTATTGGAATGACAAGTTGATCCACGAGCAGGTCGAAATCCGAGGTGTAGTTGCGAGTTTCCAAATCTTTTCGAATGATCATGTCCTCGTGCGTACATTGTTCCAAAATGGCCAGGATACAATCATCCTTGGACCCGAAAAATTTGTAAAATGTGCCTTTGGATACGCCTGATCGCTCCAAAATCATTTGAATAGACGTATTTGCTATACCATATTCCTCAAATAGCACAAGTGCTGTATCAAGCAGTAGTTGTTTGCGTTTATTCATAAGCTCCCCCTGGGTTCTTTCGCTTTGAAATGTATAAAGTGATTGTATCACCCTATGGGCAAAGGAAATAGAGCTTTGGTTGCCTAATAAGCTCGACCGAGTCATAAAAAACACCCCGGAATCCTTATGGATTTCGGGGTGTTTCCAAGTAATTTCGGCAGCCTTATTCCTTTTATTGATGAATCTTCCACTTGCATTCTGTCATTTCAAACTCACTAAAAACAGCCTTAAAAGAAGATTGTTCTGGGCTGCAGGCGTAGATGCCAAATTGTATTTCGTCTCCACCTTCGAACAAATGGAATATTCGCATTTGTTTATAACTGATTCCGTCATATGAACTTTCAATGCAATAATCACTTTCACGACGGCTTAATCGATAGTACATCGTCTTTACATTTGCCGGAATATCCGTCGTTGCCCAATCCGAAAACCCATGGTTGGTGACAACACTCCCTAACCGTTGATATTCATCATTTTCAAATTCGATAGAGGCTTTGAACCAGTTTTCACTATTTTGATAAAGGATAACCCCGCACTGGTCATAACGATGTTTACTGTCAAACTCTGTTTTCACAACAAATGAGAAGTAAGGCTCGGCTGTTTTCAGCAATAAAGCGGGGGCAGAATCATTTTGAAAACCGTAATAGGTGCGCTGCCAAAAATCGGTTCCCGGCTCTGTCGTAATCGTAACCTTATGGGGTTCGACGACATATTTTTTCGGTTCATGAAGCCAAAATGTACGTTGCAATTCATATTTCATTGTATAGGCCTCCTTATTTATCCAATCTAGACTCTAGAACAAATATCCATGCTGCAGTGGAGACAGCGCAATCGCCTTTTTGTAGATTAGTATGGAATCGCCCTGCTGGATATATTGTTTCAGATCTCCATAACCAAGCTCCGCATTAAAGTTATCTAAATAGTACAGCTTTGAGTCTTGCGAGTAAAAATAAGCGGCTGCATGATCGGTAATTTGAAAAGTATCCTTTTCTTGATAACCATAAACTTCAAAGGGATCATTGTTCTGATTTGAATTTTTTGTGTATAGCAGCAAACCGTCCTTCGGGTAATAGGTTGAATGTAATAGCTGAACGTCGTTAGAGATTAAACGACTTTCACCATTCAAGTAGCTGTGCAGCTCACCAGTGCTATCATTAGCTACATTTTTGAAATAAAAGAGTGATGAATCTTCCGGGATATATGTGAATTTATAAATATCCTCGGCGATCACTTGGCGATTAGCAGGTACTCCATCATCCAACTCATATCTCGCTAGCTGATGTTTGGATTGGATGATTTCATGCGTATATAACAGCTTACCATCTGCGGATATTGCAGCGTAGACTAGTTGTACGCCTTTTACCAACAACAATGAATCAACTCCGGCATCGCCCACGATATACGTTTCCTTATTCCTCGTGTTCCAATTGTACGGACTACTATTAAAGTTCATAGTAGCTGGTTGATCCTCATTCAAATAATACCTTTTCGGTTCAAATTGCTCATCCTCATATGCAGGGCTATAACTCCCCTCGCCTGCCTCATCTTTTTGATAGATAAGAACTTGATGCTCCACATTGCTGAATTGGAAGCTGCTAAAGTGATCGCCCATTTTCTTCGACTGGCCATCTTTGTAGAAATATAAAGACATTCCTGCACTACTGGTTGTTTCTTCATCTGTAGCGCGTGACTCCTCCTGCTTTTCTACTACCGTATAATAAAATGAATGGACTTGCGACCCCGCTATGTAGGTATCAAACTCCTGCAATAGGATGATTGGATCCGAGTTCGGAGTTTTGCTATAAAGCATTTTATAGTTTTCAGCTTTGTCTTCATTGAACTTAGAGTATAAGATAACGCCCGATTCCTCGTCAAAATATTCAACATTGCCTATATCGGAGTCAAGCATCACTGACTGATCAGGAGTGTCCAGCTCAGCGGAATATAACATCACTTTGTCGTCACTATCTAATTTCGAATAGTAAATGACCGATTTGGCAGCAGAGAACCATACATTCTTAATTTCAGAAGCAATCTTCAATTCTTTGCTCAGATTATGAATGTAGAGGCTTTCGTTGTGCAGCTCGTCCTCTTTAGAATATATGATCTGACCGCCGTCACGGCTCAGCATAAAGTAACAATAGTCGGTAACAGCAAGTAATTGACTTTTCGCTCCGTTGACTACTGATGTTTTTGAATTCATGTCGACATAATTGAGCTTGCAGCTATTTTCTGTTGCTCCACTAAAATAATACAGCTTACTATTGTCAGAGCTAAATTTAGCATACGAGTCTATCACTTCTGGAAAAAACAAGTCTGCCATATAAAATGGATATCTCCCACCTGATTCCTCTCTTGAGAAAAAAGGACTAGCTATCACAATAGGCTCTTGCTTATCTTTCACCTGCAGCAGCAGCTTGTTTTCCCCAAAAATAATGAGCGGATGAGTTGCTGCTTGATTTACAGAGTTTGAAAGAAGCACTACAGTCACGATAGTGATCATTCCTATTACAGCTAAACCTGCCATTTTTCTTTTTGAACCCATAAGCCCCGCTAATTTCTCTTTAATCGAAGTAATCAATGATGCTCCCCCTGTTTCCCGCATAAAAATAAAAGCTACAAGAAAGTTGCTTTCTTGTAGCTCGAATAGATACAGTAAATCTAAATCCCTCATTATAATGGAGTTAGATTCCAATATATAGATTGTCGAACAATTAGTCGTATCTTATCATAGCCATTTGGAAGTTTCAACAAATAAATCCGTAATTATAGTTACATTGTAGCTAAGCTTTCATCTTCTCCAAGCAGCTTAAAATAAAGGCTTGCTCCCGCTCCAGATTGTCCTGCAGCTTGGCATAGATGCTGCAAGACAGCTTCTCGTCCTCTTTAAATCTGTATTTAATCACTAAATTTCGCAAGGACAAGTACCGATGCTTCAAATCCGCGCTAGTGTCTAGCAGTCGCTGGTCGTATAGCATGTACCCATGATCCATCAAATAGGCAAGACGCTTTTCCATTAAAAGTTTGTGCTCATACAGCAGGTGATACGCGCGCAGGTCAAATTTTCTATATTCAGATGATGAGGTATCCATATTCTGTGGATCTGTAAGAAGCCGCTGCAGCGCTTGAAATCCGAATTCGAACTGCTGTTCCACCACCAAATCAAACGTGGGTCTGGCGTATAAATAATTTTGCAGACTGGCAGCAATTTGTTCCATACTAATATCGCATTCAAAGTCTGTCTTGCGCTTCAAAAAGCGAATTTCTGTATAGAAATCATATTCATCAGACGCACACCAATAACCCTCCTCCAACTCCGAAAAGGGGCATTCCGCCTTTATAAATTGCTCCACAAAGTTGTCTGCGACAAGCGCCATATCCTTGTCCAAATCATATCCGTAAATGAATAGCTCATGCATATGATGATCATTTTTATACGAATCTGTCAATGATATATAATAGCGGTCTACGAAAATATGTACATAATAGCCACGATCTATCGAGTCGATAATAACATCCTTTAATGATTTTCCCCATTTGGCAATGACTATGTCCTGAGGAAGCTGATTATAGGATAAGCCAGGACAGTTTTTGAGCAACATATGGTGATTGTCAAAAGCAAACATTTCCCATAAATAAGCATATCTGATTTGAATAAAATTATTGAATACCCACCGCCATAACGGTTCGTTTATGATGGAGAACAAAAATCCGTACGGGGTGTACGTGTTAACTTCCGGTTCCTGAAAGTAAAGCGCTTTTCTTGACATGGCTTGCCACCTTCCCTGTGTAATGACCATTCCAGGCTGCTAGCCTAAAAAATATGACAGCCTGCATCGACATGGAGAACTTCACCAGTAATACCTCGTGAAAGACGACTTAGTAAAAATAATGTCGCATCACCTATCTCATCCTGATCAACATTGCGCCGCAGCGGCGCCTGCTGCTCCATAGCTATCAGCTTATCTTGAAAATCAGCAATCGCTGAAGCGGCCGATGTGAGTACGGGGCCTGCTGATACTGCATTTACACGGATGCCATGCTTGCCTAGATCTTCAGCCAAGTAGCGCACGCTCGCTTCGAGCGCAGCCTTCGCAACACCCATGACATTATAATTTTTCACGACACGACCAGATCCTATGTAGGTTTGCGTCACAATCGCGCCACCCTCTTTCATTAAACCGCGCGCCTGCTTAGCCATAGCCACTAATGAAAAGCTGCTGGCGTTTTGCGCCAGCAGGTAGCCTTCTCTCGTCGTATCTATATACTCTCCTTGAAGCTGATCCGCATAGGCAATGGAATGTACGAGTCCATGAATCGTTCCAACCTGCTTCGCAATGGCGTTGAATGCTTCGGCAATGCTCGCATCATCTAGTATATCGCACGGTACAACAGCTGCCGCTTCAATGCCATACTCCTGAAGCAGCTTCGTCATTTTGCGCAACGACTTATCCTTTCGATAGGTGAAAACAAGCCTGGCCCCTTCCCGATGAAGCGCTTTGGCAACTCCCCACGCTAAACTCTTCTCATTGGCTACGCCTGATACGACTATGACATGATCTTTCATCAGCATCGGATTTATCTCCTCCGAACAAGGTTAAAATTTCTCTCAGCAGCTAGCTGTTACTGAAGCGTAGAAAGCAGGCTTTCCAACTCCTCGTAATCCAACTGCTTAAAGATGGGCACCGTCTCCTGATAGGTACACAGTGCCATCGCATGCTCTTCATCTGCAAAGGTTTGCATAAAATAAGCAGCAGAAGCCCCTTTTTCAAGGCTTGCCTCCACTTCACCGTCCGCCTTGATTAAGAAAGAGAATGAATCAAGCGGGATCGACATTCCTTTGCCCACTGCCTTAATATAGCTTTCTTTCAACGTCCACAGCTGGTAAAAATACGTGAGCTGACGGCTGACGGCCAGACTCATCAGCCTATTATATTCAACCGGAGCGAAAAACCGCTCTGCAATGGACAAGTCCTGTGGTTTCATTAGCTCAACGTCAATTCCAACCGGGCAGTCGCCAAAGGCGCAGACTACCCAGTCACCGGAATGTGACACATTGAAATGGAAGTCGATGGAAGAATGATCTAGCAACGGCTTGCCAAACTCATTTTTGTAAAAAGAAAGCTCAGCATTTGATAGCTTCCATCGCTTGGCAATAGCAAGTCGTGCCAATATCTCACCCGTCACCGAACGATAGGCATCAATCGGCCGGCGGAATCGCCCGGCCGCTTCCCGCTTGCTTGGTGAAACGTAATTCAACATAACTTCATACAGCGCCGCAGCTTTCTTCTCATCCAGCCGCAGCATATAAACCTCTATCATGGATAAACTCCTATCGGGAAATTTTTTCTGCTAGACGCGAAGGAGCAAGATAGTCGTTTAATTCATAATACATACCCGTCTCGTCAATAATTTGATGGAGCCAGCGAGTCTGCTCTTCTACCGAAACCTTCTTCGTATCCAAAATGATTTTCAGCAAATCGAGCGCTGTTCTCATTTGTTCCAAAGTTGGCTTCTCCCCAGTCTCCTCAAGACGATCCTGAATCTCCTGAATTTTGCGATACGACTTCACAACCTTCTCCTGATACTCCTCATTATCCCAGTTTTGGTTGAGGGTAGCTACTGCCACCGCCAAGCTGCGCGTAATAATAGTTGGAATATGCTTTCTGAGGCCCGGATAAGCCGCTAAAATTTGCTCGATTTTTTTGCGATCCTCCTTCGTGCCATAGCAGAGCGCTTCAATACCTTCCACATTCGCCTTCACCATATTGGTCAATACGTTTTTAGGTCCCATTTCGACCGTAAGCGTAACGCCTTTATGTTTAAAATATTGCATCGTACGCTCCCATTGTACCGGGCTAGTTATATGCAGCGCAAGATTTTGCGCCACTTTCTCCGAATGCGCCATCGGCTCGGCATTGCGGTTCGTAATGACCGGATATTTGAAGAAACCGTATTCCAGCCCCGACAATTTGTCCAATAATTGGTCGGCCATCGGCTGCATAAAGCTGCAGTGGAACGGAGCGCTGGCAAGCAGCGGCGTTGCCAGTCCGCCATGATTCGCGAGCCTGTCCTCCAGCTCCATAACCGCATCGCTTTCCCCGGAAATCGCGGTTTGAGTAGGCGTATTATAGCAGGATACCCAAACCTGGCGGCCCTCCAGCTCCATCGCTTTGCATTCATCCACAACCAGCTTGCGTTCGACACCATCAATAATGGACATCGCTCCAACATCGCTTGCTGCTACCTCGTCGGTCAGTTTTCCCCGTTCATGCAGCAGCTTCACCGCATCGGCAAAACGAATGGCTCCCGCGCAAGTAAATGCGGCATATTCACCAAGGCTGTGCCCTGCAAGAAATTGCGGGACAATACCGATCTCTTGCATATAAACGCGGAAGCTGGCTACGCTTGATACGAGAATAGCCGGCTGGGCATTTTTCGCTTTGGACAGCTCGGCAAGCGAGCCTTCAAAACAAAGCTTAGCCAAATCATAGCCAAGCACTTCGTTTGCTTCCTCAAACGTTTGCTTCACAATCGCATATTGATCATAAAGACCTTTCGACATGCCGACAAAGTGAGAGCCTTGACCTGGGAACAGAAACGCCATTTTTTCCATTATTACTTCCTCCAATATCATATTAGCCGTATTTTTTCCAACAAACAGGCATGCACGACAATTCAACCTGCTATCCTGCTTCAGCTAAACGCTCTAGCCGATATTCATCGTGAACCTGTCTTATTCATTCATTAAACACGGCTGATTAAGGTGAGATAGTCTGGAGCACTTTGCAAATGAGCGACATCATGCTCGAAAATGAGCATTCCATCATGCTCCTCTACTTCCTTGAAGCCGGCAAATTTATACGTAAGCAGCATCATGCGATTACGGTCTGTAGGCACGAACTCGGCGCGTAGTACCGCTCCCGCATCATGCGCCATCTTGGCGACGTATTGCAGCATGATACTGCCTACTCCTCTAGACATAACACGGCATGACATTAACAACAGCTTCAGCGTCCAAATGTTGTCCTTGCATTCAAGCAGCGTTAAACCGATTTTGCCGTACGTGCCGTATTTATCCTCCAATTCGGATATAAGCAGCTTGTGATTCGGTGAATGACGGAATTCATCCAATTCCTCATAGGAGTAGGTGTAGCCGGTTGCATTCAGCTGATGAGTTCTTACCGTCAGCTCCTCCGCCCGCTTCAAATCGTCTCCCTCAACCGAAGAAACCGTAAACACCATACCCAGTGAGGCGAGAAACTCCTCCTGCGAGCCATCGAAGCTGGATTCAACTTCATTGCGTACGATATCGCTCATGTAGAGGCTTCTGCGGTTCCGGGAGTCCTCCGTAATAAAGGTTGGATTAAATTCCGGCCTCTCGAGCAGCCCTTCTGTCTCGGCAGCATCTATGCACAGGACGTCAGGATGGTTGAAGCTGACCTCTTCCCGCTCAAACGGCTGATCGTCGATAAAAGCAATCGTGTCCATCCCGATATTAATCGATTCGACAATCGTCTTGATTGCAGCTGATTTGCGGTTCCAGCTAATTTGCGGATAGATGAAATATTGCTCAATCCCGAGCTCTCTCATTTTCTCCATCGCCACATCATGCTCATTGCGGCTGGCAATCGACTGCAGGATACCACGCTCATCCAGCGTTTTAATGACGTTAACAATATCGCTTCGCAGCTCAACAGTCGTATCTTCCATTAAAATACCGTTCCAAATCGTATGGTCCAAATCCCACACGACGCATTTAATTTTACGCTTTGCGGTATCCTTCTTCTCCTCAACATTGTACGCCACAGGCACTCATCTCCTTATGAATTGGCTGTTTGAGCCATTGTCCGCCCTGCTCGGCGGCTTGTCACGAACTGCTGCTCAGCAATCAGCATTTCATGCATCTGCGACGTTCCCTCGATGATTTCATTAATTTTGGCATCGCGGAAATAGCGTTCCACCGGGTACCCGCTATGGCAGCCGTTAGCTCCATGTATTTGCACCGCATCGTTAGTAATTTTGGTCAGCATAGTCGAAGCAAAATATTTAGCCGTCCACGTTTCCATAATGCTGTCGGGATCGCCGCTATCGCGTAAATATCCAACTTTATAGCAAAGCATTCTAGCCGCCTTCACCTGTACGGCCATTTCAGCAATCATCTTCTGAATCAGTTGATTATCCTGGAGCGGCCGTCCAAATTGGACTCTTGTGCTGCCGTATTCTAACGAAGCCTCCAGGCAGGCCTGCGCCAAACCAACGCAGCCGCAGGCTATTGTATATCTGCCGTAATCGAGACAGGGCAGCGCAATATGCGTCAGTCCCATGCCGAGCTTGCCCAGCAAATTTTCTTGCGGAATTCGGCAGTCGGAAAGCACAACTTCGGCGATCATGGAGCCTCTTGCACCAAGCAGACCGGACATGGGTAGCACCGTTACCCCGAGCCGCTCCCGCTCTACGAGAAATGCCGCTGGCTGGCCCTCGCATTTGGCAAAGATGAGAAACAAGTCAGCAATTTGTGCGATCGTAATCCATTTTTTGCGGCCATTTAATACGTATTCATTCCCGTCTAACTCTGCCGTTGTTGCGATGCTCTTGGCATCGCTGCCAGCGTTCGGCTCCGTTAGGCCAAATGCTGCCAAAGTGCTGCCCGTCGCCAGCTTGGGAAGCCACTCGCTCTTCTGCTGCTCCGTTCCCCAGCGCAAAATCGCAAGGGATACCATTCCGTGAACGGTCAACAAGCTTCTTGCTGAAGAGCAGCCGCGCCCCGCCTCCTCGTTGAGAATGCCCAGGGTCACGTTGTCCAGCTCCATACCGCCGTATTTTTTAGGCAGCATGGATCCCAGATAGCCGGCTTCTGCCATTTTCCGGAGCATATCCGGATGGATACGCTCCTCGCGGTCATTTAGATCAGCTAGCGGCACCATTTCGTTATCAACAAATGCACTGAACTCATTTTGCCAATTTTCCTGTACCTCAGTCAGTTCAATTTTCATCCTTAACCTCCCGAAACTTGTGAAGACTGCTGATCGACTGCTGCTTTCTCTTGAATTAGACTGACCATCCGATTAATGGTGCGGAAGTTGTCCAAATCCATGTCACGGCTATCAATAGTAAGCGCAAACTCCTTCTCCAGAAACATAACCAGCTGCATCGCGAACAGTGAATTGACAAATCCTAGGGCGAAAATATCCTCATCGTCACCAAGCTCATGCTTGCGAAAAAACCGCGATAAAAACTTTTTAATTTTCACTTTCTGTTCTTCCATTATTGACACTCTCCTCATTCCGATTTGGGTGAATCTATTATTAAATCAAATCCATTCATGACTAAGCATTAATACGTATAAAATCCTTGACCGCTTTTGCGGCCATGCAGCCCCGCGTCGACCATTTTCCTAAGCAGCGGACAGCAGCGGAACTTCGAGTCCTGATAGCTTTCATAAAGCACATTCAAGGAATGCACGACCGTGTCCAGGCCGATCAAGTCAGCCGTTTCGAGCGGACCCATCGCATGTCCGTAGCATTTTTTGAAAATTTCATCGACTTCCTCCGCTGAAGCCACCTGATCCTGCACGACATAAGCAGCTTCATTCATAAACAAATGGGAAATCCGATTGGATACAAAGCCCGGATAGTCGTTAACGACGATCATTTCCTTGCCCATGGCGCCCATAAGCCCGTCAACCGCACGGATACATTCCTCAGAGGTATGAAAGCCGCGAATGACCTCGACCGTTTTTTTGGTGGGCACCGGATTCATGAAATGAGTGCCGATCACTTGCGGTGCGCGCTTCGTAACAGCCGCCAGCTTTGTAATGGAGATACAGGACGTATTAATCATAAAAATGCATTCTGGCTGGCAGATGCCATCAATAAGCTCATAAATGCCGCTTTTGACGTCCCAATTTTCCGTAGCGTTCTCGATGACAAAGCTGACATCGCTGAGGCTATGATGCTCCGTCGTAAATGCGATGCGGTCCATAATTGAATCCGTTGCCTCCAAGTTCCCTGAGGAGCCGAACAGCCCGCGAAATCGCAGCTGGGTAGCAATTTCCTCCCTAGCTTGTTCAAGCTTCGCATGCTCAATATCGACCAATACAACCGCTAAGCCTGATTGGGCGAGTGCTTGGGCAACCCCTCTTCCCATTACACCTGCTCCGATTACCCCGATTTTCACAGCATTCTCCACTTCTTTCTTCATTGGATTTTGATAGGCCAGCTCCCGCCCCCAGCCAATCCGCTTGCTAGCAAAATGCTGCCTAGTAAGTCGATTGGCTGCCTTCCAGCTCAAGGGTCTGGGGATGCATGACTACGAGCTTTGCCGCGTATTCCCGCTCCAGAGCAAGTGCCGCGTCGAGCTGCACGTTCAGTTCAACCGCAGCCTGTGCGCTTAATTTGGTGGAAAAAACCGCTTTGGCCACTAGGGACCGGACTTGCTTCCAAGCTTCCAGGCTATTCACAACCGCGCTCTGAAGCTCCAAATACCCACCGGCTAATTGCTCATAACGATAGTGGTCTACGAGCTTGGCATTTACGATTTGATTAAGCGTATCAAGCAAGCTTTCGCCATAATCCTTAATCAGCTGCCCAGCCTGTAGAGCTTGTTTAACCTTTTCCAGAAATCTGCACAGCGCATGCAGGCTGCCTTCCAGAAGCTGCTGCCTATGTGCAGCGGCGGAAGCAGTCGTTTCTAGCAAGCTATCAGGTGTAGACCCTACACCATCAGAAGTGACAGCTGAAAATTCATAATAAACAGGCGTTTCGCTGCCAAAATGGTCCATAAAACCAAGATGGCCCTGCAGCGTATCCTCGTAGCTCACCCATCTCTTCTCATAGGTCAGCCTTTCGATATGGTCATGCTCAATAACGCCGAACATCTGCGTGCTGTCATCAAAGCCGAATACGAGCCAGGAATGCGGCCAATGCCTCTTTTGGTACGTTTCCGTCCGGTCTGAGGCGTAGTAGCAGTCAATTCGCACAATGACCGGCTTATGGCTGAGAACCGCTCGTTTGAGTTCCTCGATTACGGAATGGCCGACCTCTCTCGTTTCCATCCCAATGCCTATTCCAAGCAAAAGCTGCTCTAATGGCTTTGCCGCTGCATAATCTACCTGAAAGTGGACCGTGTCCTCGTCATAGCGATAGATGACCGTATCATTAGCGAGAATAGGCAATAGACTTTGCTGGTAGTAGGATAGAATCGGAAACAGCGAGTGATAGAAACATTCCTTGTAAAATAAATCGTTAAACGGTTTGATTCGCTCAACATGCCTCAGCGTCATCATTGCTGCACTAGCGAATGCATCAGATCCAGCTGCCGCTTGGCTCCTGTGAGCAAAAGGCGCTGCTGCTTCACCGTTCATCCTCCTCAGGAAGCCCCTAATTGTCGGGTAACGGTAAATATCCTCGCTTTCAAAGGACAATCCCGCTTTCTCCAGCTCGACCTCCAGCTTCAATGCTTTGAGCGAATGTCCGCCGATATTAAAGAAATCGTCGGTTACGCCAATCGTCTCTAGCTCCAGCACAGCCTTCCAAATGAGCAGCAGCTTCTCCTCCTGTTCATCTGCTGGCGGCTCGCCGATGAATAATCCGCTGACCGCTTCATAAGGACTGGGCAGCTGCTTTCGGTCTATTTTTCCGTTTGGCGTATACGGAAGCTCACTCAGCGGAATATAGAACGAAGGCAGCATATAATCGGGAAGCCGGGAAGCTATTGCGCTTCTTATGACATCCGCGAGCAGAACGGCCGAGGATACGTAGTAGGCGCAAAGAATGGGGCTCCCCATGCTGTCCTCCTGCGCAATGCAAACGGCGGCTTTAATCTGCTCCATGCTCAAAAGTGCAGACTCTATCTCGCCCAGCTCGACTCTAAAGCCCCTGATTTTCACCTGATGATCGATACGCCCCAGAAATTCGATGTCCCCGTCAGGCAGCCGCCTTGCCAGATCGCCTGTCCGGTACATTTTCCCGCCGCTTCCGCTTCCATAAGGGCACGGAACGAATCTATCGGCAGTCAGCTCCTCCCGGTTCCAGTAGCCGATAGCTACGCCATCTCCAGCGATGCACAGCTCCCCAGCCACGCCTTCCGGCAGCAAACGAAGATGCGAATCAACAATATACATTTGCGTATTGGCGATGGGTGCCCCCAGCGTTATGCTGCTCGCACTCGTCACATCCTTGACAGAGGACCACACCGTCGTCTCTGTTGGACCGTACATATTGTATATACTTGCCCCTCTGCACCTTTCTCGAAGCTGGTGAAGCAGCTCATCCGGGAAAGCTTCCCCGCCTACCATAAGCGTCGTTATTTGATCCATGCCTGCTTCCGCCCCGTTATCGTTCAGCAGCAGTTGAATCCGGGAAGGCGTCGCCTGCAGCAGCTCGATCCGATTATGCTTCAGCCACCGCTGGAGTAAGGCTGGATTTTGCTGCTCCTCTTCGCCCGCAATGACGACAACCAGACCTTGTGTCAGCGGCAGGAGCGTCTCCAGCACGAATATATCGAAGCAAAGCGTTGTAACGGCAGCAATTGTTTTTCCTCCGGTGAAGGCAGGGATTCGGGTTGTAATGCCCGTAATAAAATTCACAACTGCCTTGTGCGGAACCAGCACACCTTTCGGCAGGCCAGTAGAGCCGGATGTATAAATTAAGTAAGCAGCATCCTCCGGGTCGTTCACATTAGACAGCAGCGGATCGAATTGTCCATATACCCGTCTATCGTCGAGATTTACGGTTTCCCCTTGAAAATCAACATGGCTGATTAGTCCATCCTGTGTAAGCAGTACGCCCGCCCCGCTGTCGGCCAGCATATGCTTGATCCGGTCTGGCGGATAAGTTGGGTCAATGGGCAGATAGGCACCCCCAGCCTTGAGCACCGCCAAAATAGCAACCATCATTTCCAAAGAGCGATTCGTCATGACAGCGGCAACCCGCTGCCTGCCAATCCCCTTGCTGCGAAGCAGGCAAGCTAGCCGGTCCGAGCGATCTTTAAGCTCCCCGTAAGAAAGCTCATTCCCGTCAAAACGCAAGGCGGTCCAATCTGCCGTATGCATGGCTTGACTGTCAAACAGCTCCTGTACCGTTTTATCCTTTGGATAAGGTACAGGTGCCAGATTAAACCGATCAAGCGCGTCCATTTCCTCCTGTGAAAGCATGCTTATCTGGTTCAGCAGCTTATCGGTACTATGAAGCACCTCGCTGAGAAAGCCCACAAAGTGGTTGAAAAGTCGTTCCATGTATCGCTGCGAATACATGGAACGTTCATAAAGCAGCTCCAATTGAAGGCGATTGCCTTCCATCATGAAATAAAAGGTAACCGATGCTTTCGAGTCCTGCATGTATATGGGTGCATGCAGTGTATTCAGCGCAACGACTGTTTTAAAAGCATGGACAACGGCTTCGGGGTCCTGCTTAAGCAGCCTGATGATAGCTGGAAAAGGAATATGCTTGTACTTCCTCGCCTCCTGCACCGTTTGGCCAACGCGCTGTAAATATTCCTTGAAGGACGACGCTTCATCAATAGGAACCTGCAGGGCGATCAACCGGTTGGGAGCTGTGCTTTCTGCCGTTTGTTGTCCGGATGGCATTCCAGCGGTCACGATCTGCTCACCTGTATATCGATGAAGCATATAGAGCGCACCTGACAGCAAAAACGCATACAGGCCTTGCTGGGAGTTCCTGCAAACGGACAGCAGCCTTTCAGTTAAAGCAGGCGGAATCGGGCCCTTGATCAAATCTACCGCTCCCTGACGCAAGCCTGCATCTTTCAGATCGCCCTCAAAGGCAGTCGGCTCAGCTGAAGGATCGAGCTTGCTGAGCCAATACTCCCGTTCCTCCTGCCACTTGCCACTCGTCAATAGCATATTTTCCGAATAGGAATCCATATTCATTCCCTCCCTTCTTTTCTACATGCTTGATGGCACAGGCGCCTATAAATTAAAGGAAATTTCCTCATCATCCTCATATAAAGGCACATCGGTTTTGCTGCTGGACAGTTCAATATTTTGCAAAAGGATATCGGGCTTCTTGGTGATCGCATCAAGAATGCTCATGTAATCCTCCAACATCCGCTCCGCTGTTTGCATATAATAAAGCCGCGAATTGTACTCCAGCCGAAGTCGAAGCATTCCGCCCTGCTCCATCGCCTCCAGCGTCAGTTCATAATCGGTCAGATTGTAAATCTCATCGATAGAATGGCCAATCGCTCTTTCATCAACAGCCACATTTTGATAAATAAACACCGTATCGAACAGCGGGTGGCGGTTCGCGCTTCTCTTCACGTTCAACTGCTGGATCAGCTCGTCCAACGGGTAATCCTGGTTGTCGAAAGCCTGTACAGCGCTTGCTTTAATATGCTCTAGGCAGCTCAAGAAAGTGAGCTCCTTGCGGGGACTAACCCGCATCGCCATCATATTGATAAACATGCCGAGAATTCTGTCCATTTCCCGCTTTGGCCGTCCTGTAACCGGTGATCCGATGACAAGGTCGTCTTGCGCAGAATATTTGGACAGCAGCACGGCATAAGCGGCGAGCAGCAGCATATACATCGTCGTTCCTGATAAGCTTGCCAGCTGTTTCAGCTTCTCCGTCAGTTCGCGGTCAGCCAAGCTCATCACTAAACCGCCTTCAAAAACAAAATGCTCGGGTCTTGGCTGATCTGTCGGCAGACGCAGCACGGGAATTTCGCCCGCAAACATCTCTTCCCAGTAATGCTGCTGGCGCTTCATTTGCTCCGTCTGCGCGAAGGCGAGCTGCCACTCCACATAGTCCTTGTATTGATAAGGCAGGGCAGGCGGCGTTTCGCCCTTGTACAGCTGCACAAGCTCCCTCATGAATATTTCCATCGATACTCCATCCGTAATAATGTGGTGGGCATCGTAAAGCAGGTAATATTTTGCCTCCTCTACCTTCACAAGGCCCAACCGGAAAAACGGCGGTTCATTCAAATTAAACGGCTGCTTAAACCGATTAATAATGTCTTTAGCCTCGGCCTCTCCAGCTTCCCAATAACCCATCTCAAATGGGACTTGTCCGCTGATCACTTGGACAATTTCCCCTTCTATGCTCGTAACGGCTGTTCGCAGCACCTCATGCCTGTCAATCATGCGGCGTACAGCCAGCTCCATCCGCTCAGGCTCCACCCGGATGTTCAGCACTGAAACTCTAAACTGATTGGCGCTTGTCAGCTGCGGTTCCCGTTTAAAGCCAAGGAACATGCGCTTCTGGGCGTGGGAAGCTGGATAATACGGCTTTGCACCCGCCTTCTGCATAGGAGGATACTGGCCGGAGCGGACAGGTCCAAGGCTGGCGGTTTGCTTTTGCAGGTGCTCCGCCAGTTGAACGATGGTCGTATGTTCGAATAAATCGCTGATGGACACCGATTCGAATGTGTGCGTCTCGATCTCGCCCTGGAGCTTCATTAATACGAGTGAATCCGCGCCCATTTCAAAGAAGTTGTCATAGATGTCAATCTCCTCATAGCCGAGGACAAGCTTACAGCATAAGGCAAGCTTCTGCTCGAGCTCCGAGTAGCTGCCAGCCTCCCGGCCAAGCAGGACCACACCGTCCGCACTGCGTTGCTTCTTTTGTCCACTGTGGCCGCTTGGCTTGCGTTTGCTGTCTTTCTTCGCCGCAATCCGCTTCCGAATCGAATCGGAGCAAGCTACACCGGAGCGCTCAAGCAGCATCGCTCCTGCCCCGTCATAGTGGATTTGCCCAACTAACGCTCTGCTCACACCGCTCTTCAGCAGTTTTGCAAAACCTTCAAGCCCTTGCTCGGTCGGCAGCGTCTTAAAAATCGTATCGAATACGTGTCCGCCGTCAAAGGCCATTCCGGTTTCCTTCCACGTCGTCCAGTTTACCGTAATCGTACGTCCGCCTCTTCTTTGACGATAAGGCGCATAAGCATCCAAATAAGCGTTAGCCGCCGCATAATCCCCTTGCCCAAAGGCGCTGAATATGGTCGCGACCGACGAGAACATAATGAAAAAATCTAACTGCTGGTCTTGCGTAAGCTTATCGAGCACCCAAGTACCGTACACCTTCGGTGCATAGATGGCCTCGAACATATCATCGCCTCTGTCAGCAAGCGGCCCGTCGTTTGAGATGCCTGCACCGTGCACGATACCCCGTATTTGCCCATACTTGCTTTTCAAATCAGCGATAACCTGCTCCATAGCGCCATAATCGGCTGCATCGGCACCGATGCATTCTACCGTGGCTCCCAGCAGCTCCAGCTCCTTCACCGTAAGAAGCCGCTTTCTCAGCTTTTCCGAAGCGCTGCTGCCATCAAGAACAGCCTGCCATTCCGCGCGCGGCGGCAGCGGAGTTCGGCTAATTAAAGCTAAATTGACCTTGCTCTGAGCTGCAAACCATCTCGCCATTTCCAGCCCAATGCCGCCTAGTCCGCCAGTAATCAGGTATACTCCTTGCTCCTGCAAGTTCAAGCCTTGGCTAGTTTCTAGCTGCTCGCTTGGCAGCTCGGCAAATATTTCGGTGTATCTGTCGCCATTTCGAAGCGCAACTCCGTACACGTCAATCGCCTGAAGCTCTCCCATAAGCTGTTCGTGCACCGCCGATTCCTCTATATCGATAAATTTGCAGGCAACATCGGGCAGCTCCTTGGCGATAACCTTGCCCATGCCGTATATAGGAGCATGATCGGGAATAAGCAGCTTCTCAGCGCCTGTAGCCTCTACAGCATTGCTAGTGAGGATATGCAGCGCAATTGGCTGCTGGATTTCCGCCTGCACCAGCGCTTTTATTAAATAAAACAGGCTATAGGCACCGCTTGTCTGCCGCCGCTTCAGCATCTCCAGCGTATCGCTGACGTCCTGTGTGTTCAGCGCTAACAGGTGAATGATTTGGCCAAATGGCTCATCCTTCAATGCCTGCATAAGCTGGAAATAGCTTGCCTTTGTTCCGTCAATTCGGTAGCCTTCGGCGCTTGAGCTGGCCGTGCAGCCAAAGGGCACATCGTCCTCCGCAAGCTCCACCTCGATCACCTGCCTGCCGCTTTCCCGCAAAGATGCTGCTATTGACTGTCCGACTCCCGCCCGATCCATAAATATGACGGCTGCTCCTTCAATGCCGGAAGGCACGGGGATTCTGCTGCACTTGCGCCACTGCATGGCGTAGAGCAGCGTATCTTCAGTCCCGTCTTTGCCGCTCCGCTGCGGCATATTAAGCTCTAGCCAGCAGCGCTGTTTCTCAAAGGCGTAGGTTGGCGCATACGTTTTGCGGCGGGCTTCGCCCTGATACAGCTCCTCCCAATTGACATCCGCACCGCGGACATACAGGCTGCCAATGTCTTGAAGCAGCTGCTTATCCGTTTTGCCAGTGCCGATGAACTGCCGAACCTTCTCGGAGGCGGTGCGTGTCAGTTCCGCATGCTGCGGCTTCTTAATTTCATTTTCAGCCAATACCTGCTTATTTCCCGAGACGACCTTATGTCTGCCGTAGTGCATATCATTGTGAATGCTTTCTTCAAGAGCATTGCTCGCCATAAGAGCAATTTTGCGCCTTAAGTCAGCGGCATTCTCGAAAATGATAGCAATGCGGTGCGCATAATGGCCTCTGCCGGTGCTAGCCGTATAGCATAAATCCCGAAGCGGGATTTGTGCCTCCCGGTTTAAGAACTGCTCGTAGCGAGATACGATTCCAAGCAGCGGCGCCATGCTTTTGGCCGATATCGCAAGGACATGGGGCATGCCAGCGTAGACATCCTCGGCCTGCTCCGGCTGCTGCGGTGGAACATACTCCTCCAGAACGATATGGCAATTGGTTCCGCTCAGGCCAAAGGCGCTGATGCCGCATCTGCGCGGATGCTCGGCAGCTTCCCACTCCCGCAATTGGGTGTTGACGTAGACCGGCGAATCACTGAAGCTAATCGCCCCATTCGGGCGGTTGAAATGGGCAGTAGCCGGTATTTTGCGATGCTTTAACGACATAGCGCCCTTGATAACGCCGGCAATGCCGGCGCATTCGTACAAGTGGCCTACGTTGGTCTTAACCGTGCTGACTGCGCAAAACTGCTTCCGGTTCGTATGCTTTTTGAAGGCCCTATACAGCCCTTCAATTTCGAGCGGATCGCCAAGCCTCGTGGCTGTGCCATGCACTTCAATGTAGGAAAGCGTCTCGGGATCGATGCCAGCGTCCTTCCACGCTTTAAGCAGAACCTCGGCTTGGGCAGCCGAATTGGGAGCGGTTATGCCGATTGAAGTGCCATCCTGATTAATGGCGCTGCCTTTAATAACCGCATAAATCCGGTCCCCATCCTTTACAGCCTGGCTTAGCGGCTTTAGCAGAACAGCAGCACTGCCTTCTCCCCAGCCAGCGCCCTCGGCTTCTGCATCAAACGTCCGCGTCCGTCCATCCACCGCCTCAACACCCAGCTTCAGACCGGAGTTGTCGATAGGCAGAAGATTGAGCCTGATGCCGCCCGCAATCGCCATTTTGCAGTCGCCATTATGAATGGCCTTGCTCGCTAGATGAATGGCAACCGATGAGGAGGAGCAGGCCGTATCCAAAATAAGCGTAGGCCCCTTCAAATCAAGCATGTAGGAAATTCTCGTCGGAAGCATGGCGGCAATGTTGCCTGTCAATGCCGTTGCCGCTGATTCCGGCTCCGTTTCCAGTATCATGGAATGATAGCTTGAGCTGCTGGAGTAGCCCACATATACGCCTGTATGACTTCCAACAAGCTTATTCCCGCCATAGCCCGCATCCTCAATGGCTTCCCAGGCCGTTTGCAAAAATATACGCTGGGACGGATCCATCAGTGCAGCCTCATTCGGCGTTATGCGGAAAAAGCCATAATCGAAGGAAGCGATATCGTGCATATAAGCACCAGGGGAATATTTTAATTCCCAGCCCATTTCATCCAGCATGTTGGTCAGATAGCCGTCAATGTCTGCGCTTCTTTCTTGCGGAAAGGCGCCTATTAAATCAACGCCAGAGGCGATTTGCCGCCAGAACTCCTCTGAGGAGTCGGTTCCCGCTATATGGGAGGCCATCCCAATAATGGCGATGTCCTCCTTGCGGTTATCCTCTTGCTCTGCCTGTGCCTGCCTAAGCAGTGTGACCATGCGAATCGCATCTTCTTTTTCGATTTTTCCTTCGGTAGCTCTCTTGAGAATATAGTGGTACAGCTTATCCATAGCCTTTTACCCTCCGGGCGTCCAAATTTGCTGCGCCAATTACTTTTTCCTTGCTTCGCTGCTGTCTTGTCCGGTCTTCGTCAACTGGTCAATCGCCTGTTCAATGGAAAGCGTACCCTTGTCCAGTTCCTCCATTAACCGCTTCGTATCCTCCTCCAAGCTGGCGCCAGCACTTACCTGCTGCAATACTTGCGACATTTCGCGGTCGTACGCAAGATGTTCCAGAGCTTCTGTGCCTGCTGTATCCTGCTCCTCTTCATCCTCCCGCATGTACTGCTGCAGCTTGCTGACGGAGGTGTATTCGAACAAATCCAGCAATCTAACCTTGCCCGGATAATGCTTTTCCAAAGAAGCATGAACTCTGCCAAGTAAAATCGAGTCGCCGCCAAGCTCGAAGAAATTATCGTCCATATCGATTTCATTAAAGCCAAGTACCTCGCAGTAGATTTCCGCCAGCTTCGTTTCCAGATCGGTGTATTCCCCGTCTTTTCCCGTAAGCTTGATTTCTCCTTCGAAACGTCTTTGCGAAGCCAGCTGCCTTGCCTCCCAGCGCTTCTGGGACCCCGTTATAGCAGCGTCTATCGGCGCATCCAGCAGCTGCGGAACGAGACCAAGCTCCCACAGCAGATCCGAGCCGTAGTTGAGCTCCCCGATAAGAACGTTCGATACGCTCCGGTTCAAAGCTTCGTCCAGACCGCGCATGGCCACTGCAGTAGGCAGCGCCTTGAAGGCTCCGTCTGCATTGACGCCAAACTCTACGGCCATGCCTGTTTCCTTCCAAGCGACCCAGTTGATGGACAGCGCTTTTTGCTGGTTCAACGTTTTGTGTTTGGCAAATGCATCCAAAAACGTATTAGCTGCGCAGTAATCTCCCTGCCCTGGCACTGCAAAACGCGAGCTCATGGAGGAGAACATCAGGAAGAAATCTGGTCGATCCTGCTCGGTCAGCTTGTCGAGAATCCATGTCCCAAACACCTTCGGATGAACAACCTCGTTGAACACCTGCTCTTCCTTCAAATAAAGGAAGCCATCGCCGCCTACACCGGCGCCATGGACGATACCGTTAATGCGTCCATAACGTTCTCGCAGCCCGCCAACCAACTCTTCCATTTGTTGCAAATTGGCGATATCAAGACTGTAGCATTCGACATGAGCACCCATTGCTTCAATCTCGCGAACGGCTTTCATTCTCTGAATAGCCTTCCGGTCGGTTCTGCTGTTGCGGTCGATAATATCATCCCATGTCCCTTTATCTGGCAAAGGCGTACGGTTAATGAGCGCAATGTTGACTTGCTTTCTCGCTGCCAAATATCTGGCCGTCTCAATTCCCATGCCGCCTGTGCCGCCCGTAATGAGATATATCCCTTCTTCCCTAACTTCGATCGGCTGCTCGTTTGCTTCTTGTACACGGTATTCTTTGAAAATTTCGGCATACCGCTCATTGTCGCGGAAAGCGACCATATAATACGACGGTGCTGCCAATATTTCGCGCATGACCGTCTCCAAACTCGTCGCTTCATCAATATCAATAGCGCGACACAGCATGCTCGGCAGCTCTTGCCTTGCGGATTTTCCAAGTGCCAGGAGCGGTGCATTCCATGGATTGACACGGGATTCGCGGCCGCTTACAACATCTACATGATCCGATATAATAACCGTATCGGTTACAGCGCTTAACCCCACCTGGGCTACCGCTTTGGATAAGTAAAACAGGCTGTAGACGCCTCTATACTGCGTCTCATTAAAGCCGTTCCAGTCTACCGCCATGCCTTCCGGCACGATGCTGAACAGGTGGATCATTTTGCTCCAGGTTCTGCCCTTATTATCCCTCAGCAGCTTCACATAATCTTCCACCGTACCACTTATGTGATAGCTGCCATCATCCAGCTTGGCATACTGCTTTCGCAAATAAACTTGAACGGTCTCGGTTCCCTTCCGGTTCCACTCATCAGCGAGCGATTGTCCTAAGCCCTTCTCGTCCATAAAGATGAGAACTGGTCCAGCCTGTGTAGTCTGCTCGGCCATTAGCTGCTCCTGCCTTACCCACTGTCCCCCGTAATACAAGCCGCCAGCCGTTACTTCTGTCACAGCTTGCTCGTATTCGGGAATCTCAACCCAGCAGCGTTCACGTTCGAACGGATAGGTCGGGAGGCTGATCCGGTGCAGCTCTTCACCGAAGTAGAATGGCTCCCAATCGGTTTCTACACCTTGTACATAAAGCTCGCAAATGTGCGGCAGGCTGGTGTCATCAGAGCGTTCCCCATCTACATAATCGTCGACCAATTGTCCGAACTGCTTCGTCATGCTTATCCGCTGGCTTTCCGAAATTTCGCCCTCGGATTTTTTCGCTTTCGTTTCCGATACGATTTTGTGGTAGCCATAGTACAACCAAGGCTGTTTTAGGTTGTCGAACCCGTATTCGTCCACCTCACTAAGCTTCCGGTTGAAATCGTCCACATCGTTAACGATAAGAATCAGCCTGTGCGCGTAGTGGCCACGTCCAGTGTTGGCCGTATAACAAGCATTGCGGAAGGCAGCAGCTGAACCATCGCCAAAACGCTGCGATTTATATTGGCTGACCAGGCGCCGAAGCGCAGTTTCCGTCAGTGCGGAGAGTGTAAACAGCTGCGGACGGAGGCTAAGCCCCTCTTCGCCCTGCAGAAGCAGGGTTTCAGCTCCCAAATACTCTTCCATAACGACATGGCAGTTCGTTCCGCTCATGCCGAAGCCGCTCACACCGCATCTGCGCGGATGGCCTTCCGTCTCCCATAATTTACGGGTTGCATTGACGTATACTGGTGAGTTCATAAAGTCGATTTTTCGGTTCGGGCGGTTAAAATAAAGGTTTGGCGGCAGCTCCTTGTTTTTGAGCGTCAAAACCGCTTTAATCACGCCCGCGATGCCCGCAGCCTCCGATAAATGCGTCAAATTCGTTTTTGATGATCCGACCGCGCAAAATTGTTTCTTCTGGGTATAGCGTTTAAATGCGCGCCCAATACCCTGAATTTCAATCGGATCTCCCAATTGGGTGCCCGTTCCATGTGTTTCAATATACGTAACCGTCTCAGGATCAATAGCGGCATCTTCCCATGCCTGAATAATGACTTCCTCCTGAGCAGCCGGGTTTGGTGCGGTCAAGCCAGCGGAGCTTCCATCTTGATTCGATGCGCTTCCCTTGATGACAGCATAAATATTGTCCCGATCCTCGATCGCCTTCTGAAGCGGCTTTAGCAGAATCGCTCCTACCCCTTCGCCTGTTCCCGTGCCTTCGGAGAGCTCATCAAACGCCCTTGTTTTGCCGTCACCCGACTCCATGCCGATGCCTCTTGGCGAGCCTTTGCGGAATATAGGCATCATATTCAGCCGTACCCCGCCGGCAATCGCCATTTCGCAGTCGCCCATGCGTATCGATTTGCAGGCTAAATGCACGGAGGTCAAGGAGGAAGAACAGGCTGTATCGATAACGACGCTCGGGCCCTTCAAATCAAACAGATAGGATACCCTTCCTGTTGCTACCGAAGCGGTATTGCCGACTAGCGAAGCACCTTCCGACTGCGGCTCAACCTCGCTAATGAAGCGATGGAAATAGACCATATTGGAAGCGAAGCCGAGGTAAACCCCTGTTTTCGTGCCGTAGATCTTTTTGCCTCCGTAGCCCGCATCTTCAATGGCATGCCATGCCGTCTGCAAAAACAGACGATGGTTCGGGTCAGTCGTGCTCGCTTCCTTCGGTGACATTCGGAAAAAGCGATAGTCGAACTTGTCTATTTCGTCCAAATAACTGCCCTGCTCGTAGTCGACCGCATTGAGCGGCCAGCCCTTGAAGGCAACGTATTTTTCCATATCTTTTCTTCGTACATCCGGATAGCCGCTGCCGTTATCAACGCCAGCTTGCAGCGCTCCCCAGAATTCCTCGTTCGTGCTCGCCTTAGGGAACTGGAAAGACATGCCGATTACGGCAATATCGCTATCCGTTGACAAGGCTTCACGCGCAGCGATCGTCTGCTGAGGCATGCTGCTCTCAGCATCCTGTTCTACGATATATTCCGCCAGCTTGGAAATCGTCGTATGCTCAAACATATCCGCAACCGTTAATAAGCCTGTATAGCGCTTATCCAGTTCAGCGTGGATACGCATCAGCAATATCGAGTCGGCACCAAGCTCGAAAAAGTTGTCGTTAATGTCGATTTCGGCATAACCGAGCGCATTTTGGCAAACCGCGGCAATCGTCTTCTCGGTTTCGTTATAGGCTGCTCCATCACGGCCGGTCAGCTGCACCTCGCCGTTCTTTGCTGCCGCCTTCGGCTTCGCAGCCTTGTTGCTGGAGCCAGAGCTGCCAAGCTGCTGCTTATAATAATCCAGTCTGCGCTGCAGCGGCTCTGACAGTCTAACCGTCGCTTTCTCAAGCAATATAATGCCCAGCCGATCGTAGTTGAAGCTGCCGATTAACGCTCTGCTGCTTTGCTTGTTCAGCAAGGCAGTAAATCCTTCAATACCGCTCGATGTTGGCAGCGTCTGGAATATGGTACTTACCGCAACGCCGCTATTTTTCGCCATTCCGGTTTCCTTCCAGGTTGTCCAGTTAATCGTCAGCGACTTCTTGCCCTGCCTGCTTCGATAATGAGTAAATGAATCCATATAAGCGTTAGCCGCTACATAATCGCTTTGGGTTGATCCGTAATAAATGGTAGCCACGGATGAGAACATGACGAAGAAATCAAGTTGATCCTCCTCCGTCCATTTATTAAGCAGCCACGTTCCGTTCACTTTAGGCAGGAGCACCTCGCGTATGACGTTTTCCTGCTTGTCCTTCAGCAACTGGTCGATGGCGACGCCAGCGCCGTGAACGATACCGTCAATTTTTCCATACTCGCTGCGAACTTCCGAAAGCATCGCTCTAAGCTCCGACTCATCGGAAATATTTGCCTGACACAGCTTAATCTGTGCTCCAGCTGCTTCCAACTCGCGAATGGCGTTAATCTTGTGAATTGACGGCAGATCCGTCCCCGTCTGAGCAATCGCATCCCATTGCTCCCGATCAGGCATCGCCGACCGGTTTACGAGGACCAGATTGACAGAAGCTGCACGTGCGGCTAGCGACTTGGCAACCTCAAGGCCGATTCCTCCAGTTCCTCCCGTAATGAGATAAACGCCCTGCTCCTTAATCGCTACAGGCTCATCGGCCATGCGATCAAGCTCCATTTGAGCAAATTGCTCGATATAGCGGCTGCCTGCGCGGAAAGCAACAGCATAAGGCGATGAACCTGTGCCATACATAATCTCTTCCTTCAGCTGCCCCGCATCTGTTTCCTGATCCCTATCAATGCTTCGAACGTTGAACTGCGGATGCTCCTTGCTCACAACCTTGCCGAAGCCAATAGCGGTCGCGTGTTCCGGACGAATGTGCGTCTCCACACCGCTCACTTCTTGGGCACTGTCTGTTAGGAGAACAACGTCAAGCTGCTGCTTTCCGTTTGTATGCAGCCAAGCCTTATACAGATAGAAGAGGCTGTATAGTCCGCGTTTTTGACTCTCATCCAACTGCTCTACGCTGTCGATTGGCCCGCTGCTATCCAAATTGAGCATATGGACAATTTGCTGAAGTGTCCCCGCTCCAATGTCTTCGAAAAGCCTAATATAATCGCCTTGCGTGTTGCGGATGGTATAAGCGCCAGAATGATGCTGGATGTATTCCTCTCCTAGCGAAACCTGAATCGTATCCCTCTGTTCCCCTGCATACGCTGCCTCCAGGGCTTCAGCCATTTGCTTGCTGTCGCCTGCTCCACCAATGAGTAGGACAGCACCAGTCAAAGCTTCTCCGGATTTGGCAGAACGCTCCTCTTTCGTCCATACAGGCGCGAAGTAAAGACCATCCTCCTTCGTTTCCTCTGACGCTTCCAGCTCGGGAAAGTCCAGCCAGCAGCGCGCATTTTGCAGCGCATAGGTCGGCAGGCTGACGCGCAGTCTCCGTTCTCCCTCATAAAGCTCGGTCCAGTTGACATCGCCGCCGCTTGCATAAGTGGAGCAAAGCGAGTGAAGCGACTGCTCATCCAATTTTCCAGATGCAATCCAGCTCTCTAAATGCTGCGCTGCCTCACCGCCAAGATGGCGCTTCTCCTGTTCATCGATTTCACCTGGTTTCGGCGCTGCGTTGGCACGGGCTACACGGTGGAATCCATAGAAGGCCCATGGGGCCGTAAAAGACTCCAGATCAGCTTCCAAGCAAGCACGGATTTTCACATGCAAATCGTCCAAATCAGCAGCCATTAGCGCAAGGCGGTATGCGTAGGTACTGCGACCAGTATTGGCCGTGAAGCATATATTAGAAAGCGTTGAATTACCGCCGCTTTGCTGCAAATATTCATCGTACAGCTGCAGCAGTTCCCGCAGCGCTTTGCTGCTTCTCGCCGAGAGTGTAAACACCTCTGGCCCCGCAGACGAAGGTTCTGCATTCGCTTGCTCTGGCGCTTCCTCCAGCACAAGATGGCAGTTCGTGCCGCTCATGCCAAATCCGCTAACCCCGCCTCGTCTTGGATGCCCGTCCGTTTCCCAATCACGAAGCTTCGTATTGACATACAAAGGCGAATCCGTGAAGGAGATAGAGGAATGCGGCTTTTGAAAATAGATCGTTGGCGGCAGCTTCTTATATTTCAGCGACAACGCCATTTTGACAATACTCGCGATGCCTGCAGCCTCGCTTAAATGTCCGATATTCGTCTTGACGGAGCTGATTGCGCAAAACTGCTTTTTATTCGTATATTTTTTAAAGGCGCCTTCAATGCCTCTAATTTCAATCGGATCACCGAGAATCGTGCCTGTTCCGTGTGTTTCAATATAATCAAGCGTCTCCGGGTCGATGCCCGATTCTTCCCACGCCTGCTGGATGACCGAGGTTTGTGACGCCGGATTCGGCACGGTTATACCTGCTGTCTGGCCGTCATGATTGGCGGCATTGCCTTTAATGACGGCATAAATATGATCTCCGTCCTTAAGCGCCTTCTTGAGAGGCTTAAGCAGCAATGCGCCAGCACCTTCGCCAACTCCCGATCCGTCAGCCGTATCGTCAAACGCCCGGGTTCTCCAATCGCCCGACTCAATGCCGATGCGAATGTTTTCATCATCGACTGGAATAATATTCAGCTTAATCCCGCCGGCGATAGCTTGATCGCATTGCCCTGTCTTGATAGCTTGGCAGGCAAGCTCAATGGCTACTAATGCCGACGAGCAAGCCGTATCTACCACAAGTGCAGGCCCTTTCAAATTCAACAAATAGGAGATGCGGGTCGCCGCCATCGCCTGCATATTGCCCACCGTTGCAATCGGTATCAAGGTCGGATCAATATCCATAATCATTTTGCAATACAGATCCTTCGGGCTTTGCGTATAGCCGAGATAAACGCCGGTTTTGCTGCCTGTCAGTCTATCGCCACCGTAGCCGGCATCCTCAATTGCCTTCCACGCCTGCTCCAGAAAAATACGCTGATGCGGATCAGTTAAGCTTGCTTCCCTTGGCGACATGCGGAAAAACTCATAATCAAAGCCGTCAATATCCTCTAAATAACCATATTCTGGATAAATGATTTTATCCTGATCAAGCTGCTTGAACTTGATATAGTCGTCGGTGTCATTTTTACGGTTTTGCGGAATTTGCTTGACCGTATCTATCCCATTTTCAATATTGTTCCAGTATTCATGGATATCCTGGGCTCCCGGCAGCCTGGCAGACATCCCGATTATGGCGATGTCATCCTGCACCTTTGCTCCGCCCTGCTTCAGCATGGCAATCATCTCAACAGCCGTTTCCTTGTCGATGTTGCCGCTTGTCGTCTGATTCACGATAAATGTAAAAATATTGTTCTGCACGATTCTCCTCTTTTCCTACAGATCTTCAATAACGTGAATGGCTTCTTCCAGACTCATATTGCCTTCCGCAAGCTTCTCGAATATGTCCCTTGCTTCCTGACGAACGTCACTGGCAGCTGCAGCCACTGGCTGCTCTTGCTCTTCTTTGTTAATATGCTGCGCCAGCCGCTGAACGGAAGGGAACTCGAACATGTCGGTGATCGTCACCTTGCCCGGATACTCCGTCTCAATCAATTTATGGATTCTCATCAGCAGCAGCGAGTCCCCGCCGAGCTCGAACAAAGTATCATGGATGTCGATTTCCGGATAGCCAAGAATGGTGCTGAATATATTGGCTACCTCCTGCTCGACCGCATTATAGCCGTCTCCCTGCTTGCCCCGAAGCTCGGCTTTCGAAGGCTTGGAGCTGTTGCTCACGGGGCTGTTGCCTTTCGGTAAAATAATCAGCCTGCCTTGGTCGAGCATAGCGGCATCATAATTTCCATTGGAGATGATCTTATGCCCTTCCTGTTCGAAATTTCCGTTTAACAAGCGGCTGACCCGATCATTCAGCTCTTCCGTTAAATCAAATGGAAATGCCATCAGCAAGGACAAATATTCTGGACTTTCGTTCATTTCTCCGATGAGCACCCTCGTCATATTCCGCTGCAGCGCCATATCCATGCTTTCAATGGCTTGCACGGTAGGTAGCGCCTTATAGAAGGAATCGACGTTAATGCCGAAGCGGACGGACATGCCCGCCTCCTTCCAGGAAACCCAGTTTAACGCCAGCGCATGGCGCTCCTCTTTTCTCCTGTAGGCAGCAAAAGCATCCAAATATGCGTTTCCTGAAACGTAGTCCCCCTGCCCAGCTTCTCCAACCATCGAAACGCCCGATGAGTGCATAATGAAGAAGTCGAGCTGATCTTGCCGGGTAAGCCTATCCAATATCCAGGTTCCCGCCACTTTCGGCTGCAGCACGTTTTTGAAGATGTTCAAATCCTTCTTGAACAAATAGCCCGCACCAGCTATACCAGCACCGTGAATAATGCCGTTAATTCGTCCAAACTCTTCCCTTAGCCCGCCGATGAGAGCCGCCATCGCTGCATAGTCCGCTATATCTACGCTATGGAGCGTAATACGGCCGCCCAGCGCTTCAATTTCCTGGAGCTTCTGTATTTTACGAATCGTATCCGCGTCCTCGCCGCCTGCAATAACGGCTTCCCACTCCTCCCTCGGAGGAAGCTGGGAACGGTTCACAAGGGCAACATTCACATTTGTCTTGGAGGCCAAATACTTGGCGTTTTCAAGCCCAATGCCTCCGGTGCCGCCCGTTATGAGGTAAACCCCGGTATCGCGAATTTCCGCCCTAACTTCCTCCAGCTTGAGCGGATCTATCGGGCCGTACTCCTCCGTATACCGACAGCCTTCGCGGTAAGACACGTGATATTGCTTCGTAAAATGCTCCAATTCCGGCCAGATGGCCTCCACTTGTGTGAAGTCGTCAATATCAACCGCTTTGCATGCGATTTGCGCAAACTCCTGTGGAATAACTTTCCCTAAGCCAACGAGCGTTGCCCATTCAGGACTTAATTCAGCTTCCTGCCCCGTTGCCGCATGCAGCAGCTTCGTAAACAACAGCATATGCCGTTTTGATCTTGGGTCGTGCCTCATGAGCGATCTTGTTAAATAGAGCAGGCTGTATATCCCGTACTGCTGGCTTTGCTCCAGCTGCTCCAGCGTTTCGGCAGCAAGCCTTTCGGATAGTCCGCACATATGCAAAATATGGGTAACGGGACGCCCCAGCAGGTCAGCCATCAGCTTGTCGTAATCGCCTTCACTGCTCGTAAGCGTATAGTGGTTAGCTTCAATCCTCTCAAAGCTACTCCCAAGGGAAGCTACGATGACATTTCGCCCTTGCTCCCGCAGCTTGTCAATCGTCGCCTGCACAAACGGTGGACGGAATTCGTCCTCGATAATGAGCACATCGGCCATTTGTGCGCGCTCCGCATCCTCTGACAGCTGCTCGGCTCTCCAGTTAAACCCGTAAAATAGACCACGCTCTTCTTCTTCTGGGGACTGTACTTGCTGCTGCAGCGGGGCATCGATCCAGCATCTGCTCCGCTCGAAAGGGTACGCAGGAAGCGTTGCCTTTGAGGGCTTCACTTCTCCAGCCAGCAAATCCCAATCCACATCGGCGCCTTTGACATACAGCCCTGCTACTTGCTCGATTAGGCTGCTCGGCGCATCCGGCTCAGCCCAGTAAGCAGCTATTATAGCCGCCGCCTCTGCGCTTAGCCGTTCCTGATCCTTCACCTTCAAGTCGTTTGCTTCAAGCGCCTCCTTAGAGGAATCAATGAGCCGGTGAGCCCCGTAATATATCGCTCCTTCACTTTCATCAAGACGAGCACTGAAGAGCTTGTCCCGCAAATCCGCTATACTTGACGGAAGCAGCGCTAACCTATGCGAGTAATGGCCTCTGCCAGAATTTGCGGTATAGCAAACCTCATCTAAATTCAGCTGGTCGTTATGCGCCAAATAGTCCGAATAGAGGCTAATTAATTCAAGCAGTACTTGTTCCGACTTGGCAGATAATGTGAACAAACGTGGTGCCACAGACTTTTGCTCCGAGACTGCTTGTGCAGGAGCCTCCTCCAGTACAACGTGGCAGTTCGTTCCACTGATGCCGAAGGCGCTTACCCCGCATCTTCGCGGTCCTCCATCCGTTTCCCAAGCACGCAGCTTTGCGCTTACGTACACCGGCGAGTCTTCAAACGGTATAGACCGATTCGGATGGTTAAAATGGATCGAAGGCGGCAGCTGCTTTGTCCGCAAAGCCATCACGGCTTTTATGACGCTTACGATGCCAGCAGCCTCGCTTAAATGACCAATATTCGTTTTCACAGAGCTGACCGCGCAAAATTGTTTTTTGCCCGTATGCCTGCGGAAAGCCGAATGAATGCCTTGAATTTCAATCGGATCTCCCAAATTGGTGCCGGTACCGTGAGTCTCAATATAAGCAATCGTTTCCGGGTCGATGCCGGCGTTTTCCCACGCCTGCAAAATAACATCTGTCTGTGCTTGCGGGTTTGGCGCGGTAAGTCCTGCGGACCTTCCATCCTGATTGGTGGCGCTCCCTTTAATGACCGCATAGATGACATCCTTATCTCTCAAGGCGTCCTTTAGCGGCTTCAGCACGATTGCGCCAATGCCTTCCCCTACCCCAGAACCGTTCGAATGGTTATCGAACGTCCGCGACACCCCGTCGGTCGATTCGATGCCGGTCTGCATATAGTCCTTGCTGAGCGGCACCGTATTAATGTTGATGCCGCCAGCAATTGCCATTTCGCAAGTGCGGCTGCGCAGCGCCTGGCAGGCCGAATCTATCGCAACAAGCGAGGAGGAGCAAGCCGTATCAATGACCATGCTTGTCCCCTTCAAATCGAGCAAATAAGAAATTCTGCCAGAGATGACGGCGTTCAAGTTTCCGACCAAACCAATCGAAAGCGCAGTAGGATCAATGTCCTCAATCATCTTGGCGTACATGTCCCTATAATTGCTGGCATAGCCGACGAACACGCCTGTCTTTGAGCCCTCCAGCCTGCTTCCTCCGTAGCCCGCATCCTCAACGGCCTGCCAGCTTGTCTCCAGAAACATTCTCTGGCACGGGTCCATCAAGCTTGCTTCACGAGGGGACAACTTAAAAAACTTATAATCAAATTTATCGATTTCCGGCAAATAAGCGCTTTTGTTATAACGGATTTCCTCCTCGGGCACCCCCTTGAATCGAAGGTAGCGGCTAATATCGCTGCTGCGCGTTTCTGGAAAGCCGGTAATGCAATCAACGCCGCTTTCGACAACTTCCCAAAATTCCTCTATCGTGCTCGCAGACGGGAGTTTGGCAGCCATGCCGATAATCGCAATATCGCCGGCATCCGTTACCGCTTCTGTTTCGAGCAGCTTAATCAAGTCAATGGCTACCTGCCTGTCGATCTTTTTGTCCTGAACACCCTGCACCAAATATTTGTACGCCTTGTCCATATTCTCACCTCTCTTTGGAGCCAAGCTTGGAGAGCACCTGTTCAAGATCGAGCGCCCCATTATCAAGCTCGTCAAACATCCGGTTTAATTCGTCATCCTGCAGTACCGTCCGATTGTTTATCGGGGCAGCTGCCGTGTCCATCCCTGCTTGCCGCCGTTCGATATGCTTAGCCAGCTTATGAACCGTCGGGTACTCGAACATATCGGTAATGACAACTTCTTCGGTGTACAGCTGCGAAAGCTTCTGATAAATCTGCCGAATCATTAGCGAGTCAGCACCCATTTCGAAAAAGCTTTCATGGATGTCGATTTCGGTAAATCCGAGCACGCCTTTGCAAGCCTCGGCAACCTGCCGCTCGGTATCGCTGAACGCATCATGCTCGCTTCCGATCAGCGTAACAGCTGCATATCCGGCAGACTTAGATGATCTATCCGGCGCTTGCGCCAGACGTTCGTTCAACGCCTCAAGGCTTGTCATAATGTCATCTGACAATTGAACCGCATAGTTATGCAGCCACAACGCCATTCTGCTCTCCAAATGCAGTTCCCCGATCAGCACTCTGCTTTGCGGCGTGCACCAAACAAGGTCCAGCAGCTCCATCGCACGGGCAGCCTGTATCGTTTTAAAAATCGTATCCGCCTGAAAATTTTGATCAGAAGCCATGCCCTTGCCTTGCCATGTCGTCCAATTAATCGTCAACCTTCGTCTTCCATCGCTTGATGGCGCTGTACTATAGGCATCAAGATAGGCGTTTGCCGCCAGATAGTCGCTTTGATAGCCCGTCTCGAACATCGTCGCAATAGAGGAATACATAATGAAGAAATCGAGACGATCCTGCTGAGTCAGCTGATCCAGCAGCCATGTGCCGTAGATTTTGGCACTGATGACTTGCTCAAACGTATCCAAGCTCTTATCCATTATGGACTCGGTACGTGCTATACCTGCGCCATGTACGATTCCTTTGATTTCCCCGTGCGTTAGCCGGATATCTTCCAGCATCGCTGCGGTTTCATCGTAATGGGATACATCAGAGCGATATACAATCACTTCTGAGCCACTAGCTTCGATCTCTCGAATGCCTGCTATTTTCTCGCACAGCTTGTGATCCTCGTTTTGCAGCAAAATGCCATCCCACGTCCGCCGATCAGGCAGTTCGGAACGATTGACTAGGACCAGCTTTATGCGGCCTTTGGTGCTTAGCCATTTTGCCGTCTCAAGTCCTATTCCGCCTGTGCCGCCCGTTATGAGATAGACGCCTCCTGCTTGAACAGTCAGTTCCTCGCCGCTAGGCGTATTTAGACTGCTGCATGGCTCAAATATCTCGACATAACGAGTACCGTTTCGAAAAGCAACGAGTCTGGCGTCTGAATTTATCGATAATTCAGATAAAACATCCTCCAGCTTCAGCTCTTCGTCCATGTCGATGCTGCGGCAGCTTATATTCGAATGCTCTTTGGAGAGTGCTTTGGCTAGCCCAAGCAGTGGAGCATTTTCGGGCCGAAGCTGCTGTTCTGCCCCTGTAATGCGGCAGGCATTTTCAGTCAGCACGATCATTTCCGCAGCTTGCTCAAAACCGCATGCTGCCCACGCCTTCATAATCAGGAACAAGCTCATTGCGCCTCTATGCTGGCTTACTTTCAGCTCTTCTATGCTGGATATACTGCTTCTCGTCAGGCTGCCGCAATGGATGATTTGAGCAATTCCTTGCTCCGCTGCCTCCTGCAAAAGCTGGCTATAGCAATCTAGCATTCTCCCTTCTACCGCAGTCATCTCCTCGGTAATGGACCAATCAGGGGTCTGCGCTATGAGCACCTGCCTGCCCTGATTTCTTAATGCGCTGGCCAAACGGTCAGCAAAGCCTTCGCTGTCCTTGACGATGACTGTGATACCACCAGCGGGCTTGGCCGCTGAAACCACTAATCGTTCCTGCTGTTTCCAGCTCATCGTAAAGGCAGATGGCAGCTTATCCGTTACGACAGCAGTGTCAGCAGAAGCAGCATGGAGCAAGGCTTGCTTCGCATATTTAGGGAAGTCCGCCCAGCATTTCGTCCGCTCGAACGGATAAACCGGCAGTTGAACTTTGGCGTGCGGCTGTTCAGCATAGAGCTGCTCCCACGGGATATCTGCACCCTGCACATAAAGCTGGCAAAGCTGCTCCAGTGCTTCGGTACGAGATGCCACCGGTGCATTTTCCAACGCCAAGACGGCTTGCTCGCCTTCTCGTCCGAGCTCGCTTTTTCTCGCCTCTGTAATGTCGCCTGGGCTGCGAATACTGCGCTCGTCGCTTACCGCCCGGTATTCGCCGTAATAAACACCTTCCGCTGAAAGCGAGCTGAATGTCTCCTGCTCGGCCAAATGCTTCAGCTTGCCGGTCAGGTCAGCCCCATCAGAGACAATAAGGGCAAGGCGGTGAGAGTAATGTCCTCTCCCTGTATTCGCCGTATAACATATGTCAGCAAGTGTCCCGGCAGCGCCATTCATAAAGCGGTCGGCATAATGTCGGGTCAACCTTCTAAGCGATTCTCTGCTGGCCGCTGATAAAGTCAATATTTGAGGCGGTGATTGCCGCTTCTCTTCCTCTTCAGATTCAGCAACCTCCGGTGTGTACTCCTCAATAATCATGTGACAGTTCGTGCCGCTTAGGCCAAAAGAGCTGACCGCGCATCTCATGGGCTGCTCTTCATTTTCCCATTTTCTTGATTGGGCGTTGATGAACAGCGGAGAATCATGCAGGTCGATTTTTGGATTTGGCGTTTGGAAGTAGAGCGTCGGCGGTATTACCCGATGCTTGAGCGCCATGACCGATTTAATAATGGAGGCCATTCCGGCCCCTTCGTTTAGATGGCCGATGTTCGACTTTACAGAACCGATTGCACAAAACTGCTTCTTGTCCGTATAAGACTCGATTGCCTGCTTCAAGCCGCTGATTTCAATCGGATCGCCAAGAGCAGTACCTGTGCCATGTGCTTCAAAAAAGGCGATCGACTCCGGATGAATGCCCGCCTTCTCCCACGCCCGCGTTATAACGTCAGTCTGTGCGGCCGGATTTGGCGCGGTAATGCCCATTGATGCGCCATCCTGATTGATGGCGCTCCCTTTAATAACGGCATGGATATGATCGCCATCTGCCTTGGCTTTGCTAAGCGGCTTGAGTATGATGGCCGCTGTTCCTTCGCCGCTGCCTGAACCATCCGCATAGGCGTCGAATGTGCGCGTTTTCCCATCCGTAGATTCAATGCCGATTTTGTTATGCTCATGGTCAAGCGGAATGAGAAACAGCTTTACACCGCCGACAATCGCCATGTCGCAATCACCGCCCCGGATCGCATTGCTCGCCAAATGCACAGCAACTAATGAGGAGGAGCAGGCAGTATCCACGACCATAGTCGGCCCCTTCAAATCGAGCAAATGGGAAATGCGGCTTGGAAGCATCGCTGATACGTTGCCGACAATCGCTTCCGACATCATGACAGGATCAACATCGGTCAGCATCTTCTGATACGAATCGCGAATAATGTTGGCAAACCCGACATAAATGCCTGTTCGGCTGCCGCGCAGCTTATCACCGCCATACCCCGCATCCTCAATAGCATGCCACGCCTTCTGCATAAACACCCTCTGGCAAGGGTCGGTCAAATTAGCTTCCTTCGGCGATATTCGGAAAAACCGGTAATCAAACTCATCAATACCTTCTACAAAAGCGCAGTCCATATAGCCGGGATGTTCGTCAGGAGACTGTCCTGTAGCTGCCAGATAGTCCTCTGCGTAAATGCGCCGCTCTTGCGGGATAGGTCCCGTGCAATCTACGGCATTGCTGATGTTAGTCCAGTATTGGTCAACGGAATCTGCTCCTGGAAACAGCGCAGACATTCCGATAATAGCTATGTCATCATCATGCGAGGCAGGGACATGCCTAGCAGCGGTATTTTGCTTGACCGCTTTGCCGTCTTCCTTAGTCAAAAATGACGCCAGCTTGGCTATTGAAGCGTAAGCGAATAAATCGGCTATTGAGGTTTGTCCCGTGTACCGCTGATCTACCAGCTTATGCAGGCGATGCAGCTGCACCGAATCTCCGCCTAGCTCGAAGAACGTATCGTGGATGCTCAGCTCCTCGTAACCGAGCACCTCGCGGTACAGACCCGCAAGCGTCTGCTCCACTTCGGAGTAAGAGCCGTTCTTGCTGCCTAGAAGCTTCACCTTCGCTTCCTGCATAGGCAGCGCCTTGCCTAGAACTGCCTGCTCCCTGCTGCTGTCACTAAACATGATAGCTCGCAGCTTTTCCGGCAAGTGGAATACATCTTTGCTGAACAGCTCCAAACCGCTCGGATTAGACGTATTCACTTCACCGATTAATACACGGGCCAGATCTTTGCTGACGGCTTGATCGAATCCATGGAGCGCTAATGCTCGGGGCAGCGTTTTGAAAATGCTGTCGATCGTTTCGCTCGTTCCTTCTCCCATTCGCGCCCCATCCCATACGACCCAGTTGATGGAAAGGGCCGGCTTGCCGAGCTTCCTCCGATAATCAGCAAAAGCATCCAGATAGCAGTTGGCAGCTGTATAATCGCCTTGCCCCATCTCTCCAACAAGGGCAACGCCTGACGAAAATAAAACGAAGAAGTCGAGCTCATCCTGCTCGGTAACTTTATCTAAAATCCAGGTACCCGTAACCTTCGGATTTAGCACCTCTTCGAATACGGCAGTGTCCTTGCGAATGAGAAAGCCTCTGCCCGCTACGCCAGCCGCATGGATGACGCCATTTATTTTTCCATATTTTTGCCGCAGCCTCTCCATTGTGGCGCTCATTTCATCCAAGGAGGTGACGTTAAGCGGGATGCACTCTACCTGTGCTCCAGTAGCAGCAATTTCTTGCAGCTTCTTGATGGTGTCATGCAGCCGTGATCCGCCATCCTGCTCCAAATACGAGGGCCAGTCCTCCTGCTTCGGCAGCGGGGTACGGTTTAACAGCGCCAGATTTATTTTCCCTTTTGACGCCAAATGTTTCGCCGTAAGCAGCCCGAGGTTTCCAGCGCCGCCTGTGATGACATACACGCCTTCCTCTTTCATAGAAACGGGCTTGCCTTGCATTTGCTCAACATCCGTCTCTTCCATTATTTCTGCAAAACGCTTGCCGTTCCGATAGGCGATCTGATAGGTCGTTTTGTTAAGACCCATCTCCGAAATGACATCGCGTGCAGCAGTCGAAGCATCTACATCTATCGCTCTGCAAGTAATATGCGGGTATTCAATGCCAATGACTTTACCTAAGCCGAACAATGGCGAGTTTTCTGGCTTCAGGCACGCTTCCTCTCCAGTAATCCGGTTCACATAGTCGGCTGCGATAATGATTTCATGCTTATGCCCAACGCCTGCTCTCAGGAGCGCTTTAGTCAAATGGAACAAGCTGTATACGCCTAAGCTTTGTCTTTCACTTAGCTGCTCCACCGACATCATCTCATTCGGTCCGTTGTAGCAAAGCAAATGCAGTATTTTTGTGAAATTCACATGTTTAATGGCTTCCGTCAGTTTGTCGTAATCTTCCTCTTTCTCGCTGATGATGTAGGACTCCGGGCTAAGCACCTGGTAGTGCGAGCCCCGCTTAACATGTATGCAATGAACGCCTTCCTCCTCTAGCTGCTGCGAGAGCTGATGCCATTCGCCCATAATAAGGACCGTTTCCCCCCGCATGGTGCGGGTGCGATGATCTGCCGCCTCCTCCATCCACTTCATCGTGTAAAAGAGTGCGTTTGCACGCTCAGCAGGTGCAGACTCTGGGATTTGCAGCCAGCTGCGCTTCCGCTCAAACGGATAAACGGGGATATGCGCCCTTTTGGCTCTGCTTCCTCTGTACATAGCGGACCATCCAATAGCCGCTCCAGCTGTATACAGCTCTGCGATTTGCTGGAGCAGTTCTGGGCGCTCAAGCACGGCAGCGGTTTTCAACTGTTTGACAAGCTGCTCGGCCAGCTGTGCGAAATGAGCATGATCGCCTGCCAGCTTCGATGTACCATAAGAAAGCCAGGGAACATCCAAGCTCGTTAGATGCTGCCGACATGCGATTAGCTGATGCAGCTTCTGCTTAAGATCGGCGATATCTGTGGCAATAAAAGCGAGACGAAGCGGATGATGATCGCGCCCTGCCGCCAGCGTATAGCTAATATCCTTAAGGCTGGCCCGTTGTTCCCCTTCAAAATATTCGCCCATATGGAGAAGCAGCGTATGCAGCGCTTCCTCGCTTTTCGCCGATAGCGGAATCATATACGATTGCTCCGGGGCGGCTGCCGCCAGTTCAGTGGTCGCGGCCTGAGCGGTATATTCCTCCAGCACCATATGACAGTTGGTACCCGACAAGCCGAATGAGCTGACACCGCAGCGCCTTGGAGCCTCTCCCTGCGCCCATGGCTTCTGGGACGTGTTTATGTATACCGGCGAATCGATGAACGGAATTTGTTTATTCGGCGTCTTAAAGTGAATGCTTGGCGGAAGCAGCTGATGCTTGAGCGCCAGTGCCGCTTTAATTAGCCCGGCTATTCCTGCACAATCATAGAGATGTCCAATATTCGTCTTCACTGATCCGATGGCACAAAACTGCTTCTTGTCCGTATATTTTTCGAACGCCTTGCTGATTCCTTCAATTTCAATCGGGTCGCCCAGCTTTGTCCCCGTGCCATGTGTTTCGATATAGGCAAGCGTTGCTGGGTCAATGCCCGCCTCCTTCCAAGCCTTACTTAGAACGGCCGTTTGGGCGGAAGGATTCGGAGCCGTAATCCCCATGGAAGCGCCATCCTGATTCACCGCGCTGCCCTTGATGACGCAATAGATCGAATCGCCATCCCGCTTAGCTTTGCTGAGGGGCTTGAGCAGAACAATCGCTGCGCCTTCCCCCATTCCCGATCCGTCGGCTTCATCGTCAAAGGCGCGGGTCTCATCATCCGTAGACTCGATGCCCAGCTTCGCGTGATTTTTGTTTTGCGGAAGCAGGTTAATGCGGACAGCGCCAGCCAGCGCCATTTCACAGTCTCCCCGGCGAAGCGCCTGGCAGGCCAGATCGACAGCTATCAGCGAGGAAGAGCATGCGGTGTCCACGGTCATGCTTGGCCCCTTAAAGTTAAGCAAATAGGAAATCCGGCTTGGAATAATAGAAGATAAATTTCCCGGCATCGCTGCCGATACCAAGGTGGGATCAACGGCTTCAATCATCTCCCGGTATACATAGCTTTCAACGTCTCCGATATGGCCGGCATAAACCCCGATGTTGCTGCCAGAAAGCTGCTGCGGCCCATAACCTGCATCTTCAAACGCATTCCATGCTGCCTCTAGAAATACACGCTGACGAGGATTCATCAGCAGCGCTTCCTTCGGCGGAATGTTGAAGAAAGAATAGTCAAATGCGTCAATATCCTCTAGATAAGCGCCGTTGGAGTAGGGAAGTTCCGCTTGTCCCGAATATCTGACATACCGATCAGCATCCTCCCGACGCTTTTCCGGAAATTTCGTGACGCAGCTTACCCCATTTTTAATATTTTGCCAGAACGCCTCTGTGTTGCGGGCATTTGGAAAACGCGTATAAATACCGATGATGGCAATATCGTGGTGATTGGCTTCCTTTATGGCTGCCGTTGGCAGCTCGTCCTGGCTTCTTAGACGCAATTGCGTCAAATCCGGCGATTTCGTCTTCAACTTCATCCCCCTGTTCTTCAGCGGTTCGCTAGACCGAAACCTTATCGCTATTCTCCACGATATCAGCGAGCAACAGCATGTATTGGGTAAAAAGCTCCTTTATTTTGTGCTCCTTCAGTTTTCGGGAGTTAAAGCCGCACAGCACCTCGACTTGCTCATCGTATTCTGCGAGCTCGACCACAAGATCAAACACTTCAAGCCATTGACCTTGCGTGGATGCGGCATCTGCCTGAATAACGAAGAGCGGCAAAATCCGAAGCTCTTCACTTTGCTGGATGCGATCCAGATCCTTGGCCGTGTAGACGGATTCATCTCCATCCTCATTGCCGCTAGGGGCTTCCAGCTTCGTTACAGCAAGCTCAATCAGCGTCTCCAAGGAATCTACCTCTGCAAAATCGATGGTCAGCGAGCGGAACTGATTTTCATCAGCCGCCACTTGAACATGAATCGTGTCCTCACCGGATGCCAGCTTCAGCAAATAAAGAAAACCGGACAACAGGACATGCTTGAGGTCCGTCTTCGCCTCATCAGCCATAGCTTGAAGCACGCTGCATGTTTCGGAATCCAGCTCAGCCTCAAAGGCTGAAACGCCCTGACTGCCCTCCTTGTTAAAGTAGGCTTCATCCATGCTGACGGATGGTAGGCTTAGACTCCCGCCGCGGTCGATAAACGCAGTCAGTTTAGCAATCGTCGGATATTTGTACAGATCAGGCACGGATACGCTGCAGCCATGCCATTTTTCCAGTTCATCGGAGAGCTGGGTGAGAATCAGCGAGTTGCCTCCGCTTTCATTAAAATGGTCGTGGATACCAAGCTCCCGCCCCAGCAAGTCTTGGCAGAGCCTCAGCAGCAGCTGCTCTGTATTTTCGGAGGCAGCCTGCTTGCTTTTGATGCTCTCCATGTCACGAATGAGCGAGTCAAACTGCCCGCTCGTGTATTGCTCACCCAGCTTATAGCGCTGTATTTTTCCGCTCGTTGTTTTGGGTATGGATTTGACAGGGATAACATGGTCGACAAAGATGCCCATCTTCCGGTGAATATGCCGCTTGACCCGGCTGGCAAGCTCGCAGAACGCCTCCAGATTTTTACCCCTGTACAACAGGAACAGGCATGCTTCCTCCGTATCCGCGAGCTTCCCTTTCGTTCCGCAGGCTGCGACATTCCATAGCTCGACCCCGTCTACTTCCTCCGCCACTCTTTCAATGTCATGGGAGAAAACATTTTGCCCGTTGACGAACAATATGTCCTTTGCCCTTCCAACAAGGACTAGCCGCCCATGAAGCATAAATCCAATATCTGCTGTATTCAGCCAGTCATCTGCCAGCCTTTCAGCTGCTTCCGGTTCGTTATAGTACCCTCGGGTGACACTCGGCCCTTTAATTAAAATGTAACCGACCGTAGACATAGGAAGCGGCCTGCCCTGTTCATCCCCAATCATTACTTCGCAGCTTTCAATAGAACCACCTACATCTACATAAAGCAGACTGTTTGGCTCCCCTCGCTCAAGCAAACGCACGGTCTCTCCTACTTGGAGAAATCTTCGGTCCACAGCCACTGCCTTGAACGGCTCATGTTGAGGGGTGAAGCAAACGCCAACCGTTCCCTCTGCAAGCCCGTATGCTGGTCTCATGGCTGTCTGCGGGAGATTATACTTTGCTAGCTGCTCCATAAAACGCTCGCTAATTTCCGTTGATATGGGCTCGGCCCCGTTGCAAAGGCAGGAAAGGCCGGATAAATCCCAGCCGTAGTCATGCTCTTGATCGTAAAAGGCCAAAAAATATTTATAGCCGAAATTGGGACTGTACAGCATATTAATGCGGTGCCTATTGGCCTTCTCTATCCACAGAAGCGGGTTAAGAATAAACAGCTTCGTCCGCATAATAAACTGCGAGGATTGTGTATAGGCATGCAGTAGATGCATCGCAATTAAACCCATGTCATGCGTGAGAGGCATCCAGCTTAATACCCGCCCCCCTGCATCTAAATTCCATACTTTCTGCATGGCTGCGACGTTCGCCATAACGTTGCTATGGGTTAGCACCACACCTTTCGGGTCGCCCGTCGATCCAGAAGAGAACTGAATAAATGCAATATCTTCCGGTTCAGCCTCCATAAGATCCGCAATGCTTTCCCCTTTTAAGGACGCCGTGTTTATAAATCGGGCTTTCATGACGTCCACACTTGGACCACATTCCGCGTACTCCTCTGCAAATGAAGCCAAACCGTTCATCGTTGCTTCGCTGCCAATAATATGCGGGGTGCTTAGTTTGCCCCACACCTTATTCACCTTCAGCTTCGTTTCATCATTGGTTGCCACGGTTACCGGGACGGCGATGATCCGCCCCAGTATGCAAGCCCAGAAAACCTCAAGAAACAACCGGTTATCCTGTATTTGCAACAACAGCTCGTGGCCCGCTTGCACCCCGTGATGACGCAAATCCTGGAGCAGACATAGCGAACGCTCGTAAAGCTGGCGGTAGGAGACAAACTCTTCCTCGTCTGCCTCGTTGATAAATGTGATTCCCCGATCAACTATTTCACGGTTTGCTGCGAAAATATGATGCATGAGCTGCTGCTTGTCCATAACCGCTGGCTCACCCCCATTCGTTTTATAGGTTCAGCGCAAAGGTCAATTCGCTCGCTTAGCGTACGCTGCTAAGCAAGGTGCGATTGATATGCTGAATGACCGTGTCAAAGCTGTCGTTAATATAAAAATGTCCGCCCATAAATTTATGGACTGAAAATTCGCCAGTCGTGTGTTTGCCCCATTCGGCAAAATCCCGCTTATTGACATCCCAGTCTTTCACGCCTGTCATCGCATTAATGGCTGTTGACAATGGCTCTCTGCTGCCGTCATAAACATAGGATTCCATCGCATAAAAATCGGCCCGCAATATTGGAAGAAATGCATCCGCAAGCAGCGGGTTTTCAAACAGCTCCGGAGATGTTCCTCCAAGCTCCAGCAGCCGCTCTTTAAGCTGCTCGTCTGGCGTACTTGGATTCACTAAATCCGGTCTTGTAATATGGGGAGCCCATCTGCCAGACACGAATATCATCGTAGGGTCATGACGTTTTTGTTCCCTCAGCTTATGCGACAATTCAAAAGCAAGCATACTACCCATGCTGTGGCCAAAAAAAGCATAAGGGCCATCGTCAATAATCTTGTCGATTTGCTCATACACGTCCTCAATCGCCTCATCAAAGGTGTTGTACAAAGGATCTCTTGGCCGGGCACCTCTGCCTGCAAGCTTCACAGGCACAAAGTCAATATGGTCGGGCATATGTTTTTTCCACTTGTAGTAGTACATGGACGAGGCACCGGCAAAAGGAAAGGCAAGCAGCTTCAGCTTCTTCATCCCGACTCCTTAATGCTTAGCCGATAGGGCTGCCACGCGCTCGGATGGTCTGAGATGAACGAGCCGAAGCGACCAAAGCTCGATAAAATGCTCTGCTATTTCCGGTTTTGTCAGTGCAGTGCCGCCGAGTTCATCGGCAAGCTCGTCCAGCGATTTTTGGCCGTCTGAAAGCTCCAGCATGAGGAATATTTCCTCCGGTATCGCTTTTTTGTATTTATCTCCAAAATGAAGCCTTACTTCATGGAGTGTGCGTTTCGTGCCCTCAGCGGAATAGCCAATCGATTTTTTCAATTCTGAATTGACCAGCCTCGTCGGCACCATATGCAAATAATCAGCCTTGTCTACTTCCTTTTTGTCTACCATATAATCGCCGATAGCCAAGTAGTGGATATTCGTCGTCAGGAAGCTTGCGATCGCATCCTCCTCCGAATCTACGATTGGCTCAACATTGTTGTTGAACGACGTGTTCAGCAAAATCGGCACCCCGGTCAATTTCCGGAATTCATTAATTAGCTCCCAATACCGTTCATTCGTTTCTTTTGAGACCGTCTGAATGCGAGCGGTGCCATCCACATGTGTAACGGCTCCAAGCAGCGGCTGCTTATCCTTTTTTGTCATGAGTACAAAATTCATATACGAGTAAGGCGCTTTCGTACGCGGCATCTCATAGTAGTCGCCCACATGCTCTTCCAAAATCGATGGCGCGAACGGCCGGTAGCCCTCCCGTTTCTTCACCATCTCGTTAATAATGCTCTTGTTCTCCGCTGGCCTTGGATCAGCAAGAATGCTGCGGTTGCCTAGCGCACGCGGACCAAATTCAGAGCGCCCCTGAACCCAGCCAAAGACGGCCCCATCCGCAATTCGCTTGGCTGTCTCCTCGGCGATATTGTCCACCTTGCGGAAGCTGACGAAACGTTCCCACCGTTTTAAAATTTGCTCCAAGCCCTCATTGCCTTGAATTTCGCTTCCCCAATACAGATGCTGCAGCTTCTCCAGCGACTTGTCAGGCGCAAATTTATTGGATACGAACAAGGCACCACCCAGCGCATTGCCTGCATCATGTGCAGCCGGCTGTACGAAAACCTCATCGAAAAGCCCAGCATAAAGTACTTTTCCATTCATGGAGCAGTTATGCGCTACACCGCCTGCCATGGCAAGCTTCGTATGTCCGGTTGCCTGCTGATAATGCGTTAGCATATGCATGACAATCGTTTCGAGCGCCTCCTGCAGGGAAGCGGCCAAATCCATATGCTCCTGAGTAATCGGACCGCCCTTCTTTCTTGGCGTCATAAAATCGAAAAGTGCAGTTGACCAGGCCAAATTAATTTTGAACTTGCCTTCGGGAAGCAGGACATATGCTTTTCTGAGCATCCGTCTGAATTTGCTTGGATCGCCATACGGCGCGAGTCCCATTACCTTGTATTCATCGTGCTGGTGATAGCCCAGCATGCGAATAACCGAAATATAGAAGGAGCCCAAGCTGTTTTCATTGGAGATGCGGTCAAGGATTTTGAAGCTCGTTCCTTCGGCACTAATAATATAGCCGGCGTACCCCTCCTGCGATTCCCCATCAATCGTAACCGTCAAGCTGCGGTCAAAGCCGGACATGAAATGCGCGCTGGCTGCATGGCAAATGTGGTGGTCGACAAAAACGATATTATTCGGGTCGTATTTCGTGCCGTCAATCTGGTAAAAGAAATCTACCAGCAGCTCTCTCGTATTTTTATGCAAGGAGTCGCGATAGAAAAACTCATCCCGCACAAGCAGGTTGGTCTCCTGCTCTCTTGTCGTTATAACAACCTTATCAATATCCGCAAACGTAATACCGAGCCGCTTCAAGCATAAATGGATCGTTTGCAGCGGAGCCTTGCCGGTATGCTTCACCCGGTTCAGCCTTTCTTCCTCTGAGGCGGCAATTACCTCCCCGTCTTTAATAAGAACAGCAGCAGAGTCGTGCGCAATTCCGCCGTAGCCAAACACCTTCAAATCCTCATGCGGCAATTCTATGCCGCCATTAAGACCTAATACTAGCATGATCATCCTCCTATCTATTCTCTTTACTAGATTTACCTGCTCCGCCTTTTACTACATCCTTCAAACGGTAGCTAAAGCAATGGTTTCAAATGGGTGCAAATGAATCAGCCTCAAAGACCATAAGTCTATCAATTCATCTACGATATCCTCTTCGGTCTTATTGCCGCAGCCTGCAAGCTCAACCAGCTCTGCCAGCGTCTTATCCCCGTCGGATAGCTCTAGCAGCCGGTACATCTCTTCCGATAACGCAGTCTTATATTTATCTCCAAAGTGGAGGCGTATTCCGTAACTCGTTTTCTTGCTTCCTTCGGCTGTATAGCCGACCGACTTCTTCAGCTCCGAGCTAAACGGCCGTTTCGGCACAAACTTCATAAATTCTTCCTTGCCGACCGTTTTTTTATCGATGACGTAGTCTCCGATAATCAAGGTGTTAATATTGGTGGTCAGGAAGCTGACAATGGCGTCCTCTTCTGAATCTACAATCGGCTCCGCATTGTTGTTAAACGATGTATTCAGCAGCACTGGCACACCCGTCAGCTTGCGGAATTCATCAATTAAGTGCCAGTACTTCTCATTCGTTTCACGAGATACCGTTTGGATGCGCGCCGTTCCGTCAACGTGAGTAACCGCGCCGAGCAGCTCCTGCTTGTCCTCCCTCGTCTTCAGCACGAAATTCATGTAGGAGTAAGGGGCTTTTGTCTGCGGCAGCACATAATAATCGTCTGCATACTCTTCCAATATGGAAGGGGCAAACGGCCGGTAGCCCTCCCGTTTTTTCACCATGGCATTAATAATGCTTTTGTTTTCCACTGGACGCGGATCAGCCAAAATGCTCCGGTTGCCTAGCGCCCGAGGGCCAAACTCCGAGCGTCCCTGCACCCAACCGATAACTGCTCCCTCCGCAATTAGCTTAGCCGCAACTTCGACAACATGATCTGCTTTGCGGTAGGTAACGAACCGCTCCCATTGCTTCAAAATTTCCAGAATGCGATCATTGTTCTGAATAGCGCTTCCCCAGTAGAGATGCCGCAGCGTTTCTGTCTGCAAGCTTGGAGCCAGCTTGCGGGACTGCAGCAGTGCTCCTCCAAGCGCATTGCCCGCATCATGGGCGGCAGGCTGCACAAACACCTCGTCGAATAAGCCGGAATACAAAATTTTTCCGTTTAGCGTACAGTTGTGCGCTACGCCACCAGCCATGCACAGCTTTTTTCGCCCAGTCGCCTGCTGAAAATGGGCGAGCATATGCATGACAACGTTTTCGAGCGCTTCCTGAAGCGCAGCCGCGATGTCCTTATGCTCCTGGGTAAACAGTTCACCTTTCAACCGCGGGTTCGGAATTGAATCCATCAGCACATAATAGAAGCTTCTATTAAGCCGGAATTTCCCTTCTGGCAGCAAGGTAAACGCTTTCTTAAACAGCCTTCTGAATTTAGCAGGATCTCCATATGGAGCGAGCCCCATTACTTTATATTCATCATGAGTTGTATAGCCGAGAAATTCGATGACTTGCGTGTAAAAGGCCCCTAAGCTGTCATCGTTGGAAATATGGCTGAGCGCCTTGAGCGAAGTTCCTTCAGCATCAAGCACAATTCCGGCACTGCCTTCCAAGGAAGCACCATCTATTGTAACGACAAGCGCTTCATCAAAACCGGACATATAATAGGCGCTCGCCGCATGGCAGTAGTGATGATTTTCAAACACTACATTCTCTTTATTAAAATCCGTATCAAAAAATTGCTTTAGTCGTTCGACCACCCACGCCTTTGGATCACTGTACGGAAATTGCCGATACTGATGCCGATGGGTAGTCGTTTCATATTTAAACTGGGTTTCCTCGCAGTAAAAGACGATTTTATCCACATCGTCCAAACGTATTCCACCCAGCTCCAGACAACGGCGAATCGATAAAATCGGCAGCTTTCCAGAGTGCTTAATCCGATTGAGACGTTCTTCCTCATAGGCAGCCACCACTTGCCCATTCTCAATTAATACAGCTGAAGCATCATGAACCTCTGAATTCAATATCGTTGTTACATATCCATCCTCATGAGGGAAATCGATTCCGCCGCTAATGCCAAGTATCCTCATAATTTCACCCTTTCTTATTTCTTTAAAATCTAGCGAGCGGCAACGTTGCCGCCAGCCTATAATACTTAAGCTTCCTGCTGCATCGCTTGTGGAAGCCACTCTTGGGCTTTCTTCTGTGTATGATGGAGGCGGCTGTATGCGCCACCAGCTGCCAGAAGCTCGTCATGCTTGCCCTGCTCCATAATCCTCCCGCGGTCAACGACTACAATTGTGTCCGCTTGCTCAATGGTGGACAGCCGGTGGGCGATGGCAATCGTCGTCTTCCCTTCCATCAGCCGCTCGATTCCTTGCTGGACCGCCAGCTCTGAATCGCTGTCAAGTGCTGAGGTTGCCTCGTCGAGCAGCAAAATAGGTGCATTTTTCAATATGGCTCGGGCAATGGCTATTCGCTGCTTTTGACCACCGGACAGCCTCACGCCTCTTTCGCCAACCGCGGTATTGTAGCCATCTGCCTGCTCCGTAATAAAATCATGGGCAAACGCTGCACGCGCTGCTTCTACAACTTCTTCAGCCGTCGCGTCCATTTTTCCGTAGCGAATATTTTGCTCGATCGTCCCTTCAAACAGATAGGGATCCTGAGAAACGTAAGCCATCCTATCCCTAAGCTCCTCAAGTGAATATTCCGAAAAGCTTTTGCCCGCAATTCGAATATCGCCGTCGGAGAATGGATAAAATCCAAGCAGCAGCTTCATTATCGTGCTTTTGCCGCCCCCGCTGGGCCCTACAAGCGCGACATGCTGTCCTTTGTCCACCTGAAGATTCAAGCGGTTTAGCACATTTTCGTCTTTGTGGTAGGCAAACGATACGTTTTTGAAATCGAGCATTTCATCTTCGTTTGAGCTTGCGACCGCAACCTCCTTCGAGACAGCTGCATATCGCTCAGGTTCTTCTGCTACATCCAGCAGATCAAACACCCGGTCAGCTCCCGCCAGCGAGGATTGCAAGTTGGCCCAGAAAACGCCTAAATTGCGGAAGAGATTCGTTACGTTCTCCAGCAGTAAAATAACCCCCAGCAAGCTGCCGATTGTCAGCTGGCCGTTAATCAGCATAAAGGCTCCAATAATAAAAGCACCGCCATTATTGATCCACAGCAGAAAATAATTGGTGCTTGTTAAATAGGCGCTTTTTTTCGCTCGCAGTAAAAACAAGTTTGCAAGCCGAGTCGTCGTCTCCTTGTACTTGCGGTTCATCCCATCGACCATCTGAAACGTTCTGCTCACCTGCGTGCCAGCAACGAGATTCGTTAACCGCTCAAGCTGTACGCCGGACTGCTCCTGAATTTCGGTGCCAATCGTTCTAAACGGCTTTGCGTATCTTGAGTTCACGTACGTAGACAGCATTCCTAAAAAAATCATGGCAACGGCAAATCTCCAGTCCAGATAAAACATAATAACGGCTGATATTGTCCCGGTAGCCATTAAGGAAAGAAGCGTAAGTGCTTCTCCAGAAAAGGCATTTTCCATCGTCTGCAGATCATTTGTAATTCTGGACAGGCTGTCACCGCTATGGCTGTTCTCGTAATAAGTAACAGGAAGCTTCTCCATATGATGAAAAACGCGAAGCCGCATGCTGTTCATGATCGTCTTGACCGTTTTACCGTACCAATATTGGAAAAGTGGCGTTAGTATACACATAGCAATGACGATGAGCATGAACTGGATGCTGAGCGTCATAACGGCAGCCATATTTTTCTCGGTTATCGCATCGAGAAAAGTAGAGACCAGCATGGCTGTAATAATCGATACGCTTGAGCTCATGAGACCGAAACCCAGAAAACTTAGAATAAAAGATAGTTTGCGCCGACCAAGCAATTGGGCAAGTCTCGCAATTTGTTGTTTATTGCTCTTTTTCAAGCAACTATGCCCCCTCTTGACCAAGCCCGTACGGCTGGTCTCCACGATTGCTTGCCTGATTGCTGTAAAGACGATGATAAGTGCCGTTTTTGGCAAGCAGCTCTTCATGTGTGCCGCTTTCTTCAATACGCCCCTCGTTCAGCACCAAAATGTGGTCTGCATTCATGACCGTAGACAGGCGATGTGCAACTACCAAAACCGTTTTGTTTCGCATAATCCGGTTAATGGATTGTTGAACAAGCTGTTCGGATTCGGAATCAAGCGCCGAAGTCGCCTCATCCAGCAGCAATATGGGGGCATCCTTTAATATGGCCCTGGCAATCGCTATCCGCTGCTTTTGTCCGCCTGACAGCTTTACTCCCCGTTCACCGACAAGCGTATCGTACCCTTGTGGAAGTACCCGAATAAATTCATGGATATTGGCAAGCTTAGCTGCGGTTTCTACGTCTTCTATGCGGTAGCCGTCATCCGTGCACGCAATATTTTCGGCGATGGAGCCTGGAAAAAGGAATGTATCCTGCGAAACATGTGAAATGAGCGCCCTTGCGGATGACAGCTTCCAATCGGTGAGCGGCTCGTTATACAGCTTGATTTGCCCACCCTTATAATCATAAAAACCGGTTATAAGTTTAAAGATGGTCGATTTGCCTGAACCGCTTGGGCCAACCAAGGCGACCGTTTTACCTTGCGGCAATGTAAAGCTGACCTCGTCAAGCACCTTCGAATGATTGTCATAGGAAAAAGTGACCTGTTTAAATTCAAGTGCAGGAGCTGACAACGAAAGGTTTTCCGGCTGCTTGCCATCCATCCGTTCTGTTTCAGCATCCAGCAATTCAAAAAGATGATCGACAACGCCAGCTGTTATTTTGAATCGGCTAATCTGATTTGGAATTTCTCCCATTCCGGACACGAGATAATTGATGAACTGAACAAACGCGATTAAAGCGCCTATTAAAAGCTGTCCTTCGCTAACCAAATATCCGCCGAACACAAAGAACACAACCAGCGGAGCCGTTCGGACAAATACACTGAGTGCCCCAATAGCAGCAACGCGTTTCTCGATTCTCAGAAAATGTTCAAGCAGCTTGTCAAGCAGCAGCTGGCACTTTTGATACACAACCTGTACCAGATTGTAAGACTTAATCATATAGATGCCGCCAATTGTATCCTGAACAACCGTGCTCATTTGAGCCATGCTTTGCTGCACATCTGCCGCATATTGATTTAACGGGCGGCTGATTTTTTCACTCAAAAAGGTCATAAACAGCAGCATGCCGAAGCAAAACAGCGTAAGCTGCCAATTCATATAAAACATAACCGCAATACAGGCAACGACCCGGACAATATGAAAAATAAGAGCGGCAAAATCATTGTAAATAAACCCTTCAATTTGATTGATGCTGTTCGTCATTCTGGAGCTAAAGTCGCCGGAGTGGCGAGCTTCCATATACGAAATAGGCAGTTTATTAATATGCTCGCTAACTTTATTTTTCAAATCTCGGGTTACAAAGGCGCTATAGCGTCCCGACGAATAAACGCTGAAGAAATTCACAATGATGCCTGTCACTATAAAAAGGAGGATTAATTTTACAGCCTGCATCACGCCATCCATATCGCCAGTCTGGGTGGACGAAAATAAAAGGTTAATAATATAGATGAGCAAAATATCATTTGCCGCTATGATGATCGTGCTTAACAGCTTGAGCGCTATCCAAAACCGATAGGGTTTAAGAAAGACAAACAACCGGCGCATCGACAAGAATGCAGAGTTACGGCTTGCTATTTGCATAAGTGCCCTCCACTATAGGGTAAGATTGCCGCACTGAGCCCCGCGAGCGGAGAAAATTAATGATCTTGCCTTTCAACTAGCTTTTGTACGCTTTCCTTAAACTGCCCCAAGGTAGCAAAATGGTCGATAATTAAAATTTCATTTTCAAACTCGACATCAAATTCATTTTCCAAAGCTACGATTAATTTAACAAAGGAAATCGAGTTAAGGCCTACCGTTTCTAAATCCGATTGCAATACACTCTCATCAATCGTCAACAGCTCAATATTTTTTTGCAAAATTTCATTAAACCTCGCATTAAAATCCGCTACTTTTACTTCCCCACTCATCATGTAACCTCCCTAAAATCGTTCATTTTCACTTTCAAGGCTGCCTTAAATCATTCCTCCATCGACAATAATCGTCTGTCCATATATGTAGCTTGCATCGTCAGAAGCTAGGAATAGGGCTACCTTTGCAATTTCATCAGCCTCGCCTAACCGGCCGCAGGCAATTTTATCAACAAAATGACGGCGCACGCGATCGGGAACTTTCCCGAGCATATCCGTAACGATATATCCTGGTGCAATGGCATTCACACGGATGTTTTTTCCAGATACTTCTCTTGATAGTGATCGAGTCAAGCCAATGAGGCCAGCCTTGGACGCACTATAATTCGTCTGACTTGAGGCACCAGCTAAGGCGGAAACGGAGGAAATATTCACGATGACTCCGTGCCTCTTGCTGATCATCGAAGGCAGCACCGCTTTGCAGCAATTGTAGGCGCCTTTCAAATTTGTATTAATGACCTTATCCCAGGAGGATTCCTCCATCAGCATCAGAAAAGCATCTTCCGTTACGCCCGCATTGTTGACCAGCACATCAATCTTTCCAAACTCCTGAACAGCCTCCTCGATTACAGCAAGCGTATTCATATGATCGGATACATCCAGCGCGAACGCTTTCGCCTTGCCCCCATTTTCCTGCAGGGAAGCTTCCAGCTTCTCAGCTTCGTCCTCACTGCTTTTATAGGTAAAGAGAACAGTAGCACCTTCACTAGCAAAAGCCTGTACGATGGCGTAGCCGATTCCTTTTGCTCCTCCGGTAATAAAGACGACTTTATCGGCAAATTTCAAAGGTTCACCTCCGGACCGTTCCAAGGATAACGCTGTGCAAGCATCCGTTGACATCATATCCATTCACTAATATATATTCGTAATCGCCTAAACGCGGTTCATGATGGACGATATCCAGCTCTAAAGCGGCATCCGGCTCGGTGCAGCCTGCAGTTAGAGGCATGCTCCCTTTGGCAATGGCAAGGGCCCCCGCTGCGACATTCAACATAAACGAAGCGCCAAGCGTTTCGCCCGTTGCTCCCTTAATCGAAGAAACCGGTATGGAAGCGGCACGCTGGCCAAAAACTTCATGAATAGCTTGGGCTTCCGCCTTGTCGGTATAACGTCCGCCTCCGGCAGCCATCAAAATGCCATCAATAACGCTAGGAGAAATGGAGGCATGCTTGAGCGCCATATCCATCACACGAGAGAACAGCTTTGAATCCGCATCGGCACGGTCTTTGCCCAGGTAGCCTTTCCCTATTAAACTTGCATACCCGACAACCTCGCAAACGATACGTTCCGGACTGCAGACTAACACGCTCTCTGTCTCAAGCAGCAATGCAGCGGCGCCCTCGGTCATTCTCGTTCCACTTCTATTACGGTCTAGAGGTCTGCACAAATCGTTTTCATCCTTTGTAACGTAGGCCTGCTGCTGAAAGGATTCGAGCAGCTCTTGGCAATATTCCTCTACCCCGCCGCATAATATCGCATCTGCCTTACCGCTTTTGAGCAGATCAGATGCATAGGCAACCGCATTGCTTCCCGTTAGTATGGTGCTCGCACCCTTCAGCTTTAAACTCAAGCAAACGTGGCCGATTCCCGAGTTGTATACCGTACTTGCGAATACGGTGGGACTTACCATATCGACGCCACCTGAGACAATTTGATTGCTGAGGGCAAGGTTAGATACCAATGGACCATATCCTGTCGTAAAAACAGTGCCAATCCGGTTATGATCCAATTGCTCCTGCACGATCAGCTCTTCATCAAGCACTTGTTTCGAGGCGCTCATGGTCAACCGTGAAAAGCGATCCATCCGTCTGGCAACCCGATTTTCAATATTTTGCGGAATATCCACCGGCAGCTTAAGCTCATCCGGCCTCACTGCCGCCTGTACGTTTATGCCTTCCCAAAATTCATCTGCACCGGACCCTGCACAGCTTATCGCTCCAACAGCCGTAACAAATATTTTATGCATATGGATTCTCCCAAATTTATGAATTATGCACTGCGGAATTAAATACCACTTTTATTTAATTGGAATAGCTTAAGGTCAGCAGTCCAGAAGCGACCATTTTATCGCCGACTGCAGCCGTACATTTAATCTGGTGAAAGATGTGGAAGGACTCGACTAATTCTGCTTCTACCGCAAATGTATCGCCCGGCACAACCGGATGCATGAACTTGATCTGGTTAACCGCGCTTAAATAAAATTTGTGGGCCGCAGGGCTCTCCTCGTTGTAAAAAATAAATCCGCCGACCTGCGCCATCGTCTCAATCATGAGAACGCCTGGATAAATAGGTTCATCGGGGAAATGCCCAACTGCCCACTGCTCATTAAAGCTTATATTTTTGTAGCCTTTGGAACGCTTCATATAAAGGGCCTCAGTAATTCGGTCTACCATGACAAACGGGTAGCGATGAGGCAGGCCTTTTGCAATATCAATGGTTTCCATCCCTGACAGCTCCCAGCATATGGTGTATGATGCTTAGACCTTTCCGACAACTATACTTGCAGAATGGCCGAAGAAGGCGTATGAGTTGGACATCGCGTATTTGATTGACCGTTCCTCATAGTTCCCTTTAACAATCTGAAGGTGCTGAAAAGGTTCAGGCTGCTTCTTCAGAAATGCAGTTGGAGGCACAATGCCGCGATCTATGGCAAGCAAGGTTGCCGCCAGCTCCACGCTTCCCGCAGCTCCCAAGCAGTGGCCGGTAACCGCCTTCGTTGAAGAAATCATAACCTGGGACGGCTTCTCCTCGGTTCCAAAAACCTTGGACAGCGCTCTCATTTCCATTAAGTCATTCAGCTCGGTTGCCGTTCCATGGGCATTGACATAATCAATGTCTCCCGGCTGCAAGCCCGCATCCTCCAAAGCCATCCGCATCGTCCGTACAGCCCCTTCTCCTTCGGGATCGGGACTTGTAATATGATAGGCATCATTGCTTAAGCCGTATCCCAGCAGCTCGCCGTAGATGTGAGCTCCTCTTGCCTTCGCTCCATTCAGCGTCTCCACGATAAAGACGGCGGCTCCTTCGCCAAGCGACATGCCATCCCTATCCTTATCAAACGGCACACAGCCACCAAGACTCATGGACTGAAGGCTGTGAAACCCGGCAATGTAGTTATCCGATAAGGGCTCTGCTCCAACAACGACCATTAAATCAGCCATTCCGTTGCGAATAGCGTCTAGAGCGATTCCTGCTCCCGCAGTTCCAGCGGCACAGGCCGACATCGTTGTGTAGGCTTGGCCCCTTATGTCTACATACGAAACAATATGTGAAAGCATAGATGGAATTTCGATTAGACCATCGGGGTCATTCCACTTTTGCTCCCGATTATTTTGAATATATCTCATCGTTTTAATATGGCCTGGGACAGATTCTGAAAGGGACAAGCCCGCTCTTGCTTCCAGCTTGCCAATATCCTCTTTCGTCAGTCCGCTGTCGGCCAAAGCTTCATCAAGTGCGGCATAAGTCATTTGAACGGCCCGTTCATCCTCTTCCATATCTCGATACAGCTTGTCAACGCTGCCAGCTACCTCGCCGCTTACGCCAAGCTTTTTCAGCTTTTCGTGAGCCCGAAGCCCGCTGGCGCCATTCACAATTGACTGGAAGAAAGCTTCTCTGTTTGAGCCGCCTGGCGCGATGATTCCAATTCCGGTTACTACGGCTTGCGGTCTGCTCATCGATTAATCCCCGATCGTGCTGCGGATGATGTTTGCAATCGAGCCAACGCTCTTGAAAACAGACATATCACTGCTTTGCGGCTTAACGCCAAAAAGCTCCTTCAGTCCAACCGCCAGCTCCAATGCGTCAACAGAATCCAGGTCGAGCCCTTCACCCTGTTCATTCACATCAAATAGCGGATCATCATCGTTGATATCCTCCGGCGAGATGTCCAGTCCAAACTTAGTAACAATCATGTTTTTAATTTGATTTTCGATCGATAGCTGTACGTTTTCCATTGTTTCAGCTCCTTTATTGGATAAAAGATTGCATGTCATTCCTAAGGCAGTTTAAATAGCTGTTAAATTAGAGAGCGCTTTCATTGTCTTGTGTTAGACATCGCTCGGCACTCACTCCTTAAATGGAAATAACATAGGCAGTGCAGCTTAAAACAGCAGTCTTCAATTGTACAAACTCATCTGGATGAAAGTGCGTCAGAAAGGAAAACAAAAGTTGTGGGTGGGTTGAGAGAAGTTCATTCATAGTTGAATGTGTCGCTAAAGGAGTAGACGACTATACCTCTTGAGGAATGTTGCTTAACAAAGATGCGGCCGTCGATGCAACCAATAACGCCGTTAATAAAGTTATACCATAATTCTATGTTTTTTTACAATATTTATTTTTATGTCTAAATTTATATTTAAGTTACAAATCATGTAACTTTTATTTGTCGCTGCTGGTGTCGACGCTTTCTGGTTTTGACGAATAACCGTATTTTTTTATTGGAATCGGCCAAGAAATGACGACTCTGCTTGTTAAGACACTTATTAAGGGCGTATAAATGATGAAACCCCTCTCAATATTAAACAGATATTGGCGGTATTTGGATTGATGTACCTGGCTGCGTGAAGGAAAGAAAACGCGCTTGTGGGGCAGAAAATTGTCTAGGGGCATCTCCCCTTAGGTGGAAAAAACGGAACTATTCCCAATATACCACAAATACCACCCACATAATACCATAAAAATGCGTCATAAAACCACCTAAAAATTAGACAATTCAAACACGAAAAACCAGTTGCTGAACATTTTCAGCAACTGGCCTTTCGAAAAAAGTCCATAATCTATTCCATAGCTCGTAAAACGCATCAAAATCCAAAATAGCGGAATCTCTGTCCGCAAAAAAAAGAGGAGGCTGCTCAGTCTCCGCAACAGCGATCTTAATTGCAATCGCATGTATGCTGCCCACATTCTTGAATCGTCAGCATCTCAGCATCGCCAGATTAGCGGATCTCCGTTATTCCTACAAAATTCAACAAAAAGCTGACCTCACAAATGCGAGGTCAACCTTCTTGTTAATTTTCCAAATATTTACTTATTTGCCACTGATTATTTCCTATTCGTTATTTTCCATCCATTGAAAATGGAAGCTGCCTTGTTGATCCAGACGCTCAAACGTATGCGCTCCAAAATAATCACGCTGTGCTTGCAGCAGGTTAGCTGGCAGTCTTTCTGTACGATAGCTATCATAGTAAGCCAGTGCCGATGCGAAAGCAGGAACCGGAATCCCTCTTGTTACGGCAATCGCAATCACTTTTCTCCAAGCTTCTTGGTAGTTATCTACGATTCCGCCGAAATAATCATCGAGGAACAAGTTTTTAAGCTCCGGATCACGGTCATAGGCATCTTTAATGTTTTGCAGGAAGCCTGCACGGATAATGCAGCCGCCACGGAAAATCATCGCGATGCTGCCATAGTTCAGGTTCCAGTTGTACGTGTCAGAAGCAGCGCGCATTTGCGCAAAGCCTTGGGCGTACGAAGCGATTTTGCTGGCGAATAGCGCTTTGCGGACCGCTTCAATAAACTCTTGTGCATCGCCGTCATAGCTCGATACCGCAGGGCCATTCAGCTTCTTGCTAGCCGCTACGCGTTCCTCTTTCATCGCAGAGATAAAGCGCGAGAATACGGATTCGGTAATGATCGACAATGGAACGCCGAGATCAAGAGCGCTTTGGCTCGTCCATTTGCCTGTTCCCTTTTGGCCTGCGGAATCGAGAATTACATCGACCATCGGCTTGCCTGTAGCTGGGTCTGTTTTCGAGAAAATGTCAGCTGTAATTTCGATCAAATAGCTGTCCAACTCGCCATTATTCCATTCGGTGAAAATGTTATGCAGCTCAGTTGTGCTTACACCAAGCACATCTTTCAGCAAATGATACGCCTCACCAATCAGCTGCATATCGCCATACTCAATGCCGTTGTGCACCATTTTCACATAGTGTCCAGCGCCGCCTTCGCCAATATAAGTGGAGCAAGCATCGCCATTCACTTTCGCAGAAATAGCTGTCAGGATTGGCTCAACGAGCTCATAAGCGTCTTTTTGACCGCCTGGCATAATCGCTGGACCTTTAAGCGCGCCCTCTTCGCCGCCGGAAACACCCGCACCGATAAAGCGGAAGCCTTTAGCCGAAAGCTCTTCATTTCTTCTTTGCGTATCAGGGAAATAAGCGTTGCCGCCATCAATCAATATGTCTCCTTGGTCAAGAAAAGGTACAAGCTGATTAATCGTATCATCTGTTGGCGCGCCTGCTTTTACCATAATTAAAATTCTGCGCGGAGTTTCTAGCGAGTTTACAAACTCTTCGACGCTGTATGCACCTACAAAATTTTTACCTTTGGCTTCTTCAAGAAGCTCATTTGTTTTTTCTGGGGAACGGTTGAATAGCGCAACCGAGAACCCTCTGCTTTCAATATTTAAAGCGAGGTTTTTGCCCATAACGGCAAGACCAACGACACCAATTTGCTGTTTACTCACGGTTTTCTGCCTCCCAGTCCTATTCAAACTCTTTTTATATAAGCGCAAACGGCTGTCGCCGTCCTCTGGCAGCAAAGCTGCCATTCGAGGATTAAATTATAAGCCCCTTCTTACAGGGAAGTTTTTTTCCAATCAGCTGCAAATTTCTCCATGCCTTGATCAGTAAGCGGATGCTTCGAGATTTGCTCGATAACCGCGAATGGTACAGTTGCAATATGCGCGCCAGCCATCGCTACGCGAGTAACGTGATCCGGGTGACGAACCGAAGCCGCAATAATTTGCGCATCCAGTTGGTGTGTGCGGAACAATTCAGCAATTTTCGACACTAGCAGAACGCCATCCTCCGAAATATCGTCCAGACGGCCGAGGAACGGAGAAACATAAGTTGCGCCAGCACGAGCAGCCAGAAGCGCTTGGTTGACTGTGAAAATAAGCGTTACGTTCGTTTTCACGCCTTTTTTCGTCAGGTAACGACAAGTTTCCAGTCCAGCAAGGTTCATCGGAAGCTTGATTGTAATATTTTTATCGTTGTTGTTGATCTTGATCAGCTCGTCCGCTTCAGCGATCATTTCTTCAGCTGTAATGGCATTAGGCGTTACTTCCGCAGAAACGGATTCAACCTCAGGCACGATTTGCAAAATCTCAGCAATACGATCTTCAAATTTCACGCCTTCTTTAGCAACCAAAGATGGGTTAGTAGTCACACCGGATAATACGCCGATTTTGTAAGCCTTCTTGATATCTTCCACATTAGCCGTATCGATAAAAAATTTCATAATCAATTACCTCCGTTTTTTGGGTTCATTTTGATTTGCACTTTCATTTTAAATTCGATTGCCAAGCATTTCAATTATTTCACTAATTCTTTTGCCAGGCTCACAACATTCTCAGTTGAGAAGCCAAAGTAATCCATTACCTGGTTGCCTGGGCCTGATGCGCCAAACGTATCAATGGACAACACTTTGCCGCTTGGCCCGGCATAACGCTCCCAGCCAAGCGAAATGCCCGCTTCAATGGCGATGCGATTCGACACGGAATCAGGGAGAACGCTTTGCTTGTAAGCTGCTGGCTGACGCTCAAACAGTTCTCTGCTCGGCATAGCCACGACGCGAACGGATAGGTTATCCTTCTCCAGCTCGGCTTTAGCACTAACGGCAAGCGATACCTCTGAACCTGTAGCGATCAAAATAACGTCTGGCTTCTCGCTTGTTTCTGTCAGGACATAAGCGCCTTTAGCTACCTCTGCAACGTTAGCTTTCGTTGCTTCATAGATCGGCAGATTTTGTCTGCTCAGCACGAGGGCAACCGGACCGTCATTTTGCTGCAAAGCATAAGCCCATGCACTTGCTGTTTCATTGGCATCCGTTGGGCGAATGACCGTAAGCCCTGGAATCGTACGAAGCGCCGCCAAATGCTCGACCGGCTCATGCGTAGGGCCATCTTCTCCGACAGCAATGGAATCATGCGTGAATACATACGTAACTGGCAGCTTCTGCAAGGCAGCTAGTCGAATCGACGGGCGCAAATAATCGCTGAATACGAAGAAGGTGCTGACGAATGGTTTTACGCCGCCATGCAGCGCCATGCCATTGCCTGCCGCGCCCATAGCATGCTCGCGAACGCCGAAATAAATGTTGCGTCCTGCATACGATTTAACCGCGAATGTTTCTTCGCCTTTAATGTCCGTCATCGTGGAATGCGATAAATCTGCACTGCCTCCGAAGATCGAAGGAACAGTTTTCACATAATGATTGATCGCTTCACCGCTCGCTACGCGAGTTGAAATCGATTTGGAAGTATCAAAGGTTAAAATGTCAGCTGCATCAATCGTGACCGTTCCTTCTATGACTTGAGCCAACTCCTTGCCCTGTGCCGGATATTGCGCTGTGTAGGAAGCAAGCTGCTTATTCCATTCCGCTTCTTTAGCCGCACCCTCAAGCTTCAACTGCTCGTAATGAGCTTTGACTTCAGCCGGAACAGTGAACTCTTCTTCATACTGCCAGCCATAAGCGGCTTTCGTTGCAACGGCTTCTTCTTTGCCAAGCGGATTGCCATGCGCTTTATTCGTGCCCGCTACTTTGCTGCCGTAACCGATAATCGTCCGGATTTCAATAAGTGTTGGCTGCGAATCGTTGTTCTTGGCAGCCGCAATCGCCTCAGCGATGGCAGAAATATCATTGCCGTCTTCTACACGGAGATATTGCCAATTCGCGGATTCCGCTCTTTTTTGAATATTCTCCCCAAAAGAAAGATTTAATTCTCCGTCGAGGGAAATATCATTCGAATCATACAATACGATCAATTTGTCCAGCTTCATGTGACCAGCCATGGACATTGCCTCGTAGGAAATCCCTTCCATCAAGCAGCCGTCGCCCACAAGCGAATACGTATAATGGTCAATGATTGGGAAACCGTCTTGATTGAATTTCGCAGCTAGATGAGCTTCTGCCATCGCCATTCCGACTGCCATCGCAATCCCTTGGCCTAGAGGGCCAGTAGTCGCATCTACACCATCTGTATGTCCAAACTCAGGATGGCCTGGCGTCTTGCTGTTCAGCTTGCGGAATTGCTTCAAATCATCAAGCGACACTTCATAGCCGGATAAGTGCAGCAGGCTGTAAAGCAGCGCCGAGCCGTGACCCGCCGAAAGCACGAAACGATCGCGGTTGAACCATTTGGCATGACCCGGATTGTGGCTCAAAAATTTGGACCATAACGTGTACGCCATTGGAGCTGCCCCCATAGGAAGACCCGGATGACCGGAATTGGCGCTGTTAATTGCATCAATGGATAAAGTACGAATCGTGTCAATCGCTAACTGATCAATGGTTTGTGTGATAGGCATATTGTTGTCCCTTCTGTGCTTTAGTTTGTTGTTCCAGCTTGGAATCGAACCACCAGTGGTAGCCGTCCTGCGCTAGCAAGGCATCGGATTCCGAAGGCCCGTATGTGCCAGCAGCATAATGATGAAGCGGAACCTGATTTTCTTCAAATGCTTCCAAAATCGGCTGAACCCAAGCCCATGACATTTCAACTTCATCCCAATGCGCAAAAAACGTAGGATTGCCGTTTAACGCATCGTGAATCAAATTTTCATAAGCTTCAGGAAGCTCTTCCTTGTTCGGGTGAAAATCGATTTGAATCGGCTTGAACTCGCCATTTTGCTGCGAATCCTTTGAATTGAGCTGAAGCGTAATGCTTTCATTAGGGCTCATTTCAATGACGAGCAGATTAGGCGCCACACCCTCTTCGTTTTCGGAAGGCGCTTGTTTGAGCGGCTCTTTAAATTCAATGACGATTCGCGTCGATTTTTCTTTCATTCTTTTGCCGGTACGAATATAGAAAGGAACGCCCCGCCAAAAGTAATCGTCAATTTGCAATTTAGCTGCAATAAATGTGTCGTTCATCGACGTTTCAGCAATTCCCGGCTCCGACTTATAACCGACAACCGGCTTGCCTTGAATGCTGCCGGCGCTGTATTGTCCGCGAATGATGCTCAGGCCAACGTCTTGCTTTTGCAGCGGCTCAAGAGCTTCCATCACCTGTTTCTTCTTGAATCGAACCTTTTCAGCATCGCTCTTCTGCGGCAGCTGAATAGCTGTCATCATAAGCAATTGCAGCAAATGGTTCTGGAACATGTCTCTAAGTGCACCGACATGATCATAATAACCAGCTCTTTCCTCTACGCCGACCGTTTCATTCGCTGTAATTTGCACGTTGGCAATGTAATGATTATTCCACAGCGCCTGAATCACCGGATTCGTCTGCTGCAAAGCTTCGAGTCTTTGTACCATCGGCTTGCCGAGGTAATGATCGATCCGGAAAACTTCCTTCTCCTCGAATGACCGGCTAAGGCTTTCATTCAGATCACGGGCAGATTGCAAATCATGGCCGAAAGGCTTCTCAATGACGAGACGTTTCCATCCCTGCGCCGAGCCAAGCCCGCTTCCCTGAATGTTGGAAGCGATTGTTTCGAAAAACTCCGGCCCAACCGATAAATAAAACAAGCGATTCGGGGCAAGATTTAAAGCTTGTTCCCGCCTTTCAATCATTTGAAGCAGCTGCAGATAATCTTCCTTATGGTCTATGTTTAGAACTTGGTAACGGAATGCTTGTAAAAAAGCTTTCACGCTCGCCTCGTCCTTTATTTCCCGTCTGGAAAAATCACGGAGAGATTGCTCGACATTCGCCTGAAAGATTTCATGCGTCAGCTCTCTTCGTCCAAGGCCAATCAAGGAGAATGCTTGCGGCAGTTTCTGCTCGATGAACAAATTATACAAAGCGGGGTAGATTTTTCTTTTTGCTAAATCCCCTGTCGCTCCAAACAACACAAAAGTGGTTGGCTCCATCTTCCGTTCTCCTTCCAATTCGTTAGCTATGGTTTCTTTTTCTTAGTTACACTATAATACGTTTAAGAGCCATACAAGTAATTAATATATTTAAGAGGAGGTATAGATCCCATCTATGATCAATAATTACGAATTGTACAAGGTTTTTTATTGGGCCGCTAAAACAGGAAGCTTGACCAAAGCTGCTAATGCTCTGTACCTCACTCAACCGAGCGTCAGCCACGCCATTAAGCAGCTGGAGAACAGCTTCGGCATTACTCTGTTTTATCGAAATTCCAAAGGGGTTGCGCTGACACAGGAAGGTACGATTTTGTATTCCTACATCGAGCAGTCGCAAATATTGATCACACTGGCGGAGGAGAAAATGGCTGCGCTGAAAAATTTGGAGAGCGGAGAACTGCGGATTGGCGGCAGCGATTCGCTGTTCAAGCATTATTTGCTGCCGTATTTAGAAAACTTTCATTATATGTATCCCGAAATCAGATTGCATCTCAATCATGGCACGACGCCGGAGGTTATTTCTTTCCTGAAGGAAGGCAAAATTGACCTCGGCGTCGTTCGCATGCCGATTGTCGATCCCCAGCTTGAAGTGCGCGAAAGCATTCAATTGAAGGATTGTTTTGTTGCAGGCGAGCGTTATGCGGAGCTGAAAAATAAAGTTTTGACACTGGATCAATTGCTACAGCATCCCGTCATTCTGTTTTCCCGCAATAGCCGGGTACGAATGGCCATTACGGAGCTTTTTCAAAGCTACGGTTATATACTGAAGCCTGAAATTGAGGTCGGAAGCGTCGATCTGCTGATCGAATTTGCCCGGAGAGGGCTCGGCATTTCGTATGTAACGAGGGAATTTGTATCGAAGGAACTGGAGGATGGCTCACTCTTTGAAATCCAATTAGACGTGCAGCTGCCACCATCCCATGTGGGCATTATGACAATGAGGAATCTTCCGCTGTCGAGCACAGCAAGCCGGTTTATTGAGCTTGTGCACTAGTCCTAGTCCTTTATCATCGCTGCCGCTTGCTCTTGAGCGTTTCTAAGAACGCCCATAAAGTAAAAACCAATGAGAACCACTCATTGGCTAACGCAACAAATCATTTGCCGTACCATGAATCCTATCCATGTAACCAATTAAACTCTCGTTTCACACAAGCATGCTTGCTATTGGGTGGGACCGTTCCATGACATGATGCCACCTCTAAGATGTGCGAGCCGGCTGTAGCCTCTCCGGCTCAACAGCTTGGCAGCTTGCTTGCTCCGCATTCCGCTTCGGCAGTATAAGTACACTTGCCGATCTAGTGGGATCTCACCCAAACGCTTTGAGAGCTGACTTAGCGGAATATTAATGGCGCCTGCAATATGTCCCTCTTTAAATTCATGACTTTCACGAACGTCTATCAACTTATTCCCTTTATATTCGCTTTTAAACTGTTGCGGTGTTAAATTTCGCAAGCCTTTGACCGATGTGAATGATTGATACAGCATCCATAGCAAAAATAGGGCAATCAATATATATATGGCAATCACTATTGTTCACCTACCTGCTCTTAATTAAAAGCTCTACGGCTTCCTTCACTAGTTTGCTGCTATCTCTACCTGCTTCCTGCTCTTCCATGATGCATTGCTCCAAATTAACCGCCACTACAAGAGCGAGCGTTTTATCGATCGCACTGCGCACAGCAGACAGCTGACTAACGACATCTTTGCAGTTTTTTCCTTCTTCCATCATCTTGAGCACTCCGCGCACTTGCCCCTCTGCTCGGTTAAGGCGTCTTTTCATATCATCATCGTATTTCATGTAGTAGCCCCCTATAAGTATATAGGTATATTATAACCATAATGGGGAAGCGAAGCATCAAATGAACAAGTTCACTTTTGCATCCGCTGCGTCCCCCAAATAAGCTGCAACACCAGCGTAGTCGATCTCGTCCATTAATTCTTCCTTTTGCAAGCCTAGCAAATCCATTGTCATCGTACATGCAACCAGCTTAACCCCTTGCTCTTGAGCGAGCTCGATTAATTGCGGGAGGGTCAGTACATTGTGTTTTTTCATCACATGCTTGATCATTTGGGGCCCTATTCCGCCAAAATTCATTTTCGAAAGTCCCAGCTTATCCGCACCACGAGGCATCATTTTCCCAAACATTTTCTCAAGTATGCTTTTCTTAACCGCAATCGGCTGATCCTTCCGAAGCGTGTTCAATCCCCAAAATGTAAAGAATATCGTCACTTCATGATCGTAAGCTGCCGCTCCATTCGCAATAATAAATGCTGCGATTGCTTTATCAAGTTCACCGCTAAACAATACAATTGTTGTTTTCTCATTTTCAGCCATGCAAGCCACCCTTTCTATTTTGCAACTACTTGTTACCCTTCTTGACTAGAAACATAAATACACCGTTTGCTTCTTTAGTTTCTACAAGCTCATGGTTGGTTTGCTTCACCCATGCTTGGAAATCTTTCATGGAGCCTTTGTCCGTTGTATGCAGCTCCATCGTTTGACCACTTTGAATGGAGTCGATTCCCTTCTTTGCTTTCACGATCGGCATAGGGCAAGCTAGCCCTTTCGCATCAATTACAATATCCGCCATTTGATTTTTCCTCCAGTAAGTTTAATTTAGTTTTTAAATTGATTTTTCATTATTCGTCGCATTCTACGGGGCCATCCCACATCAACATGCCAGGAATGACGTTGTTCACTTTGGAAAATCCTTTCTCCACGAGAAGCTGGCACGCTAAATCGCTTCTAGTCCCTGTTCTGCATACAACAGCATACTCTTCATCTGGAGACAATTGACTAAGCATCTTTTCCAGCTCACCCATCGGAATAGATATGGCTCCAGGGATACGTTGGAAACAGTATTCTGCCGGCTCGCGGACATCCAGTACCTTAATGTTATCGCCAGTGGCTATTTTTTTGCCAAGCTCCTCATTGCTGATGATATGAGGATGCTTAACCTCGGGTTTCATTTCTCTTTCCGAGGACTTCCGTATAAAGTGTCGGAAAACGCCTCCCTCCTCTTTTATCCCAATATATAGATGGCCTATTCTAATCGCCCAACTCTGCAAGTCCGCAACCGAGCCTTTGTCTGTTGCTCGTATTTCAAGCACTTCGCCAGGTACCATGTCCTCCATCGCTTTCTTGGTTTTTACAACCGGCATGGGACAGGCTAAGCCTTCGCAATCTAATAAACGATTGGTTTGAATCCTTGCTGACATAATCGCACACCTCTTTATGTTTTTATTTTCCGTACGTCTTTTCTCCGTCCCAATGGGACATGCCTCCCAGCAGGTTTGCTACGTTATATCCCCGTGCCTCAAAAAGCTCGCAGGCTAAACCGCTGCTACTTCCTGAGCAGTAAATGCCAAAAATCCTAAAGCTGGCGGGATAATGCATTGTTTTATATAAATAACAATACTAATACCCGTAAGGGTATTTAAAAATCAAAAAAAATCTCTTATTTCTATTTATCATGAACAGCGCAGCGGTTCGGTCCCATTTCCATTTCGCGCTGCTCTGCTTCGTTTGGAGTGATTCGCCCCATATTCGTTTGACGAATTTCCTGATAAGCATTTGGTTGAGGTGGAAGATGCTCTGTCACTGCCACCCTGAACTCATCATCGTTGTTGATGTTCAGCCCAGCGTTGGATACAAACAAATCACCGAGCCTGGCTGCAACTTTGCCTCCTTCTCCAAGCTCCGTAGCTTTACCAAAGTGAGCAGGCAGAACAATGAGATCTTGGGATAAGTTTTTGTACGTTTCATATAATGTCTTTCTCAGATCCGCAACCCAGTCCGCCGCTTTGCCTGCAAGGTCTGGACGGCCAATGGAGTCGACAAATAGAATATCCCCGCTTAGCAAATAGTGATCGTCCACAATGAGAGACGTACTCCCAATCGTGTGCCCTGGAGAGTATACTGGTTTAATGAAAATCTTTGTATTCCCGACCATGATTTGTTTCCCTTCCTCCAGAGCCTCATATTCAAAGGTTACCTCTTCCGCATCTTTAGGAGGCAACCAATACGTGGCATGATTCATTTCTGCGAGGTGCCTTCCTCCAGAAATATGATCGGCATGCAAATGTGTGTCCAGTGTATGCTTGATTTGAACACCCTTGTCTTCAGCAAACTGCTTGAAGATATCAGTCATTCGCAGCGTATCGACCATTGCCGCTTCACCATTCGACACGATCATGTAAGAGAGACAGCCTTTACCAATGCGGACAAACTGAAATATTTCGCCTCCATCCCTCAGATCGCCAACTTTAACGGGTTCCAAATATTCGCTCCACGCCTTCATGCCTCCTTCCAGATAGTGGATGTTAGTTCTGCCAGCCTCTATCAGCTGCTCGGCAATAAATATAGAGGAGCCTTCCTTGGAGCAAACTACGAGAACATTTTTGTCGTCTGGAATTTGGTTCAAAGCAGGTTCAATTCCATCTAATAAATCAAAATATGGCATATTGACGATTTCCGTTTTCCCGCCCTCAATCTGCCAGCTAACAAATTCCGTTGTGTTGCGCACATCAAGTATGAAGAGCTCCTCGTTATTTAGAATCTTCTTCGTTAGCTCTCGAGCATTCATCGCCTTTATTGTAGTAGTCTCCATCGAGGTGTCTTCCTCCTTAAAATGTTGGAATTACTGTTCTTTTATCAAAGCATAGCCCTTCAAAATACCCATAAGGGTATTTTAGAGGGTAAAATTTTATACCCCATAGGGTATGAACACATAATACCGCGTTTATTTTCCTCTGTCAACAGCCTTTGATTCAAGTTGGAAAAGAAACCCCCCGCTTTGTAAAAAAGTGGGGGGTTAGCGATTATATTTTGATCTGAAATAAGCATTACAGCATCTGATTTAACACTTTTGCCTGTTCTTCCAAATGCCCTGCCGCTTCGCCAAATCCGGCAAAATCGTCTACGGCCTTCTTGATTTCCTGCTGGCTGCTGGCAATCGCATCTCTGGAGATTTTTGAGCTTCCACTAACCTTTCCTACTTGCTGAGAAATCCCTTCAAGCGAATGCTGAATTTCGCTCGCCGCCTCCTGAACATGCAGGGCAAGCTTTTTGACCTCCATCGCAACAATATTAAACCCGCGCCCATGCTCGCCAGCATGCGCCGCTTCAATTGCTGCGTTTAAAGCGAGCAAATTAGTCTGTGAAGCAAAATCGCGTATCGTCTGAACGATTCCCCGTACAGCTTGGGTTTGCTGCTCCAGCGTTTGAAGGAAATCAATTTGTATTTCATTATCACTGACAATCTGCTCGATAACAGAGGCAACTTGCTCACTGCGATCGATGCCTATTTTAGTCCGTTCCAGCAAATCCGCTGCCATTAGCTGCAATTCGTTCGTAATTTGAGCAACGGCCTTCTCACGGGCCGAAATGTCTGTCGCTACTTTAAGAACAGCGAATGGCTTACCCTCTTCATTGCACACGGGCATATACGTCGCTTCAAGCAAGATGCTGATGCCATTTTTCGCTACGCGCACAATTTTTTCCTGAAAAGCGATGCCTTTACGCAAATTATTCCAGAACTGCGTATACGCATAGCTATTTGCAAAATTAGGCTCGCAAAATGTTCGGTGATTTTTCCCTAACAATTCTTCGACCTCATAACCTAAGGCTTGGGCAAAATGATCATTAGCCCATAACACCTCTCCTTGCAAATTAAACTCAATCATAGCCAGAGACTGCTCCAATGCGGAAATTACCGCTTTTCCTTCCAGCACCTGCGAACTTTCCCCAACACGTTTCCTAACATTATCCAATTCTATTCCCCTTCCACAGACCAATAATTACCATTTAAAGACCTGCATAAAAAAAGAACTTGATACTCAGATCAAATTCTAATTTTTACTCTTCTTCCCGGTGACAAGCCCTTCACTTCCAAGCACAATACAGAAAAAGTCGGACGGTTTCCCGCCGACTCCAATCGTTACATTTAAATAATTCAAATAAGATGTGCTAGAGGCTTTCAGCTCTCGTTCCAAAATTCACCTGACACAGGATTGCCCAATTAGCGCTGACAAGGAGCTTCCGAGCAATTGATCCGGGGATCAGCCCATCATTACGTTGTTGTTCCGGCATTAAACCAAACCTCCAGAGTCAAAAACGTTTGCTTCGCTGACTCAACGACTTGATTAGCTTCTTCTTCCGATAATACAGACTGCGTGACAAATTGGCTGAACTCTGCCCATTTTGCCCGAGTTTCAGAACCATAGGCGTTAAAATAGGCCGTTCCCTCACTTACATCCTCTGTAAGCGGCAAAAATTTGCGGACCTGCTTCGTAATAATTTGGCCGCCCATTGTAGAACCTTCAATGACGTACATATAACCTAGCACGGCAGCGACAGTAGCAAGCTGTGGAAGCTGCTCGCATTCTGGAAGCTGCTGCACCTGCTCCTCACTTAAACCAAGTACAAGCAAATCGCGTTCCAACAGCGGGGATTTGGCGCGGTTTTGAATAAATTCACCAAGCTCCTGTACGTTTTGCGCTTCTGATAGAGCAGCAATATGGCGTTCAACAGGCTTAATAAAACCGTAAAACTTCTGCAGGTAAAGGGAGTATTCCGTTACGTTTAAAGTTTGATTCATGATGGCTTTGGCAAAGCGGTTGTCTTCGATCTGCTTGTGATTTACAGCAGTCTCTTCCTTCAAGCGAGCCATGACGTTCATATGGGCGTTCACTCCTATCCATTTATAGGCTGTCAGCATAAACATCGCTGTGCTTCACGCTGAAAATATGAGTTTTCATCGTACAATCAATACATAATTATAACTGAGAAAATCAATATAATCAAAGTGTTTCTCCATGGATTTTTGTAACAACACCTACTCGCCGGCCGTTATAGCACCCTTTCAATGGCCGTCGTAAGTGAAATGATATTGTCCGGAGCCTAGCGCAAGCGTGACGCTACCCGCTTCTTCATGAATCGCGGTTATGCCAGCCGCTTTGGCAAGCGCAGTACCATTTTCAAGCACACGGGCTGCCGATTGCGCTCCTGGAAGCTTGAGCGTTGCATAGGCATTGCCCGGCACGGTCACCTGAATTTCCATTTGACCTGCCTCATTGAGGCGCCAGGAGGAAACGACCATTCCATACATCGTCATAAGCCTCGCTTCGGCCCATGTCAAACCCGGACCCGGCTGCGGGCTGATTTTCACATGCTTGAATCCCGGCTGCTCCTCATCTGGCTGAATGCCTGCCACGTAGCTGTACAGCCATTCTCCGATTGCGCCATAGGCATAATGGTTGAAGGAGTTCATATCGGCGCTCCAGAAGCTGCCGTCCTCCTTGATGCCATCCCAATGTTCCCAAATCGTCGTGGCGCCTTTCGTAATTTGATAGAGCCAGGATGGATAATCCTCCTGCAGCAGCAAGCGATAAGCTAGATCATTGCGCCCAGCTTCGCTAAGTACAGGATTTAAATACGGCGTACCAACAAAGCCTGTCGTCAGATGGTCATTTTGTTCCTTTAACAGCTCCGCAAGCTTATGCTCCGCTTTCTCTTTCGCCGTCCCCGACACGAGGCCGAAGCGCAGCGCCAGAACCTGCGCCGTTTGTGTCGGAACAGACAACCGCCCGGATGGGGTTAGAAACTCATGCTGGAATGCGGCAATAATTTTCTCATGCCATAACGCTAGGCGTTCCAGATCCGCTGCCTTCCCTAATGCTTTAGCCGCTTTGGCAACGAGCGATACCGAATAAGCGTAATAGGCCGTTGCAACAAAATCTCTATCCGTTGCCCCGACATAGCTGTCCGCCTTGGAATCAAGCCCGAGCCAATCGCCAAAGTGGAAACCGGTATTCCACAAATAAGGATCGCTGCCCTGCTCAAAAATATACTGAATCCATTGGTTCATGCTGTCATATTGGGCCTCCAGCAGCCTAGTATCGCCATACGCTTCATACAGCGTCCATGGACAGATGACCGCCGCATCGCCCCAGGCCGCAGAGGAATGGCTCGTATCCCCCCAGCCTTCGGAAAACTCAGGCTTCAGATTAGGGATGTAGAACGGAATGCCCCCTTCTGGCGTCTGGTCGGCTTTCAGATCTAGCAGCCATTTAGTGAAAAATGGGGCAACATTCATCACATACGAAGCTGTTCGAATGAACATCTGTGCGTCTCCCGTCCAGCCAAGCCGCTCGTCGCGCTGCGGGCAATCGGTCGGCACATCGACAAAATTGCCTTTTTGTCCCCAGACGATATTATGATGCAGCTGGTTCACCTTGGCATCCGAGCATTCAAAAAAACCTGTACGCTCCATATCCGAATGCAGCACTATGCCACTGAAAGCTTCAAGCAAAATTGGCGCTTTAAACCCTGTCAGCAACACATAACGGAAGCCTTGAAAGGTGAAATGCGGCTCAAACGTCTCCTTCCCTTTCCCTTTCAACGTATACTGGATGCGCTGCTCGGCCTTGCGAATATTGCCCATATAGAAGTTTCCAGCCTGATCCAGCACCTCGGCATGCTGCAATTCAACCACATGCCCGGCGGCGCCTTCAACCTCAAATTTCACCCAGCCGACCATGTTTTGGCCAAAATCAAGCACCGTATCGCCCTCTGGCGTTTGGAGCACGGCAATCGGCTTAAGTATTTCAGCCGGGCGAACAGGCTCATTTACCTGCTGGGTTATCATCGATTTAGAATGTGTAATGATTTCAACTGAATGCCAGACGTCTGAATCGGTCGCTTGCCCACTATGCCACTCCAACTCCAGCCGGGCGTCGTAACGCTCTCCATGATACATTTCGGACATCAGAATTGCGCTTCCCGTCGCTTGCCAATCATTTCCTGACACGACAACGTCCTCCGTGCCGTCCTCATAGCCAATATGAAGCTGGAAGAGCAGCGCCGCGCGCGAACCATAGGTTTCTTTTTTCTGCGTCCATCCAAGCTCCCCTTTGTACCAGCCATTGCCAAGCAGTGCGCCAATCGCATGCGTGCCAACGCCCAACTGCTCCGTTACATCATATACCTGATATTGCAGCCGTTTGCCGTAGCTGGTCCACCCCGGTGTAAAATAGTGGTCGCCAATGCGATTGCCATTCCATTGCAGCTCATACATGCCTAGCGCCGTAGCGTAAATCCGGGCGCTTTTGACCGTTTTTTCAACGGTGACAAAGGTTCTGAGCAGCGGACAGCGCTCCGCATCCTCTTCCCTCGCAGCCAAAACAGATGGCGCGCTAATCCACTCCGCTGTCCACTGGCTGTAGTCCATGATACCGGTTTCAAAATATGCCGTTTCCGACCAGTCGCTGCCTTCCAATTGCTGCCCACAGGCCCAAACCTTTACCCGGTAAAAATAACGCGTGCGTGCTTTCAGCTCGATTTGATCCAGCACGACATGAACGGATTGACCGGTATCGTTCCGGCCAGAATCCCATAAAACTTGCCCGAATTCTGGCTCCAATGAAACTTGCAGCTGGTAGGCCTGCTGCTGAATGCCTCTTTCCTCTGATTGGATTTGCCAGCTGATTCTAGGATGCAGCACATCTATGCCTAGCGGATTTTTCAAATATTCACATCTGACTTTTACGATCTGTACCATGAGGCGACCTCCTCTAATCAGGAAAAGCTGCTGTTCATTACTTACCCTGTTATCGTATAATTATAGCGTCCATTCCCATAAACAATCCTTGTAAGAAGGCCAATATATCCCGGTCATTCTGCCATCTCATTTAAGGGGAGCATGTCATGAAGAAACCTATACAGTGGTTTAAAGGCGAGCATTTTTTTTGCAGTCAGCTTCTGATTTTTGTTAATCGCTGCTCGGAGGATTTCAATGTCCCCCTCCATGCCCATGATTTTATAGAATTCAGCTTTGTTGCCGAAGGAAAAGGCTTTCATCACATTGGAGACGATATTGTTGCCGTGAGCAAAGGACTATTTTTCACCATACCGATCGGCGTTCCCCATGTATTCAGGCCTTCTTCATCGGATCGATCCGAGCATCCGCTCATCGTATATAATTGCTTATTTGCGCCGCAGCTGCTGCTTGCGATGTCCGCCTTGTTCAACGATCCGCTGCTGGAGCAATATTTAGATGAGCTGCAAAATAATCAAGTCACCTATCATTCGATTCAGGATCGCGATGGCTCAATTGAAAAACTGCTCGTTGCCATGCATCAGGAATTTTCCTTCTCGGCAGCGGGAGCGAACACTTATCTATACGCGCTTCTCCTGCAATTGATCATTACCCTTCACAGACTGCGAAGCGACGATCGCCCGTTGATCATAAAGGATGTCTCCCACTTCAACATGCTCGTTCAATTTATGGAGCAGCATGTACATGAAGAATTGACACTCGCGAAGCTTGCCTCAAGGTCCGGCTGGAGCGTCCGGCATTTGCAGCGGCTGTTTCTCCAGCACACTGGACAAACATTTGGAAACTATTTGAACCAACTGCGCATACAAAAAAGCTGTGAGCATTTGCGCTTAACACAGCTTAAAATTAGTACAATTGCCGAAATGGTCGGCTATAGCCACATCGATTCGTTTAATGCGCTTTTCAAGAAAAGAGTCGGCCAGACGCCGGGCCAATATCGCAAGCAGTTTAGATGAGGCTGAGCGATTACAGCAAGCTTCTCATCCCAATGTGCTGGCAGTCTACTCCACCCTCTCTTGTTTAATTCCTTCGAAAGCACCCGTTATTAATGACTTAATGATGCTGTCCTCCAGCCCGTCTCCTGTAACTAGCAAGCGATAAAAAATCGGCCCATAAAGCAAATCAATACACAATTCAATATCCAGCTCCCGCTTTAGTTCTCCACGTTCTACCCCTCGCATCAGCAGCTGCCCTGCTTCGGAGCGGCGCGGACGGACATACTCCTCCCGTAAAGCGGCTGCAAGCTTCGCATCAAATTGCCCCTCTCCGATAATTTCAGTAATGACCGCTCCTTCACGGCTCGTTAAAAATCGGGATAAATTAGTCGCATGCTGCAAAATATCTTCAAATACAGTACCCGTATCCGGTATCGGCAGCCTTGCCGATATGGCATACATAAAACCCGCCATTACAACGGCTCCTTTATTGGGCCACCATTTATAAATCGTAGCTTTGCTCACCTGTGCCTGCTCGGCAATTTTCTCAACGGTAACGCCGCCAAATCCAATTTCAAGCAGCAGGTTGTAGGAGGCTGTTAAAATAGCACGCTCCGCTTCAACGTTGCGAGGTCTCCCTCTTTTTGTATTCAATGGTCATTGCTCCTTTAGTGGACTTTCTTTACATTATATAAAATTTTGGGCACGTTGAAAAAAAACATTTTAAATACTGTACGTATAGTATATAATATAGCCATAAAGAAAAAAAGGATTGACACCTCCATTTGAACAGAAAGAAGGCAGGTTATTATGAAAAACTTACGCTCCAAGGACAAATCCATTCCGAACTGGCTTATGTTTCTTCTTGCCGCTGCTTGCGGCCTCATCGTGGCAAATCTTTATTATGCCCAGACGTTAATCGGGCCGATTAGCGCATCCATCGGAATACCGTTAGGGGCAGCAGGGTTAATTGTAACGCTAACTCAAGTCGGTTATGTTATCGGTCTATTATTTATCGTCCCGCTCAGTGATCTGATTGAAAATCGCCGTCTAGTCATCACCTCATTAGTTGTCGTCATTATCGCGCTAATCGGAACTATATTTGCCTCTCATACAGCAACCTTTCTGATCTCAGCTTTATTTATAGGAATAGGCTCAGTTGCTGCTCAAATTCTCGTCCCCTACGCCACTTTCCTGGCAGCAGAGGAGCAGCGCGGACGTGTTGTGGGCAATGTGATGAGCGGCCTGCTGCTAGGCATTATGTTTGCTCGTCCTTTAGCCAGTCTCGTGACGGAATACTTGGGCTGGAGAGCCGTTTTTATTTTATCTGCTATCGTGATTACAATGCTCGCAATTGTTCTATCCCGTGCGCTTCCACAGCGGAAACCAGCACCATCCCTCCAATATGGAGCATTGATTCGCTCTTTAGGCTCGTTATTGAAAGCAACGCCTATTTTGCGTCGCCGCGCCTTTTATCAAGCTTGTTTATTTGGCTCCTTTAGTTTGTTTTGGACCGTCATTCCGCTGCGTTTATCTGAACATTTTCATTTAACCCAGCAAGGCATCGCTTTATTCGCTCTCGCTGGTGTAGCAGGCGCTGTAGCGGCACCTATTGCCGGCAGACTGGCTGACCGCGGCTTGACTAAATGGCTGAGCGGCATCGCGATTGCGGTTTCTGCCCTTTCCTTTTTGACTGCCTATCTCGTGCGTGGGGATTCTTTCGCCGCTCTAGCGTTGCTGCTGGTTGCCGCTATCGTTTTGGATATGGGAGTGTCTGGAAATCTTGTATTGGGCCAGCGCATTATTTATTCGCTAGGCAGTGAGATGCGGGGACGTCTTAATGGGCTGTTCATGGCCATTTTCTTTATCGGCGGAGCCGTGGGGTCCTTTTTGGGAGGATGGGCCTATGCTTATGGCGGATGGGCTTTAGCTTCCCTGATCGGTATTTCTCTGCCAGTGGTTGCCTTTCTATATTACTTAACCGAGGCAAAACAGCCATCAGGGAATGCATAAACCTTCCTGCTTGGTATAAAGAAACTTCTTACAGCGGATAATAACTTAATTGCTCATTATCTGTCTGCTTTTTGACTGCGTTCCATAAAGAATCATGCTCAAATACACCTGGAATAAAAATAAGGGGAAGCGCCGCCTAAACCAATCTTGCATAGGCAAGTCGAGCGCTTCCTTTTTGTGTACCCAAAGCCGTTCACCCTCCTGAGGCTGCGCTAGCAGTTCTCCATCATAGGTGGTTACAGCTTTTTTTCATATAAATTTGCGCTCCAGCCATCTGCATCGTATCTGCCGCATAAAGTCAAGCCTTGGCTGACATAAAAGGCGTTAAGTGACGGGTTTTCTGCCATGCAATCGAGTCGCATCCAGGCTTTGCCGCGCCCGCGAATATAAGCTTCCGACCAAGCAAGCAGTTGACCGCCAATACCTTGCCCCTTGATGCTGCGCGCTACAGCCAGCCGATGTACATAACCGGCATCCGTATGAAATTGCTCTCCCCAAATCGGCTCGTCCCCCCATTCGACCGAAAAACAGCCCGCAAGCTCGCCCTGCAGGTAAGCGACGAATACTTCTTTCTCCCTAATAAATCCCTCCAAATATGCCAATGTAAAAGAATCCTCGCTCCACTGGCGCAAGCCCTTCGCCTCATATATCCAGCGGGCTGCTTCCTTGTATAAACGAAGCATCGCTTCCAGATCATCAGATGTAGCGTGTTTCATTTCAAGCTCGGCTTTCAAGGCAGACACTGCCAAGTTGAGGCTGTTTTTTCCTTTCTCTGCATGCCAATCATATTCAATAATAGCTGCTGTTTGCTCAGCCCGCTCTTGACCGTGCAGCCTTGCCACGACATAAAGTGCAGCATCCATGCCAGCCGTCACTCCTGCGGACATAACGCATTTTCCATTATCCACGTAACGCACGTTCTCAACAATCACAGCACTGGAAGGCGCAAGCTCACGAAGCAAATCAAGCGCCCGGCGATTCGTTGTAATCCGCAATCCATCCAGCAAATTAGCTTTGGCCAGCAGCAGCGCTCCTGTGCATACAGATAAAATAAGCTCAGCATGCTCTGCCATTTGGCGAATCCAATTCGTAAGCTTCTCATTATGCATCTCCGTACGCGATCCCATGCCACCAGGAACGATTAATAGATCAGGAACAGGACAATCCTCGAAGCTATGCGCCGGTGTGATCGCAATTCCGCTAAGCGTAAGCAAAGCTTTCTTCGTCTCGCCAACCGTGTATACGTTAAAATCTCGGTCCTTTCCACTTGAGATGGCGAATATATCAAATGGACCAGCAAAATCAAGTGTATCCACTCTCTCATAAACTAACACTGCTACATTTCTCGTCTGCTTCAATTTGCCCTCTCCTCAAGCGCAAACGGCTGTCGCCGTCCTCTGGTGGTAAAGCTAACGTTTCGCGGTGAAATATAAGCGGAGTATAAGGGGGAAACTTATACTCCGCTTATATTTTAAAATAGAAAAGTATTTGGTCAGATGACCAAATACTTTGCCCAGGCGAACGGCTGCTATGATATATGCGCTCCCCCGTAGTGCTCTACGTTTTCGCCAGTTACGCATACCAATAATTAATGCTAGTATAGCTGATTTCCGTTATTTGTCAACAACCAATTCCGACTTTCTAAATCGGCATTGAATTCCCTTCATGATCAACGAACATAAAGCGGCCGTCCGGCGTGCGGCGCTGCTCCAATAGCCCAATAATGCCGCGCGCGCTATGGCTCGCATCCAGCGGCGCCTCTCCACCGCCCATATCCGTCCGCATCCAGCCGGGATGAATACTGAGCACCTGAATGCCCCGCTTCTGCAAATATACATGTAGCTGCTGCGTGAACATATTGAGCGCTGTTTTGGATATCGCATAAGGATAATCGCCTGGATAAGCATGCGTAATGCTGCCCGCTTCAGAAGAAATATTAAAAATGGCAGCGTCCTTCTCCGTTAATAAAGGCAGCAAATGCTTCACGACACGCATAGGTCCATATACATTAATATCCATCGTCAGAGCCACTTCCTTAAAATCCAACTGTTCGATGTGTGTATTTCGAGAATTAAGAATCGCTGCATTATTGATGATCGCTCCAAGGCTCGCATTCTGCTCCTTCAATTGTGAAGCGAGCGCTGCAATGCCTTCCTCATTTGTGACATCCAGCTCCACAAGTGCTAGCCGCTCACCATATTTTTCCGCAAGTGCCGACAGCTTCTCATTTGGCGATCGAACACCCGCGACAACCGAATGTCCGCGCTCCAGCGCCTCGCTCGTCAGTTCATAGCCAAGTCCTCGCCCTGCTCCTGTAATTAAAATGTTCATGCTAAACCAGCTCCCTCTAATCAATTTCTTTTCCGAAGGAAGCTTCTGCTTCCTTAAGCGACTGCTCTAATCTGCTGCGCAGCTGCGACATCCATTCCGGCTCATTATGCCACGTTTCCGCTATCGCCCGCCTTAACAGTCAACCGTACAGAGCTCAGTCTCTTGCATTAATGCAATCGTTTCCAGAACAATGAAGCCATTGTCCTTCAAATAAGCGCTAAATGCAAGCTCCGATAGCGTATTTGCCTTATTTTTCTGTCTTACAGACCAAACTTCGGAAATCACGATTTAATCTTGACACGTTGCGTTTACACTTGTAAACTTTAAATATCGTTTACAGCTGTAAACAAATAAAATAAAGAAGGGTGAATACGATGCACGAGTCCCCACACATTACCGAGGCCGAAAGCGAAGTGATGAAGCTCCTCTGGCAAAAGGAGCCTTTGTCCGCCAGTGAGATTATTTTCAAATTAACCCAACAAATGCATTGGTCGGATCAGACGATTAAAACCTTCCTGAATAGACTTCACAAGAAAAAAGCGATTCGATTCGAAAAGTCCGGCCGGAACTACCTCTACTATCCGCTGGTTTCGCATGATGAATACTTAAAGGCCGAGAATCGTTCATTTCTGAATAGAGTTTATAAAGGAGCAGTAGGGATGATGTGCGCGAAATTTCTCGAAGAAGAGACACTATCGGATAAAGATATTGAGGAGCTTCAACAAATATTGGAGAACAAGAAGAAGCTATGAAGTATCTGGAAACAGTCTTTTCTCTTCTGTTCACTGCGTCAGCGGTATCGACGGTAATCCTATTCATACTACTCTTGATTAGGAAGCTGTTCCAAAAGCACCTTAAACCTAGAGTTATCCATATATTGTGGTTTATTGTGTTAATTAAGCTGCTGGTTCCCATTGCTCCACAGAGTCAGTTAAGCTTGTTTAATGTGCTGCCGAAAACGTTCCCGCTGGAATGGAATTCAGTTCAGAAGAGTACGCAGCTCACTCCCTTTACTAAGATCGGCACCGACACGGAAATTAATTCCAATGATATGGATATAAATAAACAGCCTCCCAAGTTCATCACGAACCAAGCAGACGAAACAGAATCTTCAGTCCCAACACGTTCTTCTCAAGACCATATTTCAGAAAGCACGGATGGAATGACTTGGCTATCGATAGGCTCGCTGGTATGGCTTATAGGGCTTCTATGCTTGGGTGGATATTACCTGTTTAGCGCGCTGATTTTCAGGAAAATAGTCGGAAACTCAGTAAAAATCGAGGAAGCTGAAGTACTCATGGCTCTTGAGGCGTGCAAACAGAAGCTGATCATAAAAAAAAGAATATACGTCTATGAAACAAGCCATCTTCGTAGCCCTTGTCTTTATGGTTTATGGAGGCCGCGGATTTATTTGCCCGAGGATATTAGCACGATCGCCGATTCAAACCAGCTAACGCATATCCTGATGCATGAACTCATCCACTACAAACGTAAGGACTTATGGTTCAACTCCCTGTGGGCTCTTTCCGTAGGAATGCATTGGTACAACCCTTTGGTGTGGCTTTCCGTAAGAAAGATGAAAGCCGATCAGGAGGTGGCCTGCGACGCGCGTGTTCTTGAAGCGCTGGGCGAGCATGAAGCTTTGTCCTATGGCAGAACCTTACTCATGCTGTCGCGTTTATTTTCCCATTCCCCCTCTTCTCGGGTCAACCTATCGTATTTTGGGGACAACAAAAATGAAGCAAAACGGAGAATGATAATGATTGCCAAGTTTAAAAAAGGTTCGTACAAGCTCTCCGCCGCTGCTATTCTCTCGGTTATTGTCTTGAGCGCCATCTTGCTTACCAATGCGTCGGATCCAGAGAAAGGTGCCGAGCTCGATATGGTTACTCAAGCAGCAATCCCTAGTTTGGATCTATATCCTATGTACAACGATTCATTCAGATGGTTTCATAGTCTCGATCGGGCACTCGATTTTCCGAAATATAACTTTAAAATACCGGATTATCTTCCTGAAGGTTATCAGTTCGAGAATGTATTATACTCTAAAAATTTCACCAGCGCCAACGATACCAATCTTATTGATGTAGCATCCATTACTTTTGTAGCTAACTTTGGCAAAAAAAATAAACAAATTATAGAAGTCAAAGCTTCTATTGGCAATGGCAATTTGTTGGAGCACAATCAATTACGGGGGGCGGCTCAATATCCCCAAAGTGCAAACGAGACTCCTCAGTACCGACAGGAAACGATGACGATCGGCGATGTCAAAGGCACTTTATTCACGGATAAGAGACGCGACAAGCAAAGGCCAGAAACGGGCACAAGCTTCTACTGGCAGGATGACAATATATGGTACGCAATCGATTATTATAGCGAGTATATTTCGCAAGAAGAGCTCACAAAAATGGTGAAATCCTTTGTTATACCGCAAAAAGTTCAGCATGTCCGCTACGACGGAGCCGGAAATTCGTTTCCTCTTTATGATGAAAAGGATTTGCTTGCGGCGGAAAACATTCTCGACTTTACGGTGAAAATTCCTTTGGAATTGCCGGGGCTTAAGCTGAGCGGTTCGATATTACTTAGGGCCGGCGATCAGAATACGGAGTATGCGTTCAGACAAGCGACCGACGCTCTATGGACGAACTATCGCGCATCGTACGATTCCTCAATCTATAATATAGAGGATACTTTCTCGCTTTATCAGAGCAAGGAGCCGCTTTTCGACACATCCAAGCTCACGCTCACTCGGAATCTGGAGATTAATGGCGTCGAAATTTCGGCTTATGAAGACAAGAACCAAATCTACGTATCACCTACGACGCCTTATTACTTGTGGAAGCAGGACAATATTTATTATACTGCCGTTTTCTCTGGTATGGACAAGTACCAAGAAGACAACCTGAAAGCTATGATTTCGGCTCCAAAGAATTAGCCCTAATGGCGAGAGCGGATGCTTTCGGAAATAGCCTGAAGTAGCAAGCCCCGATTGGCTTCCGGGCATCTGCTCTATTTTTAGGAAGGAATCATTTCTCCTTCTTGGTTTACCGCCCCGTCAGAGCGGGGCTCAAGCTGCCTGCGCCTTGCCGTAAAACCGACCAGTGCAATAAAGCACAAGCTGAACAGCAACAAATACAACCGGTTGACGCCCCAATGCGTAATGACCACACCGCCCAGGGCACTTCCGATAATGCCTCCAATTCCGGAAGTAAGCGCCACAAATAAGGTCTGATACGTCGCTTTGGCATAGCTCGGCGCATAGCGGTTAATCACCTCTACCGAAGCGCTTGCCATGAACGCAAAGGCGATGCCATCAAACAGCTGCACCGCAAGCACTAGTCCCACCTGAGTAGAGAAAGCCATAACGAGGCATTTCAAGCTGTAGCATAGAGCCGCCAGCATCATCATTGGAATTAAGCCAAAGCGCCTATGCAGCTTAACCGCGAACCAGAACATTGGAACCTCAATAATGGCGGCAATGCTGTAGGCTGCCCCAATCCAGCCTTTATCAAAGCCTGCCTCCTTGAAGTAAATCGGGAGGAAGTTAAAATTAATCGCGATCGACGTAGCGATGAGAAAGCTGAACAGCACAAAAGTCAAAAAGCTTTGGTGCTTCAAGATTTGCGAAGCATGCTGCTTCAAGGACACTTTAGCTCTCGTCACAGTCTTATATGGGACGGTATAGAACGTAACGAGCGCCAAAACCATCAGCAGAGCGTAGCTAATAAAGCTGGCACCATATCCGATTTTTCCATACACGAATCCGGTAATGAACGAGCCGAGCGCAAAGCTCAGCGCACCCCATAGTCTTATGCTTCCGAAGGAGAAACCTTGGCTGTTAGCGATTTCAACCGTCAGCACATCGCTCAAAGGAGCAGAGGACGCTTGGAACATGGCATAGAAGAAAGACACCAGGCACAGCGCAAAGACCGTATCAAAATAATAATAGCCCAAAGCAAATAATGGCATGAGCAGCAGGCACAGCAGCACGATACGTCTAGGGTCAGATAATCGATCATTTAAAATCCCCATAAACGGCTGAGCAAGGATGCCTGTAAGCGAAAGCATCGACAAAATCAAGCCAATGCTTATGAGGCTAATCCCCTTCTCGCTTAAATAAATGCTAATGTAAGGACCAAAGGATGACGCAGCTAAATAATAAAAGAAATAATAAAGACTCAATTTTCTCAAGTTGTCATCTCCAAAGTCGGCATCAAATCTCATTCTCTATTACTTTATCATTAGCAGCAGCAGAAAATCTGCTTTCTGGCTCAAAAAAGCACAATTGCAAATGAACTCGCCATAAAACAGGAAAAGAGCCGGCCCAGATGGCCAGCCTCTTGTTTCCTACTCGATAACAAATCTTATTATATAAAGGTATTAGGACGTGTAGTTTTTGCCAAGACCCAGCTCGGTCAACAGCTGGCGGTAAGCAATCGAGGTCCGGTCTGCCGGAATATGTGCTTCAGCCTGTAGATCGAGCGGCAAATCCTCCGGTGTCTGTGCTTCGACCATTTCGGCATCCTCTTGGAACACCTTTAGGTTAAAATCAATCGTATCTTGAATCGGAGCAGTTTTATCAAAATTACGCGATATTGGGCAGAAAAGCCTTGTATATCGGGCCGATACCGGAGATGCGCAGTTTAAAATATTTAATTTCCCCTCATCTGGAAAATATACGGTGAGCGATGCAGCGAACGGCGGAAATACACGGAATTCACGCAGCCACATAAAGTCATCAGGAGCCGGGTTATCCTGTCCCTTGCCATAGTTGCTGACGGTGCTCCAATATTCCGCAAGCAGCTCCTGCCCTTCCCGCTTCACCTTATATTGCGGCACCTCGGTGTTGTTGCGGTCGCCGAACGTTTCCGTATGCACATAAGCGAAATGCGACACATCCAGGAAACCTTCCATTTGGCGTCCAGCAGAGCCGGCAATATCAAAGCTCGGCGGCAAAATATTCAGATAATCGGGATCATCCCAGCGGGGGAATGCCGGAATATTTTCCTCCAAGGACATCAGCGACGTCCAAATCAAGCCATAACGCTCTACAGCCGGATATGTGATGAGCTTTAGTTTAGGAGAGATACGCGAATTGGGATGCGCGGGCACCGCCGTGCATTTGCCTTCGCAATTGTAGCGGAAACCATGATACGGACACACGATTTCGCCATTTTCAATCCAGCCCTTGCTTAGCGGGGCTCCGCGGTGAAAGCAAAGGTCACGGGCGACGACAACCCGGTCGCTGCTGCGGTAACAGACGAGCTTCATATCAAGCAGAGTTACCGCAACCGGCTTATCTGCAATCTCGTTTGCAATCGCGATCGGATACCAATATTGCGCCAATACATGCCAATCCTCAGAGGAAAAGGTACAATTCCGCGGCAAATCGCTTTCTTCTCTTTTTTTAGCTGCCGCCTTCGTGTTTTGCTCCATAATTGTCATATTGTCCACCTCTTTATCGTAATTAACCGCTTTGACTATAGCGTGTATGGGCTGCCTGTTTATACCGCGCGTTCCAATTAAACTTGGCTAAGAATGCGTACCGGAACGTTCAAGTCTTCCTCCAGCTTGCGGTAATGCTCACCTTTGGCTATAATCGCCTGCACGCCGACGAGCTTGACGCCCATCGCTTCCATTTGGGCAGCAATCGAGCGAATCGTTGCACCGGAGCTGATTACATCATCAACGAGCAGAACATGGTCGCCTGCCTGAAAGCCGTCAAAGCAAATGCGATTTTCGTTGTACGCCGTTTCGCGCTTGGCCTCCAGATGAATATCTTTATATAAATCCGTGCTCAGCCTTAAAATGTTAATCGGCTTCAGGAGCTTATACGCCGCAAGCATCCCCCATGTGTGACCTCCGGGCTCTGGCGATACGATATAATCGTAATCCTGAAAATGCTCCTGAATGCTCACCGCCAAATTATCGGTAATTTCATTTATAAGCTCCGGTGCAATATACGTTCCCCGCTCGCCGAACGGATAAAGTTTGAAGTCATAAAAGGTATCCTTCGTTTTCTGAATTTTGACCGTTCTGGCATTAGCAATGGAATCGGACAGTCTGGTGCTTGTGAGGCTCATGCGCTTCTCTCCCTTAAATTTCTCTAATTAAAAACCCCAGACTTAAGAGACTTCAGCTTCATTTCCCTGCTGCAATCAGCCCTAGGGCACTGCAAAACAGGAAAAATTAGTCGCTTTCAGTCTCTTGTAGCCTGGGGCAATTCTCGGTTGCCTGTAGAAACGCCCATTCCTTATTAATGGGCTTATACAAGAGCAATGCTTTTATGATTTAATGTTAGTTTATCTAACATTATAGGTTTTAATTATAATAGCACCGCCCTTTTCTACTGTCAATGACGAATTTTGCGTTATGTTATCTATCATTGAAATACTAGAACTATCCTAACATTTCCTGACATCACTAAAAAAATGCTCACCTCGCAATTGCAGGCAATGAATGCATGGGGAATGTCTCATATCGAGCATCTAAACGAACTATATGGAGAGAACAAGTCAAGTCAAAAGATGAAGCAATCTACAAGCATATTGAACGTAACTAAGCAATTAAAAAGAGCATGCTCCGTATCGAGCATGCTCTTTTTAATGCAACAATCTCCTAAATCTCTATTTCTTGGCTAAAATTTGCCGTACACGATCGCTGACTTCATTGCGAGAAATGCAGCACGATAGGGAATTCCGGATCTGCGTCATGACGGCATTATATTTTACTTTCCATGTTAGCTGAAATCTTTTGCGATAAAGAGATTAACAGCTCTTTTTCTTGCTCCGAAAGCCCTTTCGACGTTATCCTTTCCATTTCTGTCCAAACGGCGGTGGACTTCGCTACAAGCTCGCGGCCCACTTCTGTTAGTTTTACAAGCGTAACACGCCCGTCCTTTGGCGAGCGTGAACGAGTGACCAATCCCGCATCCTCCAGGCGTCGAACCGATTTGGCCACTGTCGAATGGTCCAGTCGCATTGTGAAGCCCAGACTTTGTTGCGATTGCTCATCTTGCTCCCCTAACTGCATAAGCATAATTTCCTGGCCAGCGTACAAGCCTATGTCGCGTAGTAAGTGTGCAGCCAAACCCCGATGGGACCTGGCTAGGGAAAAGATAGCAAAATTTATTGGGAACCGTTGAATCGCTTGCATTTCTTCTTTGGGCAATCCTTCGGATAAACCATTCTCTATCCCATCCATGTTTAACTTAACCTCCTGCAGTTGCTTTACTGATTATTCAAGGGTAGTGGATAACCCCTCGATTGTAAAGATGCAGTTGCTTAACATGGTCTCTTTTTGGCTTTATTTGACGATAAAAAAAGTTCAAGCCACACCATAGCCCGTCACTTATGAAATGGCGCAAGCAATGCACATCCATTTAGATCTGAATTCAATTCATTGCAGGGTAATCCGTGTAGCCGCGTTGGTCACCACCATAAAAGGTGGACGGATCAGCTTCGTTCAGCGGACCGCCTGCTTTCAAACGTTCCACAAAGTCAGGATTGGCAAGCGCCCAAGTGCCTACCGATACGATATCTGCAACTCCTGCATCAACGTCTCGGCTTAGTTCCTCCAGAGGGCGGCTCGGACGATTAACCATGAGCACAGTCGGCCAAGCTGAGCGAATTTCACGAAGCGTCTCTTCATTGCCGCTATGCAAGACATGAAGATAAGCCAGGTTAAGTTTGGCAAGTTCTGAAATCAAGTATTTGTATACTTCCGGCCCTTTATTGCCCTCAACAAGGTCTCCCAGTGGAACTCCAGGAGAGATACGGAAGCCTGTACGCTCAGCTCCAATTTCTTCTGCTACGGCTGTTGCTACTTCAATGGCAAAACGTGTGCGATTTTCAATCGATCCACCATACTGGTCTGTTCGTACATTTGCATTCTCTGAAATAAATTGATGAATCAAATAACCGTTTGCCCCATGAATCTCCACACCATCCGCTCCAGCCTGAATGGCGGCTGCGGCTGCCTTGCGGAAATCTTCAACGGTCGCCTTGACATCTTCAAGGCTTAACTCGCGCGGAACGGGAATATCCTGCATTCCGGTTGCAGTAAACATCTGTGCCTTGGGTGCAATGGCAGACGGTGCAACCGGCTGGCGATGATGTGGCGTATTTTCCGAATGCGACATGCGCCCCACATGCATTAATTGGATGACTAAATATCCGCCAGCTTGGTGAACTTCATCGGCTATCTTCTTCCAGCCTGCAATATGTGCAGCGGTATAGATACCCGGTGTATACAAATAACCTTGGCCATCCTCTGAAGGCTGCGTACCTTCACTGATGAGCAGGCCCAGTGAAGCGCGTTGCGCATAATATAGCGCACTAAGTTCTCCCGGTGTCCCGTCGTGAAGTGCACGGGATCTAGTCATGGGAGCTAAGGCCAGGCGATGCTGCAGGATTACGTTTCCGACTTTTATAGTATTCCATAACTTTGTCATTTTTAAAGCCCCTTTACTTTATATAGTTGCCGACCACATAAATATATCATAATAATATGTGGTCGGCAACTATATAAATTTCTAAATAGTCTATCGTTCAATACAAAAGGAGCGACCCGCATCGGGGCCGCTCCTTTTTGCTTTAGAATATTGAATATTTAGATTGCCCAGTTTCCATCACGGAAAATAGGCTCCGCTGATCCGTCCTGCGTGATGCCGTCAATGTTCATCTCAGCCGATCCGATCATAAAATCCTCATGCACAAGACTTCGATTCGCCCCATGTGCAAGCAGCTCCTCAGGCGACATGGACGTACCGCCGGCCAGATTGACCGGATAAGCCTGCCCCAACGCCAAATGGCAGGAAGCATTTTCATCATACAGGGTATTAAAGAAAATGACATTCGAGTTGGAAATCGGCGAGTTGTGTGGCACGAGTGCAACTTCGCCGAGCTTCGCTGCTCCTTCATCCGTTCCCACCAAATGCGATAACGCTTCGTAGCCCTGTTCAGCCGAATACTCCGTCACCTTTCCAGCCTTAAACGTTAAGGAAAAACCGTCGATAACCTGTCCATTGTAATTAAGCGGCTTTGTGCTGCGAACCGTGCCATTTACGCCATCCTTATGCGGCATCGTAAATACTTCCTCAGTCGGCATATTCGGATTGAACAGCACACCTTTGGCATTTGCCTTAGCCCCGCCCAGCCAGATGTGGCCTTCTGGCAAATCTATTGTTAAGTCCGTACCCGGCGCCTGATAGCGAAGCTGACGATAACGCTTGCCATTAAGCAGCTCAACCACTTGCAGCAGCTTGGCATTATGCTCGCTCCAAGCTTGAATCGGATTTTCCAAACCGATGCGTGTCGCCTCAATAATTCTCTCCCATAGCTTCTTCACCGCTTCCTCTGGGGATACATCCGGAAATACCTTAGCTGCCCACTCAGGAGTCGCGTAAGATATGAGCGTCCATGCGTTCGAATGATTCATCAGCGCAGCGCGATAACCGCTGAGCGCAGTCGAAGCGGCTTTCGTTGCTGTCGCAACCCGATTGGAATCCACACCATTCAGAAGCTCTGGGTTCGGCGAATAAATGGTGATAAACGCTGCTCCTTGCTCGACATACCCTTCCCATGCCTGAGCACGCCACATTGGATATTCGCCAAAAGCCTCTTCCGGCGCCATTTTGTACTTAATGCGAGTAAGCTCCTCATCGTTATACTCCACTTGCACATGCTTGGCTCCCGCTTCATAAGCCTTGGCGGCAATCAAACGTGCCAGCGGTGCCGCTGCTATCGGAGTCATGAGAACGACCGTCTGTCCTTTTTGGACATTGACGCCTGTTCTAACGGCCAATGCCGCATAATTTTCTAATTGCTGCTGTGTTGGATTCATATGTAAAATCCCCCATTTCATTAGGATAATGTGTACCGCACATTTGTAAAACAATCGCGAACTTACTTTCATTATAATCCTCTTTACAGCTGATCTCAAATGCGGCTAATCTAACGCCGTTCCACAAGCTTTAGCAATTTTTCCGCAAGCTGAGACGTCGAACAGTCGGCAAACACCTCAACTGAAAAGGGGCGATTATTAATCGTGAGACTGCGAATGTCTTTTTTTACAATTCCCATCCATACGGGCGAGTGCCATGTTTTACGGCAAACTAAATAACGGTTTCCATCAGCAACAACCTTCCATTTCATACGCGAATCCACTCCTAAATTTCAAAAAAGGAGATAGAGGCACAATCACAATTCCCCCATCTCCTGCTGATTTATGCTTCTATTCGTTGCCTATGCCAAAACGTTTGGCTGATTTGGCACGGGCACGCTCTATTTCAATTTCGCGATTGCGCGGCTCGGCATTCGTCACAAGCGAATCCATTAGCTTTCCCGCTGCTGCCGCGACTTCTGCAACAGCGATGCGGAAAGCTTCCTCATTTGCTTTCGATGGTGCGTTATAGCCGGATATTTTGCGTACAAATTGCAGTGAAGCCGCCATAATTTCGTATTCCGTTGCTGGAGGGTCAAAGTTAAACAAAGGCTTAATATTTCGGCACATTTTCATTCTCCCCCTTGTCGTTGATCGCTTGCTATATAAATTGGACGATTGATTAGCATGAGGGTGATGGTCATCACTGCCCCATTGCTTTCTTTCGTTCAACTTATATCGCTCTGGCAGTAGGCAACAACCTGCTCGTAAGGCAATGCGCCGCCGTAAATATCCAATGCGCTGCCGATCGTAATATCCAGCTTCCCGCCAGAGAGGCTCTTGAACAGCTCTAAGTCAGCCAGCGAACGAGCGCCGCCCGCATAAGTACAAGGAATTGCAACCCATTCTGCCAGCGCCTTCACCAAGCTTTGCTGGATGCCGCTCTGCTTGCCTTCAACATCAACGGCATGTATGAGAAACTCATCACAAAATTGCTCAAGCATCCGAATGTTCGCCTCATTCACTTCAAAATCACTGAACTGCGTCCATTGGTTCGTCACCACATACCACTTGCCATCACGCTCTTTGCAGCTCAAATCGATTACTAATCTGTCCTTGCCAACCTCAGCGACGATTCTTTCTAGGTTGTCTCGGTTGAGCTGTCCATTGCTGAAAATGTACGAGGTCACAATGACATGCGAAGCGCCTTGTCCGAGATAGTGCTGCGCATTGCCTGCATGGATGCCCCCGCCAATTTGCAAGCCACCCGGATACGCCTGAAGCGCGCGAACCGCTTCCTCTTCGTTGCCGCCGCCCAGCATAATGACATGTCCGCCAACGAGCTCGTCCTTCTTGAACATCTCAGCATAATAAACGGAGTGATGGCTGGAAACGAAATTTTCCACGACCGCCTGCTTGTCCGTACTGAGCGTCTCTCCAACGATTTGCTTCACTTTTCCATCATGCATATCTATACAAGGTCTGAATTTCAATGTGATTCCTCCATCGTTGAGTCGAATTATGAATTCGTATTATTTTTTATTCACACATATTCTACAGTAGTTATTCCTTCCAGTAGCCGTCGTTTTTAATGGTGTCTATGCTGATTTGCGCGCGATTGTTGAGCGATCTCTTGTCTCTCAGCTTAAAAAGCGACAGCTCATGTCCTGGATCAATGACCAGCGGCTTTTTAATAATATCCTCCAGCAAATATAGCGCTGCTTCATATGACTCAAATCGAATGGCATCGGAAATCGTTGGACGAATCGCCTTAACCATTTCAATCAAATGCTCCGCATACATTAGCTTGACGATGCTGTCCGCACTCATTAGCTGCTTCATAACAAAGGCAACCACATTTTGCAGGACTCGCTCGTCACTGTGCACCTTTACAATGGCCAGCAGCGAGGACGCCGCCTCCCAATCTCGAATCGATAATTGCTTCGTGCAGCTGTCTATACATTCGTTAATCCATTCATTTTCTACTTCCCTATCAATCTCGAACTGCTTGTACGCTTCATACACGCCTTCCCGGCGCATGCTCATAAAGCTGCCGAAATGCTGAAGGAACAGCTCCTTCGCTCTTTCCATCATTCATTTCCTCCTACATATTTAAAGACACTTGCCTTGTCCCTTCCCATTATAAAATTTATTCGGCATGATTCCAACCGACTAATCCGAATAAATCCGATTTAATCGGAATTCATTCACTTTAATCCCCTTTAATCCGCTTTAATGACCAAGCTTTCGAATATAGCGGTAACCTTTTGGCCTAAATTACGTCTAGTAATTATTGCCATTATTTATACCGAAAGTGAGGATGACTAATGAAACGACGTTTCTTGCACGCAACAAAGCTCGCTGGCCTGACGCTAGTCGCCACTGTAACCGCATTCACCGCTGTGTCCGATGTTTCTGCCAGCATGTCCAGCCCATGGACGGACGATACCGCTTCTGAAAATAATTCGGCGCAATCGCGTGTTTCCGTCTCTTTTCAAAATACGACTGTCAGCCTTCCCCTGCCTCCGCAAATGATAGAAGGAACGATCATGATTCCCGGAAAAGCGCTTCTGGAGGGGCTCGGTTACCATATAACCTGGCACGCCGCTGAAAAACAGCTAATCGCTGAACACCCACGCAAGCCTAAGCTCGTATTTTGGGCGAATCGCAAGGAGGCGGAGCTGGGCGGAAAACCGCTTAGCCCTTTGAAATCCGTACCTTATCTGGAGCGAAAAATGATCTGGCTGCCGCTGAGGACCGTTGCGGAAGCAGCCGGTCTGAGCGTCACCTGGGACGCCTTCAACCGAACTGCATTTGTGAGCGATCCGCAAGCTCTCCCCCAGTTTAGCGTAATGACAAGACCAAATGACGGCACGGTAACTCCACCTATGCCGCTGCTCAAATATATGCAGGAGCATATGAACGTCGATGTACGCCTGCAATTGGCTGACCCTGAATTGTATAAGCAAAAAACGGCCGTTATGTTCGCCGCAGGTCAGCCCGCTTCCATTATGCTGCTGGAAGATCCGTACCAATACAATGATGAGCTGCTGGAGAGTCTGGCAGTTGATTTGACGGGACAGCTGGAAGCTTTTCCACGTTTAAAGGCGCTTGCTGGCAATAATGCCGGAGGAAGGCGATTCATTGATGGCAAGCTTTATGGCATTGCCCGTCCCAGTGATCATCATGACGCCCCCTTCCCAGCCATTAGGCAGGATTGGCTGGATAAGCTGAATCTGGCGCAGCCCAAGACGATGGATGAACTATATGAGGTATTAAAGCAATTTACGTTTAGCGATCCGGATGGCAATGGAAAACACGACACAATCGGATTAGCGGGCTATTCGTATGACGCCGGACTTGGAACATTATCTTGGGTGGAGCACGCTTTTACAGGCAGCCCGGACCGCTTCTCCATGAAAGATGGCCAGCTAATTGATCATGCCGTCCAGCCGCAGCAAGCATTGGCGCTGAAATGGCTCGCCGGCGCTTATCGCGATGGTCTATTAGACAAAGAATTTGCGGCTAGAAGCGACGAACAGACGAAAGTCCGCCTGAGCGAAAATCTCACAGGACTTGCTGCCATGAGCGTCACTGAGGCAGCTCAGCTTTCAACCGGGCAAGCGGTGTGGGTGCCGCTCTCAGGCATCCAGGCTACTTCAGCAAGCCCAAGGATTGCCCCTTGGAAGCTGGAGGGAAATGGGATGTACATCATTAGCACCATGTCGAGAACCGACCCTGAGCTGCTGCTGAACTGGCTGAATCGCGGCTATGAAATGACGGAGAAAAACGAATGGGGTACAATCGCCGAGCTTGGTGCCGCTGATTATTCCGCCATCAATCATTTGTTCGGGCAAAAAGATATGCTTAAGGGCAACCAAAGTGTGGCAGCATTGCCTGCCAGCATACAGAGCGCTTACGAAGCAGCAGCTTCCGAATGGAGCAAAATTTCTTATGCTGACACGACTTTGCCGCAGCTTAACAGCTTTTGGAATCAAGGCAAATATGCCGATCTAAACAATGAGCTGGCGCAATTTAAAATCAAAGTCATTATGGGCGCTGCAACGATTGAGGAATGGGAGCGTTATGCAGCCTCTCTAGCCGCTAGTGAGGAATATAAACGAATGATCGCAGATATTCATACTCATCTTGCAGCCTCGGCCAAGTGAGAAGCTGGCTAGCAGAGCTACTATAGGCAGCTCGCCCTGCTGTTCATTGACCTATTTACAAGTCTGGGCATATAGTGGAGCATCTTAGTTTGAGAGGAATATGAAGATGCCTGCTACTTTTGCAAGCCATAATCACCATCACTATCGCACGTATCCGATGAATGGCTGGCAAGCCCAGCCTCATCATGCCTCGATTCACGTGAAAGCACAGCCGGGAGAGCCTACGCAGCCGCTTACCTTTGTGCTCATTCACGGCGCTTGGGCGGATGCCAGCTTTTGGGACGAAACAGCCGCCGAATTGCGCAAAATGGGCCATACGGTATATACGCCAGAGTATCCTGGGCATGGCAAGGATACGAATAAAGCGGTGACCCACGCGATGCTATCGCGCTCCATTGCAGATTACATTATTGCCCATCACTTGCGGCAAATTATCCTAGTGGGCCATAGCTTTGGCGGTTCATTAGTTCAAAAAGTGGCAGAGCTTGTTCCGGACCGCCTGAAACGTCTCGTATTTTTCAACGCCTTCGTGCTCAATGACGGAGAAATGGTCGCGAACGAGTTCCCGCCCGCCGCCCAGGCCCTGTTTCAACAACTGCGAGAAAGCTCCAAGGATGATACGATTATGCTGCCTTTTCCTTTTTTTCGGGAAACCTTTGTCAATCTTGCAAGCCTAGGACTGGCCAAACATATGTACAGCCAAATTTCTCCAGAGCCAGCTGGCCCATCCTATGAAAAGCTGGATCTCAAAAAATTTTACAGCCTCACTACTCCTAGAAGCTATCTGTACTTCACAGTAGATAACGTTATGCCACAATATAATCAAATGTATGGCTGGCATCCTCATATGTCCAGCAGACTGGGCTTATTCCGGCTTATATATGGGCATGGCGACCATCTGTCTACCGCAAAAACCGAGCCGCACATGCTGGCGCAGAAGCTATATGAAGCGGGACGGGACTAACGCATTCCGTAGAAAAAGGCAGCTAATCAGCTGCCCTTCCCTCCATACCCCAATCATTACTATTCCTGCTTTAAATGAATGGAAAACAAGCTTCTCCCACTTACATCTGCTTCCCTGTCTTGAACGACCTGCCACTGCCGATGAATAAGCGCTTGCAGCTCATTTGCTGCGTGCTCATTCAGCTCAAAACCTCGCACTCCATCATCCACGCTGCTATAATCCCGCTCCGCTTGAAGGCTGAAGCGGAACCGAAGCAGCTTCTTCAAACCATTCAAATGCAAAAAGCCGAATTCATAGCCGCTGCGGAAAGCTTCCTCCAAATCAATATGCAGCTCCTCCGCAAGCTGAACCCGCTCTACGAATGCCATTGATGGCTCGGCCGTCCTATTCATAATGGATGAGAACTCCTTGCTTTTAATGCAAGCTACAATATGCGCATCCGATTCACCGCTGCTTCGGCAGTTCTCAACTAGCAAAGCTAACGGCAGCGGCAGCTGCATTTTATGCTTCATCTGGCACTCCTCCTGTTCCTCCAGCAGCGGCAAGATGATTATCCAGCCAAGCGTTCACTTCACGAAGCGCCTCCACGCGATAAGAAGGTTTGCCGCTTTTGAGGAATGCATGATTGGAGCCGGGATAGCGAATGAGCTTCGTTTGCTTGCCTAGCCGCTTTAGAGCGGTGTACCACTCGTCCGATTGCCCGACCGGGCAGCGAAAATCCTGTTCCCCGTGCATAATGAGCACCGGAGCCTTCACGCTGCTTACATAGGTAAGTGGGGATTTGCCCAGCAGCAAGGCCTGCTGCTCCCAAGGGTTCCCTCCCACAATGCCTTCTGTGTAGGAAATCCCGATATCGCTCGTCCCATAGAAGGAAAGCCAATTCGAAATACAGCGCTGTGACACGGCAGCTTGGAAACGGTTATTCTGGGAAATGATCCAGTTGGTCATTAACCCGCCATAGCTTCCTCCCATAACCCCCAAGCGCGTAGCATCGACAAAATCAAATCGTTCGAGCGCCACGTCAACGGCGTCCATTAAATTACGGTAGTCGCCGCCCCCGAAATCACCTCTGCAGCTCTGCGCGAAGCTCTGTCCGTAGCCGAAGCTGCCGCGCGGATTTACATAGAGAACAGCATATCCTGCGGAAGCAAGTGTTTGCAGCTCATGGCTGTAGGTTGGCGCGTACATCGCATGCGGGCCGCCGTGAATGACAAGCACCAGCGGTGCCTTTGCGCCCTGAGGGAGCGCTGGCGGGCGCAGCATCCACCCTTGGATGCGATCGCCATCCGTGGAATCGAACCAGAATGTCTCAGGAAAGCTGATGTCCAGCTCCTCCATTGCCGCCTTATTCCAAGACGTCAACCGCAGCTCTTCTCCGCTAAGCCGATCCAGGCGGTAAAGCTCGCCCGATCCATGTGCATCCATAGATAACACAATGAAGTAGCGGGCATCTCCCGTTTCCGCGAACTGGTAAATGTCGCGTTCTCCTAGCGAGACCGCCACTGGCTCTTCTCCAGCACTGAACCGGTAAAGCTGGGCTTGTCCATGATAAGTACCTATGGCAAATACACTCTTTCCATCAGCAGCAAAAGACGGACCAGGCCTAACAGCAGCCGTACGCATGTCGTTCAAAATATAATTGCCGACCTGAACATCCGTCCCCTGCCATGCAACAGGAGTTCCCCCAGTATTCAGCACGGTGTAGATGCTGCTTTGCGTTCCGCTGCCGTACTTGCGATCTTCAGCGATTAAAGCAATCGTGCTGCCATCCGGCGAAAAGCTGAACTCGCTGATGCTCAGTGAACGATTCGTAATCCGGCAAAGCTCCCCGCCAGCCGCGCTGACCGTAAACAAATCCTGATAAGAGATTAAATCGGCATCGAGCTTAGGATCATCGAGCTTTTTACTTAGAAAAGCAAGCTTGCTCCCATCTCCCGTCCACATAGGCTGTGACACATTGAATGCGCCTGCCGTAAGCTGCGTCACTGCTCCGCTCGCAACCTCAACCCGAAAAAGCTGGCTGTATCTGCCGTCCCACCAGCCCGATCCTTCAGCTTTCGGAATCGTCCGCTCATAGCTTCGGCCACGGCGGCCTTCCAGCTTGCGAATTTCGTCCTGCGAGCGTTTTTCCTGCGCTTCTTCCTCGCTGATTCGGCTCGTATAGGCGATTGCATTCCCATCCGGCGACCAGACGAAAGCGGCAACCCCTTGCTTTGCCGAAGTAAGCTGGACAGTCGTGCCGTCACTCACATCTGCCAGCCACACCTGCTTGCCATTTTCGTTCACCCGCAAAAATCCGAGCTTCAGCCCGTCCGGCGACCAGCTTGGGGCAAAATCCTTTGGACCATCCGTTAATGAAGCATCCTCTCGGCCATCTATGCTTACGACGCGGATATGCGTCTTATAATCATTTTTATCCTGATCGATTTCTTTGTACACATAAGCTACTGAAGATGTAACCGGATGAATCGCCGGATCGCTGACCCAGCTGTACCTATATAAATCTTCTGGCTCGATTAAGCGTTTAGGCTCTGGCATATAAGCGCCTCCTCTTGATCTTAGCTTTTGTCTAGTTCAGCGGAAAATGACAGGCCGCCATGTGCCGGGAGCCGGAAGGCTTTAAGGCAGGTGCTTCTATTTTGCATATAGGCTGTACGTAAGGGCAGCGGGGATGAAAGGCACAGCCAGTCGGCGGATTAACAGCGCTCGGCAACTCACCGGACAGCACAATGCGCTCCTTGCGGATCGTCGGATCAGGCACAGGAACGGCTGAAAGCAATGCCTGCGTGTACGGATGCTTCGGCCGCGCAAACAAGTCATCACGACCGGCAAGCTCGACAATTCGCCCCAAATACATGACCGCAATGCGGTCGCTAACATGTTTGACCGAAGGCAAGCCATGGGCGATAAAAATATAAGTGAGCGAAAATTTCTGCTGCAGCGATTTCAGCAAATTTAAAATTTGCGCTTGAATGGAAACGTCCAGTGCCGATACCGGCTCATCACAAATAATCAGCTTTGGCTTAAGCGCCAGTGCCCTAGCGATACCGATCCGCTGCCTTTGTCCGCCGCTGAACTCATGAGGATAGCGGTCCAGCTGATGTGCACCAAGTCCTACCGTCTCCAGCAGCTCCACTACCTCGCTATGCAGCTCTCGCCCCTTCGCCAGGCCATGAATTTTAAGCGGCTCGCCGACAATATCCTTAATCGTCATTCTCGGATTCAGCGAGGCATAGGGATCTTGAAAAATAATTTGCAGCTCCCGTCTTACATGCCGGATGTCCTGCTCATTCATTCCCGTAAGACGCCTGCCTTCAAACCATATCTCGCCAGACGATGGCTCAAGCAGCTGCGCTACCATCTCGCCCGTTGTTGATTTGCCGCAGCCAGACTCGCCTACGATGCCTAGCGTTTCCCCTTGATTAATGGTGAAATCGAGGCCATCTACTGCGCGGACATATTCATTCCCCCTCGCAAACCAGCCCCGTTTCAAGGGATAATACTTTCGTAAATCCTTCACTTCCAGAAGGGGCGCAGCATTAAAGTCGCTCTGGCTCATCATGACACCTCCTCGCTTTTCAGGCATCTCGCATAGTGACCATTGCCAACTCGCTCAAGCTCCGGTTTAATAACGGTGCATTCGCTGCCTGCATAGGAACAGCGAGGGTGAAAGGGACAACCGCTTGGCATGTCCAGCAAATTAGGCACCATGCCGGGTATCGATGCGAGCTGCTCCCTGTGCTCATCCATTCTTGGCAAAGAACCGAGCAGACCGACTGTATAGGGATGCTTCGGAGCTGCAAACAGATCGATGACCGATGCTTCTTCGACGACTTCCCCTGCATACATAACGACAACCCGATCCGCCATCTCCGCAACAATGCCTAAATCATGCGTAATTAGAATAACGCCCGTCTGCTGCTTCTTGCTGAGCGTTGAAATCAAATCTAAAATTTGCGCCTGAATCGTCACATCGAGCGCCGTTGTTGGTTCATCGGCAATAAGCAGCTTCGGCTCACAGGCGAGCGCCATCGCAATCATAACCCGCTGCCGCATTCCTCCAGACAGCTGATGAGGAAATTGGCGAACCAGCTTGGAAGCATTGGCTATACCTACGCGCTCCAGCATGTCCACACTTTTCTGCCTGGCCTCCGCTTTGCTTGAGCCTTGATGAACCCGAAATACTTCCGACAGCTGATTGCCGATCGTAAATACAGGATTGAGCGATGTCATCGGCTCTTGAAAAATCATCGACATTTCGTTGCCGCGCAGCTTCCGCAGCTCCTTGCGGGAGAGCTTCACCAAATCGCGACCCTGTAATGCAATTTCCCCGCCCGTTATAGAACCGGGAGAAGCGATGAGTCCCATTATGGACAGCGAAGTGACGCTTTTTCCGCAGCCAGATTCCCCTACAATCGCAAGCGTTTCCCCCTCTTCGACGGAGAAGCTTACACCGTTTACGGAAGGAATCACGCCTTTATCTGTTTTAAAGCTCGTATGCAAATTTTTAACTTCCAGCAAAGGTGTCGGCATATTGCTCCCTCATTTCCCTTCTTATTCCTTCGATTTCATGCGAGGGTCCAGCATATCGCGAAGCCAATCTCCGAAAAAGATTACGCCTAGAACCGTAATCGTAATGGCAAGTCCCGGAAAAGTAGCAACCCACCAGCTTGTAGCCAAATATTGGCGTCCATCGCTCAGCATCCCGCCCCAGGAAACCGCAGGCGGCTTAATGCCAAGTCCGAGAAAGCTGAGTGACGCTTCCATAATAATCGTCGTTGCCACGCTCATCGTGGAAATAATAATGAAGGACGACAATACATTCGGCAAAATATGGGTGAAAATAATCCGTCCATTACGTGCGCCTAATGCTCGCGCAGCTTTTACAAAATCCCGTTCCTTCACGCTGAGCACTTCCCCGCGGACAACCCGCGCATAAGAAACCCAGTTGGTGACACCAATTACGAAGATTAGCGTTCCAAGTCCTGGTCCAAGTACGGCGAGTACAACAAGCATGAACAAAATAGCTGGAATCGCGATAAAAGCATCGGCAACCCTCATAATAATGGCATTTACCCATTTTCCATAAAAGCCCGCCAGCAAGCCCAGAAGTGCTCCGATTGCGCCCGACAGCATAACGGCTCCAATTCCGACGATTAAGGATACTTGCGAGCCGTAAACAATGCGGCTCCAAATGTCTCTGCCCAAATTGTCCGTCCCCAGAAAATGCTCATGCATGCCGCCCTCCAGCCACATCGGCGGAAGCAGCCTCTGCGCCGGGCTGATTTTCGCTGGCTCATGGGTGGCAAACAACGGCGCGCCAATGGCAATGATGCATACGGCGAGTACGATCAGAATACCGAGCGTACCGGTCTTGCTTTTTAATAGCGACTTGATTCCCTGCCGCCATCTGCTTTCCGACTCCTCAGGCCGCTTGCCCGGCAAGCCATCCGCTTGCGATTTGGATAATAACGACATCTGCCTCACCTCTGGCTTTAACTGTATTTAATGCGTGGGTCCAGATACCGGTATACAATATCCGTTAATAAATTCACAACCAATACGATGATGGCAATGACGAATACGGCTGCCTGTACAATCGACATATCATGCGTATTGACGGCCGACACTAGCAGTTGCCCAAGTCCTGGCCATGAAAACACAGTCTCGGTTACGAGCGTCCCGCCAATCAGGCTTGTAAATTGCAGGCCCATGATCGTAACGACGGGAATCAATCCATTGCGCAGCGCATGCTTGAAAATAACAACGGTTTCCAGCAGCCCCTTGCTTCTGGCCGTACGGATATATTCCTGATTCAAAATCTCCAGCATGCTTGCCCGAATGAGCCTCGTCATTTGCGCCGCAATGCCGGCTCCTAACGTTATAGCAGGCAGGACGAGATGCTCCGGTCCGCCCTTTCCGGAAACGGGGAAAATGCCCAATATAACCGAAAATAATAAAATCAGCATAATGCCCGTCCAAAAATTTGGCATTCCTTTGCCCAGCGCAGACAAACCTGAAATAAATAGATCCAAATAAGTGTTGCGCTTCAGCGCCGAAATAATGCCTAGCGGAATGGCAAGCAGCGTTGCAATCAGCATTCCCGCTCCAGCAAGCTGGAAACTGGCAGGCAGCCTTTCCAGCACAAGCGGCAAAGCTGATTGTCCGTAATGGAAGGAATGTCCGAAATCTCCCTGGACAGCATTATAGAGAAATAGGCCGAATTGAACATATAACGGCCGGTCCAGCCCAAGCGCCTTCGACAGAACGGCCCGATCCTCCTCTGTCGCCGTTTCAGGCAGCATCAGATTGACCGGGTCTCCCGTCACATGTACAAGCACAAAAACGATGGCGGAAATGAGAAATAGAACCGGCACCATTTGCAGCAAAGATCTAAGAATGTATTTGCCCACTGAACGGCCCCTCTCCTAAGGAATGAATTAAAGCAAAAGGAAGGGAATAAAGTGCTATCCCCTCCTTTATGGCTGCTGTTATTTCAGCGTAATATCTTCCGCATAATACATCTCATCAAGCCTTGGCGTGTAGCCGATGCCTGCTCCGATGCCGTAAATGCCCTTCATTTGGTACAGGTAAATCGTCGGACGGTCAACTGTAAATTGCTGCTGAACCTTCTGGTATTGCTTCTCGCGATCAGCTAAATCCATGTTTTGCAGCGCCGATTGCAGCAGCTCCTCTACTTCTGGATTGTTATAATCTGTCTCGCCAGCCGCATTTTCTTTCTTGAAGCGATTGTAATTGTTCGAGGCATCAAATAAGGAATTTCCTACGCCAAGCAGGAACAGCTCGCTGAATTTCTTCGAGTTCAGCTTCTCGCTGAAGCTGCTTGCCTCCAAAATTTCCAAATTGACTTCAAAACCTACATCTGTAAGCATAGCAGCTACTACCTCAGCCACTTCTTTATATTGAACGGAGGATGAGAACGACACTTTCGCGCCATTTTCATAACCAGCTTCCTTCAGCAATGCTCTCGCACGCTCCTGATCATACTCAAACGTTTCATACAAGCTCGGATCTGAACCGAAGTTTCCAGGTGTAACCGAAGTTCTCGTTGGAATGCCTGCCCCGCCGGCAATGCTGTCAATAATAACCTGATTGTCGATCGCAAGATCAATCGCCTCGCGAACCTTTGGATCAGCGGTAATTGAACCTTCGGTCATGCGCATAATGATATGAAGCACACGCTGAATTTTCGCTTGCTCCACACTTAGGCCATCAACACCTTCAATACGCGCAATGTCCGTTGATGGAACACCAGCAGCAATATCTACTCCGCCTGTCAGCAGCTCGGAAACCCGTGTCGACGCTTCAGGAATGGAGCGGAATACAACATTTTCCCATTTAGGCGTTCCACCGAAATATTCGGCATTTTTCACCAGCTCAATCCGGTCATCCTTCGTCCATTTGGAGAATTTATAAGGGCCTGTGCCTACCGGAGCTTTCAAGAAAGCTTCGATGCCGTTTTCCTCAATATATTTGGAAGGCAAAATGCCAGCTCCCATACGGGACAAACGATTAAGCATAATCGGGTCTGGCGTTTCCGTAACAATGTCAACCGTATAATCATCAATAATATTAACTTCTTTAATATGCTTGTAATACGTATTTTGCTTCAAAGCAGTGTCCTTTGCGACACGCTCAAGCGAGAACTTTACATCCGCGGCTGTGAATGGATCGCCATTGTGGAACTTGACGTCGTCACGCAGCTTCAATCTCCATGTCGTATCATTGACCTGCTCCCACGAAGTGGCAAGCACGGGCACCTTGTTTTGCTCCGCGTCATTTTTCAGCAAATAATCAAACACATTGACGAGTACCGCTTCGCTCATCGTATTGTTGTTGTTATGAGTATCAAAGCTTTCAATATCCGTCGCGTTAGCGATCGTTAAAGTCGTTTTGTCCCCGCCCGCTGGAGCGCTAGCCGTCCCGCCATTCGTTTGCGTCTCATTCTTCGTCTCTGCGGCGTTGCCGCATCCTGTAACAACCAGCATAACCGCTATTATTGCTGCAAAGCCCTGTACATACCATCGTTTCAAATCGCACAGCCTCCTGAAATTCGTTTTAGTTTGTTTATTCCCGTGGATCAGCCAAATAGTTAAGTGCAAGGGCTGACAGCATGGCAGTTCCGTAAGGAAGAGCAGCTTCATCCAAATCAAACTGGGGGTGATGCAGCGGGTAGGAGGTATATTCCTCGCCGCTTCCAACGCCTAAACGGAAAAACACGCTTGGCACTGCCTCGGAATAAAAGGCAAAGTCCTCGCCGCCCATCGACGGCTTTACATAAATCCATTTTTTTCCATCCAATAGTTGTTCACTTGTCGAGGTAAGAAAATCAACCATCGCTTCATCGTTTTGCACAACCGGATAGCCCATCTTGTAGTTCAATTCATAGTCTGCCCCGAAGGATGAGGTCACGCCGCGAATGATGTCTTCAAGCAGCTGCGGCATCCGCTCGCGGACTGCCGGCGTCAGTGTCCTGACTGTGCCGACCATCTCCACTTCAGGAGCAATCGCCGCCCCCATGTAGCCTCCGTTGATTTTGCCAATCGTCACGACAACCGGCTCAAGCGGATCAACTAGACGACTCGCCACATGCTGCAAGGCTGATATCACCTGTGCCGCTACCGTAATCGCATCTACCCCTTCATGAGGACGGGCGGCGTGGCCGCCTTTGCCGATGATCTTAATCGTGATGCTGTCCGCTGAAGCGAAGGCGTCTCCCTTCGTTACGGAAATGGACCCTGTCGGCAGCGAAGGGAAAACATGCAGCCCGGCCATTACGTCCACAGCGGGGTTTTGCAGCACACCGTCGTCCATCATCGCTTTCGCGCCAGCTAGCCCTTCCTCAGCGGGCTGAAACACAAATTTGATATTTCCGCTGGCTGGCTTGCCTAGACCCGCAAGCAGCTGAGCCGCACCCATAAGCATGCTTGTATGAGCATCATGGCCGCATAAATGGGCTTTGCCGGGTATTTTCGATTTGTAAGAAACGGATTTCAGATCCTCAATCGGCAAGGCATCCATATCCGCCCGAAGGGCAATGGTGGGACCGGGCTTTTCACCGCGAAGCAATGCGACAACGCCTGTTTTCCCTATATTCGTCTGAACCTCCAAGCCTAGCTGCCGCAAATGCTCAGCGACGATTCCCGAAGTTCTTACTTCCTCAAATCCAGTTTCAGGGTATTGATGGAGGTCTCTGCGCCATGCTACTAGTTGTTCCTTCTGCTGATTTGCAAGAGCAAGAAGCTCATTTAATTTCAAAATCTTCACCCTCCTACAGTGCCGGTTGACCAGTTAACTGTCTCCTTCGACAACGACACGCGCATAAATCGCATGTACGGTTTCGTCGATATGCTGCTTCATCGCTTCTTTCGCGCCGTTTCCATCACCGGCATGAAGCGCATCAAGCAGCAGCATATGCTTATCATAACTTGTCCGCCTGACGTTCTCGTTATAGGGCATCAAATCCAGTGCAGGATTAATTTTGGTGCGAATTTTCCTGACTGCCTTCTCGAAATAATCGTTGCCGGAAGCTTTCGCAATCGACAAGTGAAATTTGACGTCCAGGGAACGGAACATTTCACGCGTGCAATCCTCTTCCATGCTCGTTTCAATAAAACCTCGCAGCTGTTCGAGCTCTGCCGTACTTATCCGCTTTGCAGCAAGGTAGGCCGCTTCTGGCTCTATAATGGAGCGATATTCGAATACTTTCAGCATATCGTCCCAGCCGCCGCGCACTTCCTCCCGCGTTCTCTGATGCGAGTTTATCGTTAAAGGAAGAACGAATGTGCCGCCCTTGGCTCCAATTCGTTTCTCAATTAGCCCCTTGCCCTCAAGCTCGGATAACGCCTCCCTAACCGCAAGCCTGCTAGCCTTGAACACCGCTGCAAGCTCCCGTTCCGTTGGCAGCTGCTCCTCCGCTAGAAAATCTTTAAGGATAATCGCTTCCTCTAGCTGCTCCAAAATAAAATCGCTAACTTTTTTAGCGGATACTTGTTCGAACTGCATTTGACCCCTCCAAATCAACAGAAAAACATTAAGGTTCAAACCTTAGACCAAAACTACCATATCAATCCCTATCTGTCAACTTGGTATTTGAATTTTCTTATAACGCTGAACCTTATCATTTCTTATATTTCAAAAAAACCGCCGTAGAGTTTGGACGTATAATCCAAACCCTACGGCGGTCTGCCCTGCTATTTCATGTTGATTTTGGAGCTGTGTAGACAGCTTTAAGCAGCTTTTACGCGAGTAAAGTACCGAGTACACTGAATGAGTACAATTAGCCAAACCAGACTAATCAAATACGCCCCTACAACATCGCTCGGATAATGCACCCCTAAATAGATTCGACTGCCACCGATGCCGACAATCATAATGGAGCTGAAGGCAAGCAGCCACTTTCTTATTCGCTCTTTGGGAATATGACGCCAGCATAAGTATGTAAGAATTCCATAAAAGGTGAATGCATTCATCGAATGACCGCTTGGAAAGCTGTACCCTACTTCCGTAATAATCGCATTCAAACTCGGCCTTGAACGTTGAAACATTAGCTTTAGCCCCACATTAAGCAGCGCGGAGCCAAATACAGCAATCAAAAAAATGACCGTCTCCCTGCGGCTCTTCCATACAAAGAGCAAAAATAAAATAATCGGAACCGAGCCTATAGACACTGCGTTGACAGAGCCAATAAAAGAAAGAATTTTCATAATGCTTGTCCAGAACGGAGCTTCAAACGCTTGAATGTGATGAATCAACCATTGGTCCATGGTTTTCACAAATGGGATTTGAAACGTTAATCCGATTATAATAAAGAGAACGAAGCAGACTATTGCTAGCAAATTCAACTTTGAAATAGTGAAACCAACCACTTCCTTACTGTCTCGAAATCTTAAGTAAGACCACATTATACTACGATATCCTTTATTTATGGAAACCTAGCGCATCCACTACCTTTTGCCGAAACAGCTATAGGGTTGTATAACAACCAAAAAGCCTGTGTGAACAGGCTTTCCTCCTGTTTTCATTCGCCTATCCTCCCTTCACTTATAGTTTAGGGACGTTTTCGAATCAAGCGATTTAATGCTACGGTCATCGCCTTCTGATTAACGCTTTCCGTCTCCGCCTTTTTTAGCGCAAGCAAGGCCAAGCCATCACCAATCAACGACAACGAAGCTGAAATTTTAAATAGATCGTCAGAGGTTATTTTTTGTTCATCGGCCATTATTAACCCCTCCTCAATAAATGATTATATCCATCAGCCATATATATAAAGCGAGATTGTTCAAAACCTCGTCAGGAGGAATCCTCTTTCTCCGCTCTGGCTTTTAAAACAGCAAATAGCCCAAAAAGATCGCCAACCACTAATATAACAGCAGACCATAAGGCGAGATCATCGGCTGAAGGCTCATTCGATTCCGGTTTTGTAGTGGTTTTTGACATCCGGATTAAGCTCCTTCGTTTCTTAGTAATGATAACAGCCTATGCAGTAAGTCACTATGCGGTATAGGCATATGTAACCCCTTTTCGAAACTTTCCCCCTCACTTGAACGCAAAAAAACCGTCAAAGTGTGCTTTGACGGTTTTGTAAACGTCTCATTCTACTATTGCAGCTCTGTTGCCCGCACATCAAAATTCTGTATTTTCACAAGTTCCTGCTCGCCGCGATTGCCGCTCTCGATCACCTGTTTGCCGGCTTCTTCATCCCATGTTTTTTTTACGAAATCGCCTGTCAGCAAATTATAATCGTCTTCATCGGCATTTTCCATTAGTTCATTGCCCGTAAAATAAGAACCCGTTGTCGCTCCTATTAAAAACCAGTCAGCATCCTGATAACGAAAACGATACGTATTGTACCATCTCCAATTGCTACCGCCAAAATTCATGATCCTGACCGGAGAAAGCAGGCGCTGCGCTTACCGAAACAGGAGCGACCTCTGGCTCAACACTTGCAGCATTCGTATCCGCGCTGCTGCATGCGCTTGTGAGCAGCAAGCAGATGATAACTAGCGTGTAACCAATGCTCAAATATTTTCCCCTTCTCTAGGTCCATCACCATCCAACCGCTTTAGCTCCTCATCGGTAAAATGCTTAATCGCTTTCTCTTTGGCAAATTTCCCGGCATTGTATTGCTTCGAGCCGTTTCTTGGCACGGACAGACTGTTCCATTCATTTTCCTTTAACCCTTTTGCCGCATAAACGATTTGTCCAATGTGATAGGGATAATGCGCCAACTGACGGTTGATTGCTTCTAGAACGGTATGCCCTTCGTTGCGAATATAAACAACTTGACCAAGCTGCTCCGGCTGGAGCGAATCTATCGCCTGAAAAAAACAAGCCCATGCTTCGTCCCAGCTCGCGAGCAGCTCTTCCTTATTCGCCCAGTCGTTTTCAAACTCGGCATCGCGATCCCGCCAATCCTTTTCACCGTCTGCTGTCAGGAAGTCTGTCCATCTGGACAAAATGTTGCCGCACATATGCTTGACGATCGTGCCAATGCTGTTCACATCCTCTTTAGGCTGCACAAATAGCTGCTCCGGCTCAACCTGATTCATCGCTTTCTCAGCAAGTTTTTTGTAGTAGTGGAACTGTGATTGGATGCTATCCAAATAAACACGTTGTAAATCCATTCCAACGCCCCCTTTTTCGAGTGAAAAATAGTCTTTCCAGCTATTGTATGCTACTCCATGCTCCAGCCCATGCGCTCACGCAGCCGGGTAATATGGGCGATATGATGATTGCCATGCCAAGCATAATTGCCTACATTCCAATCCAGCTGAATCGTATTTCCAGATTCGGGATGAATAAAAGCACGCTCTAGCTGCTCACGGCTTAACGAGCGAAGCAGCAGCAGCCACCTGCTGTGCAGCGCATCAAGAAGCGCTAAGGACAACTCAATAGGGCCTGTACGCCCGTCACTTAGTTCGGCCCATCTTTCCTCATAATAAGGACGTATAGTTGGCGTTTCTTCTGTTAGCGCCAGCTTATATCGTGTATAGGCGTTCATGTGGCTGTCCGCCATATGATGCACAACCTGTCTTACCGTCCAGCCATCCGGGCGATATGGCGTATCCAACTGCTCCTCATTTAAGTCGATTACAGCTGCTCGAAGCCGTGCTGGGGCCGATTCAATGTCGGCAAACCAGCGATCCAACTGCTGCTGCGAAATATCACCCTCATGCTCAAACAAACCGATGGGAAAGCGCAAATCATCCATTTTCCAGCCTCCTGCAAGCATAATGCTGATATTTTCCTATTTCTTATTGAGATTATAATAGCATTTCCACTTGTTTGGAAAGAACTTTTCCATCTGTTGAACATCCTTTCAGAAAATGTTATACGAGCGATTTGGTCATTATAAAATCTATTTGTTCTTCATCGCCCATAAAGAATGAGTGGGCCCCTGTTTGCACAAAGCCGATTTTTTTATAGAAGGCAATTGCGCTCTCATTTTTTTCCCAAACCCCTAGCCAGATTTTCTCTTTGCTCCGTTCTATCGCTATATGCGTAGCTTTATTTATTAGATGCTTACCAAGCCCCTGCTTATGAAGTTTTCTCCTTATATAAATCCTCTCGATTTCAAGCGAATCATTGCCCATTATTTCAGTTTGAGCACCATCTGTGTTTAGCTTTAAATACCCAGCAAGCTCCTCATAAGAATAAATAAAATAGAAATCAGAAGAGCTATTAGATAATTCTTTTTCTAATTGCTTGAAGTTAAATGCTTTTTCCAAGTAAGCTTTCATATTTTCAGGCGAATTTTGATGGTTAAATGTCTCATAAAATGTTTCAACACTAACTTCATGAAGTAATCTAACATCTTCAAATGTGCACTTCTTTATATTTACAGTCATTTTTTTGCCTCCCTTACTTCCTTTCTCCGTAGAAAATAGTTTTTTTTGGTTATATTATTCTTTTCAACTGAGGTAAAAAAATAGTACACCAATTTTGTTGCATTTACAACAAAAATCCTCGCAGCATTTTCCACGTCTGCAGCTTTATTTTCTTTCTGTAAGCATAGGGAAACGGCGCAGGTGGTCTCGCCCAAACGCCGACAGGCCGCAAAATCACGGAAAATTTAAAAAAGCGAAAATAAAAAGAGAAGCTCACTAAGTGGACTGATTAAATGGATTGAAGCCCGGCGCACAAAGAATAATTCCTTCCGACTCCAGCAGCTTGCGAATCTGCTTGACGAACAAGAGAGCCTTCTCGCCATCACCGTGTACACATATCGTTTCCGCAGCAAGCGGAATCTTCACTCCCTGCGCCGACCATACAGCCCCTTCTGTCAGCATCTGAAGGAGCTGCTTCAGCGCTTCCTTCGGCTCCTCTATTAGGGCGCCTGCTTGACTGCGCGGTGTCAGTGAGCCGTCTTGCTGGTAGGTACGATCTGCAAACACCTCGCTCGCCGTGCGCAGCCCTCGCTTTTTTCCCGCATGAATCAATTCGCTCCCCGACAAGCCATATAAAATAAGCTCCGGATTCACCTTATACACCGCATCAGCAATCGCTTCAGCCAGTTCAGCGCGTCTCGCCGCCATGTTATATAGGGCGCCATGAGGCTTCACATGCTGCATCACGCCGCCCTCCGACTTCACAAAACCATTCAGCGCGCTGATTTGATAGATGGTCAGATCATAGGCTTCCTCTGGTGATATCGCCATCTCTCGCCGTCCGAAGCCGATTAAGTCCGGCAGTCCAGGATGGGCGCCGATGGCAACGCCATTTTCCAGCGCCAGCTTCACCGTTCGCCTCATCGTCCCCGGATCGCCGGCATGAAAGCCGCAAGCAATATTGGCTGATGTAAGGAGCGGCAGCAATTCAGCGTCCTGCCCCAACTCATACACGCCAAAATGCTCGCCCAAATCACAATTCAAATCGATGGTCAGCGCCATTCGTCTACCTCTCCTCTCTATAGCGTATTTCAATAAACATGGAGAGACGCTGCATTTGAAGCTCGTGCTTGATGTAAAGCTCTTCCGATTTTTGCCGTGTAATTTGCTGGAATCTAATTGTCTCTCCCGGTTTTGCTTGCGCAAGCAGCGGCAAATCTACCGTGGCAACTTGGGCGATTTTCGGATAGCCGCCAATCGTCTGGTGGTCCGCCATCAAAATAATCGGGCTGCCGCCAGCAGGAACCTGAATGGTCCCCATGGATACCGCCTCAGAAATAGGCTCCAGCGCTGCTGCTGTTCCAAGACGCGGCCCTTCCAGCCGATAGCCCATCCGATCCGATTGCGTCGAAATTCGGAAATCACTCTGCAAAAAATGCTTCCTGCTCCCTTCGGTAAACGCATCAAAATGCCGTCCCGGCACGAAGCGAATGACCGGATTTTTCCGATAAAAGGGACGTCCCTCTGAGCCAATCGACCAGCTGGTTGCAAAAAAAGGCGCGGCGTCCTGCCTGTCTTCAGCTTCCTGCTCCCAATAAAACAGCGTTTCCGACGCACCTTCTCCAATCGCCAGCACATCGCCCGCTTTCAACGCACGACCTGCAAAGCCGCCTATCGCCGCACGCGTGTACGTGCTCCTGCTCCCCATAACTAGCGGGACATCAATGCCTCCAGCCGCTGCTATATAAGCGCGGGCGCCCGCCTGGCAAGCTCCGAACGACAGCTCATTCCCTGCTTTTATGTACACCGGCCGCCACAGCGGTACGGCTGCTCCTTGCACGGCAGGCGACAGATTGCCCCCGCATATAGCGATTAATGCATCCTGCTCAAAAATCAGCTTCGGGCCGATGAGCGTAGCTTCCAGCACCGCTGCTCCCGCCTCATTTCCAACGAGCAAATTAGCGGTGCGAAGCGCAAAATCATCCATCGCCCCGCCTGCAATAATGCCCTGCTGCCTATATCCGGGACGTCCCCGATCCTGCACGGTCGTGAGGAGACCTGCATGTTTGATTCGAATGCCCATTATGCCTGCTCCTCCCATGCCATAAATGCCTCATAGCTAATTGGCTCAAAATAAATCTGATCTCCCGCCTGCAATAAGCTCGGCTGCTCATGTGACGGACGGAACAGCGCGAGCGGCGTACGCCCGATAATTTGCCATCCGCCAGGGGAGACGATAGGATAGACACCCGTCTGATTGCCGCCGATACCTACGCTGCCTGGCTCAATACGCAAGCGGGGCATGCTCCGCCGAGGTGTCGCGATTCGCCCAGGCAAGCCACCCAAATAAGGAAAACCAGGTGCAAAACCAACCATATGTACGAGATAAGGCTGCGCCGCATGCAAGGCGATGACCTCTTTTTCTGAAAGTCCGCTATGTTCCGCAACCGCTGCAAGATCCGGTCCCAGCTCTCCGCCGTAGCAGACGGGCAGGGTTACGATTCGCGGAGCAGCAGCCTGCTCGTCTTCCAGCTTGCTGACCATGTCCGTGAGCAGCTGGCATACCCATTCATAAGGAGATGCAGCCGCTTCAGCTTGCAAATTCCAGTTGTTTTCGGCTAGCGGAGCCAGCAGCTTCATTGGATCATAAAAAATCGTCAGCGTTGCATAAGCCGGAACAAGCTCAATGAAGCCAGGAAATGGCTCGCGCTGCAAATAAGTACGGAGTGCTTGCACGCGCTCATGCGTCTTACGGTCAATCGCGCTGCCGAGCTCTACAATAATCGCCGTATCTCCAAGAGGCGACAGCTTTACTTCAAAGACTGGATTGACAGGAGCAATAGACACGCCCTCACCTCTTTTTTTCAAAAATAAAATTAAACCCTTACTTCTTATATCGGTCACTAGTGTCCATAATCACATCCCAGCCTATAGATATTTGCTTTGCTGCTTCCTTCCCCCGCACGCCAATATCTGGCATGAGCTCCTGCTATAACATTCGGCAAAATATAACGTACCTCCTTCCTTCACCCCTCAGCCAAAAATCAGGCCTAAAGCTTACGGAGGCAATAAAAAACTGTAAACCGCCGTTTGGCAATTTACAGTTTTGTCAGCCTTTTATGTTTCGTGCTTAGGCCGTCCTATAGAGCCTCCCCCAGCTCGCATGCTCAATTGCCTGCGGTCCAGCTGAAAGGCTACGACACTTAAAACAATCAACCCGGCGGAAAAAGCCGCCAGCAGCCATACCGACTGGTTCACCTGCAAATGATCCAGCCCCCAGCCCATCGTAAGCGGAAGCACGGCACCACCGACGCCGCCCGCTGCAATCATAAAGCTTGGGGTAGATTCCTCAGCGCCTGGCAGCAGCTTGCTCGAAAAGACGAGCGCAATAGAGAACACCCCGGACATGGCAAGTCCCAGCAGCAAAATGACCGCGAAGGCGGACCATACCTGGTTCATGAACGGAAACAAGATGAACAACAGCACCGTCGCACCACAGCTTGCCATAATGTACACCCGGTATTTGATTTTCTCGGCTATGACGCCAGCGAACAATCGACCGAATGCCATTGCAACCCAGAAGCAGGTTACACTCAGCGTTGCTCCTGCCTCCTTCATGCCCAGCTTCTCAATAAGAATGGCTGGCATAAAGTTTGCAAGGCTCATCTCCGTCCCCACATAGAGAAAGAAAAACACAAGGAATAAGGAAAAAATAATCCACTGCTTGCCCTGATAAAGCGGCTTGCCTGCCCGTTTCGCCTGCTGCCGTTCCTCTGCTGCCGCTATGACTGACTTTCGCAGCACCGCATCAAGCTCGCCAAAGGAGCCTTTTGCCCACAAAATCAAAGACAAAATGGAAAAAAGTGAAACGAACACAAATGACAGCTGCCAATAATTGGCCCAGATCAGGCCACTTGCAATTAGCGGCATCACCATAGCGCCAACGCCGAAGAACACCTCAAGACGGCTCATTGCGACGGCCGTTTGATTTTTGACTGCTGCGATAATAATGGTTCCGATTACCGCTTCGATCATGCCAAAGCCAAAACCGGCTACAATGGCTATCGCATACAGCCAGTTCCAAGGCGGCAGCAGCATGAAGGCAAGCTCAGCGCTAAACAGCATAGCGAAAGCAAGGAGCAGTCCGCCTCTTTTGCCCAAATGACGGTTCAGCCACGGCGAGAGCAGCACTCCGACTAGAAATCCGCCGAACTGCGTGAAAATGAGCGTGCCTCCCTCGCTGTAGGCTTTGCCATAATGCTCAAGCACAACGGGCAATACAGAGCCCAGCACAACATGGGCAAGCCCGATAATAAAATAAGACAAACATCCTAGCCAAATCAATCGTTTCATCATATACTCCTTTTCGGAAAATAAGATTGCCAGAAACAATTGTATGACAAATGGGAGCTAAGAGCCAGCAGATTCCAAATAATTGTTTCATTCATTGCATTTAAACTAGCAGTCGACTATGAATGCGCGCTCCGCTGTGATTGCTATCCAATTGCAGGGCGGCGCCAAACTGCTCCGCTGCCTGTCCACGCTCGCCAAGTCCCAGAAGGCCAAGCCCCATCATATAACGGCAATGAATTTCGTTGCGTTTGCTTAAATCATCCTCGAACACGAGGAAATCCGGCAGCGATACAGCAAAATAATCAAATTCGACCCGGTCGAAAATATGCTTTTCCGCATAATCAAGCAGCTTATGGAAGCGGCGCTTCGCCTCCTGCTCATTGCCCAGCTTCAACCACGACAACCCTTGATAAAAAATCATATCCGGCGGCTGGTCATTGTAATACAGCGCGCTTGCAGGCTCCTCCAGCCCTTGGGAAGCCTGCTTAAAGCACTCTTCCGCTCTTTGCGGATCATTCAGCGCTACATATGCACAGCCTAAGTAATAATAAATATTGTTTTCCTGCGCGCCATGCAGCTTGCCTTCTCCATAATGCTCCGGAAAGATGAGCGCCATGTTCAGCAATTGAATCGCCTGGGGAGCATTCCCTTGCTGAAGCGCCTGTTTGGCGAGCTCCACATGCGTGAGCACATGCTGCCCCGTTACCTTGCCTTCTCCGCCCTCCCAAGGGTGGAACTGGCGGGAAGCGAGTGCAACTACTGCTTGAGCATGCTGCCCAGTCGCATTCAGCAGCGTGACATATTCGATGTACAGGTCGTCGCGAAGCTCGACAAGCGATTGCTGCTGTTCCAGCTTGGCGAGCCGCTGCTCAGCGGGATACCCTAGCTTTTTATACAGCTGATCCAGCTCATAGAAGACGCGGGCGTCGGCCTGATCAAGTGCGAAAGCCTGCTCCAGCGCTTCAAGCGCAGCTGCCTCGTCGCCGCGTTTATTGTAGTAGGCAAGCGCTAAGTTGCGATGTACTGTGGCAAAATTCGGCTCTGCTGCGCGCGACGCCTCCCAATGGGCAATCGCATCGCTATGCCTTTTTTTGTCATACAGTAAATTGCCTAAATAATAATGCGCCTTCGCATCATGCGGATTGGCCGCAATTGCATGCTCCAGAACGAGCAGCTCAAACAAGCTGTTCGGGAAGCAATAATGAGGAGCATTCGATTCCGCAGCTTGCCGCGAAGCAGCAGCGGCTTCCATATGGCCTGACTGCTCATAGGCATAAGCAAGCGTATAATGCAGCATCGGATAGATCGCTGCCGCTTGGTTTTCTAGTGAAGTCACGATGCACGCCAGCACCGCAATCGCTTCCTCATGCAGCCCGCTGCCAACGTAGTCGGCAGCTAAGTTCAAATAATTGTGCGCATCGCCGCGCATAAGCCGCAGCAGCTCGGCACGCGCCTGATCCGCCAGCTGCTGCTGCCCTTCAGCAGCCAGCGCCAAGCAGCGCTCGTTGGCCGATCCGAAATCGGCCACATCGAGCCCGAGCGTCTCCGCCGCGAAGGCTATCGCCTCCTCGCTGCGTCCCAGCTTGCGCAGCAGCGCCGCCTTCAAATGGCGCGCTTTATAATTGCGGGCGTTCCGCACGATGGAACGCTCTACCAGCTCCAGCGCATCCGCAAGCGCGCCTTCCGCGCAAGCGATCTGTGCCAGCGAGAAGTAGCTGGCATCCTGCCAAGCCGCTGACCACGTTGCCTTGTAGAAAGCAGCGAACGCTTCTTCGCGCTTCCCTTGATGCTTCAAGGCAACGCCAAGCTGGTAAAGCGCCTCGCTGTCATATGGATTCGGATTGCGCCATGTCAGCGACTTAATGGCGGTGTGGAAATAGCCTTCCGCCTGTTGAAATTTCCCCTGCCGCAGCAGCAGCGTACCATAAGCGACATTTATACGGCTGTCGCTAGCGTCGCGCTTCAGCCCTTCCAAATAATACGCCTCCGGCTCAAAGGTCGCGTGGCGATATTGCTCCAAGTGAAGCCCGGCCAAATACAGCTGCTCATTCGTCTTGAGCGCAGCTGGCGCTTCAAGCGGCTTCGCCGCGTCAGGTATTTGCTCAAGCGAGGGCTTGGCAGGCTGGTAGGAAATGAGCAGCCTCCCTGCCGCATCACGGACCGTCAGCAACAAATCAAAAGTCTGGTCTGAATCATCCAATGTAACGACAGACTTGAAGATGTCGGTCGGCGACAGCTTCACCTTCTCTTGAATATAGCTGCGCCCCCGTCCGCGCAGCTCGATTTGGGCAGCCTCGAACACAGCTGTCGCATAAACGTAAAGGGTAGCCTCCCGCGTCTGCTCGTCGACTTCTAAATTAACAGCGGCATCGATGGACGCATTTTTGACGACTCCTATCTTTTTGTAGGGCATAAAATATTGCTTGAACGACTTCTCCTCATACGGCTGAAGCCAGGTGAAATCCGGCTGATTGTCCGTATAGACGCCCGTCATCAGCTCAATATAAGGCCCGTCCTCATCGGTCAGATTGCGATCCCAAGCGATGCCAAATTCGCCGTTCCCCCAAGTCCACTGCTTTTTGCCCGGGGAAATATGATGGTTCGCTACATGCAGCAGGCCCGCCTGCACCCCATGGTCATACCCACCCACAAAATTATAATCGGATTTGTAAGCCATATAAGAGGTTGGCACGGGAATGTTGCGATAGCGGGAAATATCAACGCCAGCGGAATAATCCATTTTATAATAGGTGCCGGTTGCAATTGGAAAGCGGCTTACGTCCCGCTTACCGTGGTCGAAAACCGCTGTTACATCAGGGGGAAATACCGACTGCGTATGCTCATTAACAGCGACCGCCGGATTTGCCCACCATAAAAAAGTTTGCGGCTGCGGCGTCCGGTTGTAAAGCTGTGCGGAAATTTCCAAATAAGCCTTGCCGGGATATAGTGTAAAGCCAGACGTTACCTTCGTGCCATACATGCGGTCAATTTCGCTGACCCATACCGTAGCGCTGCCGTCTTTATTTTCAGCTAGACGATATTCTACTGGCCCGTAGGTGTTTGGACGATGATGCTGCGGCCAGTTGAATTCAATGCCACCGGATATCCACGGCCCCGCTAGCCCCACGAGCGCAGGCTTAATGACCTTGTTGTAATAAACGAAATCGTAGTCATTTGTTTTATCCAGCGCCCGATAAATGCGTCCGCCCAGCTCTGGCATCATTTCGATACGCACATATTCATTTTCGAGAATGACGAGCTTGTATGGCTGAGGCTGCTTTTCATTTTCGATTTTATCAATAACGGGATGCGGATAAACCCGGCCCGAGCTGCCTTGATACACTCTTTTTTCTAAAAACATCGGATTTCGCTCTGGTTTGCCTATGCCGTAGGTCGGTATGGAAACCGTCTCCTCCCAAATCTTCACCTGCTGCTCCAACGTGATTCCTCCCTAGCTTTGATGCTTTAACTTTAGCGCCTGAGAGCGAGAGAGCCAATTCACGATACACTTGTTCTAATGGACTATATTCTGATTTCATGAGGCATCAATTGAACCGACTTCCGCGCCAGCTCTTCACCTCCGTCTAGGCAGCTGCATACACTGCTGGAAAAACTGCGATTTCAGAAAGGCAGGCCGATCATGAGTACAGAATATGTAGACCTCGCTTCACCCGCATTAAATTTGTTTTACGATGTTAATTGCGCCCCCTTGTTCCATAAGGACTCCTGCAACTACTTAAACCAATTAACGGCACAGGAATTGCCTGTGCTAAGAAGCACGTCGTTTTTCGATGCGCATATGACCAAAAATTATATTGTTGAGCCGCATTGGCATCCCAATACGACGGAGCTTGTATTCGTCACGCACGGTGAAATTGTCGTTTCGATTTTAAATCCTTTTACGAAGCAGCTGCTTACTTACCGGTTATGCGACCATCAAGCCGTATACATTCCGATGGGCTGGTGGCACTGGATTATTGCGTGCAGCGAGCATACGCATTTTATTACGATTTTTGATGACCGCTGTCCACAAACAGTATTCGGCTCTGACGTACTGCGTATTACGCCGAAGGAAGTGTTCCAGCTCGCCTATTGCGTCAATGCCGGTCAGCTGGCCCATGTGCTGTCCCCGATTCAAAATACGACCATTATCGGACCGGCGTGTGTCAATGCCCAAGCTGGCGCAAGCGGATATGAAGGCTACGGCCACGGAGCGGCGCAAGGCGTACAATGGCGAATTGGCAACCCGCCGCCACAGGCTTTGGATGAGGAGCAAGAGCAGCAGCAGGAGTGGCAAAGATAAAGACAGCTTCCTATCCTCTGCTCACCTAGCGGCACATGCAAAAGGCACACCAGCTCCACCTGAAAAGGTGCAAGCTGGCGTGCCTTTCGTTTTGTGACAAAGCTCCACAGCAATAAAGCCTTGTAATTATGGAGGATTTTTGTATTATTAGAGGAATAAGCTGACCCTGTATGGAGTCATTTTTCAAAATATAGGAAAGGATATGATTGTTCCATCCTTTCTCTATATTTCTACGCGAAACGGTAGCTTTGCCGCTAGAGGACGGCTTTCGGCCGTTTACGCTTGAAACTATTCATTGTGAAATGGAGTTCTTTACATGCTAATTGCAACAGAGAGGTTGCGGATTCGCCCTTTTAAATCAGACGATTGGAAGGCTGTATGGGCATACACCTCCAATCCTGCTGTTATGACTTACATACCCGGAGGGGTACAAAGTAGAGACGATGCACAGCAGTTTGTCAATGATAATCTTGGCAATCAAGCACAGCATTACGCTGTACTCTTGAAAGACAGCCATCAGCTTATTGGACATCTTGTGTTTCATAAGTATTTTGGCGAGCACACCTATGAGATCGGCTGGGTATTCAGCCCGCATTATCGCAATCAAGGCTACGCAACGGAAGCTGCACGCTCCATGCTGAAATATGGGTTCGAGGAGCTGCGGCTCCACCGAATAATTGCCACCTGCCAGCCCGAAAACACTCCCTCCTATCGGGTGATGGAGAAAATCGGCATGCGACGGGAAGGCTTTTTCAAAAAATGTATTCCTAATGGCGCCCATGATTGGTGGGACGAATATTATTACGCCATACTGCAAGAAGAATGGCTAGCCCTCACTTGCTGATCAGCAGCGATAGCAGTCCCGCCGCAATAAGCGGACCGACCGGAACGCCTTTGAAAAAAGCAACTCCAATAATGGTGCCGATAATCAGCCCGGTCACAATTGTCGGCTGGCTGGACATGAGATGAAAGCCGCGCCCGCCCAAATAAGCAACCATCACGCCGACGACGATGGCCGCTATCGATTTCCAATGGAGAAAGGATTCATAGACGGATTTCATACTGATCGTTCCGCTCGCCAGCGGCGCGAGAATGCCAATCGTCAATATGATGATGCCCAAAGTGAGGCCGTGTTTCTCGATCCACGGGAAAGCCTGATGCACATTCGTTACCCGGAGAAGCAGCAGAAATACGGCAGCGATGGTGATGGAGTTATTTTTGCTCAATATGCCCAGCAGCGCGAAAAAAAGCAGCAGGACAGACGGCGTGTCGATTTGCGGCATTTGCTAAAATCCCCTTTCTCTTAATAATCAATAGTTTTTCATTTGTCAGGCTCTGCTATTCCTTGCAAGGATTAGCGTCTTCGATTACGCCGTTTGATCCATTCCATCAGCTCCATACAGCCGATAAACAATGCAAATAAAATAAACAATGGAATCGTTTTTCCGAAATCCATTAGTTTGAACAGAGGAGCGACAACCGCTGTCGTCCCCACAACAACTAGTCCCAGCACCGAAAGGCGCCATCCCGTAAACATAAACCAGCTTCCTCCCAGTCCTTTTCGCAAAATGACCAAAGAGCCTGCCTGCGGCAAGCTCTCTCGTTTTCTACGGCTATGCAGCTAGCCTTGAACAACCGCAACGGCCAAAATGACCCAACCGATCAAAAAACACAGTCCGCCCAGCGGAGTAACCGCGCCCAGCTTCTTCACACCGCTGAGGCTAAGAGCATAAAGGCTGCCGCTGAACAAAATAATGCCAGCAAATAAAAACCAGCCTGCGGTTACGACGAGTCCGCTCGTAAGTATGCCGTCTGCTAACACACCGGCAAGCAGCAAGCCCAACGCATGGGCAATCTGGTATTGCACCCCAGTCTGATAAATAGCCAGCATGTCGGCGGAAAGCTTCTTCTTCAATGCATGCGCGCCAAAAGCGCCGAGCATAACCGCTAAAAACATATTGATGCTGCCGAGCAGCAATAAAGTCGTCATTTCGTCCTCCTGCATCTTCCCATTATTCGCTACGGCTTTGTCCATTGTATCATTATTACAAGTAACAACCTAGATCAAATATTCTCCGCTGGAGACATGCAGGGCCATGTATAGGCAAGCAGCTCAAAGCCTCGTTTCGCCAAAATCAGGCGGCTCATTGGACTCGCATCCACCGTCATCAAACGAAAGCCTGCGTGCCAGGCAGCCTGCGCACGCACAGCCAGCAGCGCTGTATAAAACCCTTTGCCGCGGTATTCCGCGAGCGTAGATCCTCCCCAAATGCTTGCAAACGACGTTCCCTCGTGCAAATACATCCAGGCGGCACTGACCATTTTGTCTCCCTCATAAGCGGCATAGATGCGCAGCCCAATTTGCTCATCCTGCAAATCCTGCTTTAATCGCTCCCCATGCTCGATATGGGCAACACCCCATACCGCTTCTTCCAGCGCTACTAATGCATCAATGCCTGCCGCATCCGTCACAGGGCGAATGGCTGGTGAAATTTCACACTGGAGCAGCTCATGCCCTTCCGCAAGCTGAATAACCATCATCGCTTCTTCTTCGCCGATGTCGAAGCCATGTGCCAGCAAGCGCTCTTTGAGATTGTGAGGCTTGTCACCGCTGTACACCTTCCACTCAAACGATTGCCCAAGCTCGCGAAAATAAGCGAGCTGCGCCTCAATGGCTTCATCCACGTTGTCCTCGTTCAAATCCGTATAAAGAACGAAGCCGCCTTCGCCGTCATTTTCGAGCGCGATTTGCCGAATAATATCGCCGTCCGTCTCGCGACGATATCCCGGAAACGCTATATCGATTCGCTGCTCCTTCGTAAATATGGCTATCAACTGTTCTCGGTTCATCTCAAGCTCCTTCCTCTTGCTCTATCTTCCGCCTATCCTTGTCCACCAAAATCAAAAGCGTCATGCTTTATATATATCGTCTTGCGTTGTTTTCCTTCTCGGCCCAGCCGAATGTTGAACGAATCTGTTTTGGCCAGCGCCGCATATTGCGGCTCGCTGATGGCCCTTGGAATGGCGCTGCGGATAAGTTGGGCCGCAAACTGGTGGAACAAAACCAGCTCGCCCCGCATCATGTTCTCAATATCGCCGCCCAATATTTTTCCCCCATATGCTTTGCGCTGCTCATTTAAATTCGTCATTAGCTCTGGTACGAACTGATACAGCCAGGCGATATTATAATTTTCCGAATAAGGCTCCGCATCTTCATAACCCTGCTCGCCATAGGCCTCTACCCGATAGCCAAATAATTCTACCGTACTGGGGGATGCCTGCAAGCTATATTCAATGATGCTAATGGCTCCGATCCGTCCCTCCTGCTGCCTGGCATACAGCCGATTGCACAGCTGGCGAAAAGCAGATAAAAACAGCTCGATCAGCTGTTCTTGATGGATGTGGTAATAACGATTTTCCTGAAATACCGTTTGTTCAAGAGCAGGTATAAAGCAATTTTTATAGAAGTGCCTAAGCGCCCGTACTTTTCGGATATCCTTCCGCTCTCGCCGCCTGCACGACACTTCCCGTCCAAATCCTGTCAGCCTGATCCATTGGAAAGCTGCCTCCTCGGCATCTTTGCTGCTGTGGCCTGTACCGCCCAAAGCATTCCCTCCTCCAACCATTTTCCCACGCGCCCTCGTTTATCGTTCTATTATATGTACACGGCGCAGCCCGTCTAAAATGACATCGCATAGATCTTTTAATTATATCGGTGGGAAATGTTGGATTGTTAAGAGGATATTTCAACAGATTCCAAGAAACCTTGTGTGCCGAAAAAATCTAGCAGCTGCCGGAACGGTTAATTTTTCTCGATTGATGCCTGCATATGATTATTAATTCGCAGCATCAGCGAAATCATAAGCTCATATTCCTCTGCGGAAATGACCTTCTTGACTTCATCGTTTACCGACTCATTTATGGCGATGGTTTCATTAATAAGCTGCTCGCCTTTGTCCGTAATATAAACAACAAAGCTGCGTCGATCCTGAACGCCAGGCCGCTTGTAAATCAGCTGCTCCTTCTCCAAATGGTCGATGATACGGGTAACGGTGGGATTTTCCTTGCTCGTCCGCAAAGCAATTTCCTTCTGGATCAAGCCCTCCGACTTGCTAATTTGAAGCAGTACCGACCACTGCTCTGGCGTAATCGCATATTCTCTCAAACGTTGCTGAAAAAAATTAGTAAGCTTGCGATACGTCATTCCCATTGTAAAGCCAATTGACTGCTCAAGTCCCTGATAAGGCATAAACCTGTCCCCCACTCTAAAATAACTCCAACTGCTCCACCGCTGGCGGCTCTGGCTCATTGCGAACAAAATAAGGCCCTTCCCCATCCGGACAGTTCAGTCCAAGCAGGTCCATCAGTTCTTTGGCATTATCAGCCGCGTCTCCGCCGGAGTTATTGTTAAAAATAATGCAAATATGCTTGCTCTGCTGCTGCAGCTCCTTGATATGTTCTGCCCATTCTCGCAGCTCAGTACTGTTGTAGCGGTATAAATAGCGAACCTCGCGCCAATTCGGTGCTCCGCTCTGGTTCCAGCCCGATACATTTCGACCATGCAGCCTAACGAGCGTCAGCTCCTGATCGGTTGCATGCAGCACAGTCGGCACCGAGCCAATGCCTGCCTGCGGCTCATCACATACGCTGTGTATCCAGCCCTCGCGCTCCATGAACGCCAGCGTCCTCGCACGAAACTCCGGCATAAACCAGCTCTGATGGCGGAACTCCAGCGCGCAGCGAATGCTGCCCATTCTGAGCTTCGTTTCGCGAAGCAGCCGGACATTATCCTGCGTGCAATCAAACCATGGCGGATACTGGAACAGTACGGCGGTCAATCGCCCAGCCTCCATAACCGGTTCAATAGATTCGCGGAAAGCAGCGAACATTTGCCCCGTGTCATTTAATGCCGCGGCAGCTGCCGCTTCACCGCGCTGATGCCCTGTCATGCCTTGATAGGCTTTTATCATAAAATGGAGCGAGCTCGGCGTTTCCGCCACCCATTTGGCGAACCTTTCCCGGGATTGAATCGCATAGAAGGAGCTGTCTACTTCGACGACGGGAAAATATTTTGCATATTGGCCCAGCCTGTCCTTCGCCTTTGTACCGGGAATATACAGCGAATCATGGTCGCCCCAGCCTGTAAGTCCGATTTGAACAGCCATCATACGGCTCCTTTCTTATGTCCTTGGCATGTTATAGGTCTGATGAAGATGTCTTTTTTATGATAAAGCAACTGTAGTTGCTTTGACAACTTTTGCACGTATTCACAAGATAATGGCCGTCCAGCCATTGATCCACTTGTTCTTTTCAAAATGATCTTTCTGGGTGATTGAGCGAAGCTTCGCGGATGCTAAACAGCTCCATGGGTTTCGCTATTATCGGTTGCGGGGGCTGATCCCCAAAACAAAGAGAAACCCGAACGTCTTGAGACAAGACATAGGGTTTCCCGTCAATCTGAAAGCCTGATTACTCAGGCTTCCTGTTTCTTTTGGTAAAAAGAAAACTTCCCGTTAAGCAGTCAGGTTTAATGAATAAACCGACTGCTTAACAAGGAGCATTTCATGAATAGGATTGACCTTTTTTACGGTTCACCTTTAAACAGTGAAATTTTCAAGTATAGATTTTATAAGTAAGGCGTTGGTTGAAGCATAATCTCTTTCTAGCATCTGCTCATGTTTGCCGTTTCCTAAATAAATGTGCAGTTGCCCCGTTGTTAAAGCGCTCCAGGATTTCCTTCTCCATTCCTCTTCTCCTATTGGATCTGCTGATTGGATTAGATGAATTTCAGCCTGAACTTCTCCATTTGTTTGCATCCCATCAATCCATGCTGTGTAAGCTAGGATGTTTTGTTTAACTTTTTCTGCCGTCTCCCCGGGAACATGGCGAATGAACATCGAAATCTCTTCTTTTAGCGTCTCCAGATACGCTTCTTGCTGCATATTAGATGAAGACGTTTCTCTCGGATAGGCGTCAAACATAAGGATAGACGCTACTTTACGACCCTGTTCCTCCAGTCGCTTAGCTACTTCAAATGCAAGGTTACCTCCAGCAGAGTAGCCCAGCAAATAAATGGGACCCTGAGGCTGCAATTTTTGAACATGTTGTGCAAAATATTCCGATGTATCGTCGCAAACGATGAAATCATAGGCATATATAGTTGCCGTATCCTGCAACGATTGCGCCATCATCGTGAACACTTGCCCATAGCCTACGATTGGCGGGAAGCAATGCAAAGTTAAGCCGTTTCCATTGCTGCTGTTCCATACAGATACCCCTGTACCTTGCTGCACTGTAGAATCATCAAAGTGGTTTCGACTTTCCAACTGCTCGACAAGCTCCATGACCGTCGGGTAAGTGAAGGCGGTGCTAAACGATATTTCCAAATCCAGCCTGCTGCGAGCTTCTCCGATCATATGAATCAGCTTCAAAGAATGTCCGCCTGCATCGAAGAAATTATCGTGAATGCCAACCCGTTCTATGCCCAGAACCTCCTGCCAGATGTCAGCAAGCGCTTGTTCCAGCGGATTCCTTGGCGCAGTGTAATTGGCTTGAAGCGGCTCATTTTGCTGCAAAAGAGATAAACGTCTGCGATCGATTTTTCCATTAGCTGTAAGCGGCAATTTATCCAGTTGCACGAAGCGGTTTGGAATCATATAGGCTGGGAGCTTCTGCAATAATGCTCTCCGCAGTTCCCCGGCCGTAAGCTCGCTATCCGCTACGTAATAGGCATATAGCTGCTTCTCTTTCGCGTCGTTTTCGCGAGCGATGGCCGCGGCTTCCTTCACCGCCTCTACTTTCATCAGTTGCGCCTCTACTTCGCCGAGCTCAATACGGTAGCCGCGTATTTTCACTTGGTCATCTGCGCGGCCTAAATATTCCAAGTTTCCGTTTGACAGCATTTTGGCCAAGTCCCCTGTACGGTACATCCGCTTCCCAGGAATGAATGGGTGGTCAACGAACTTCTCCGCGGTCAAGTCCGGACGACGGAAGTACCCTCGCGCAACTCCATCTCCAACGATGTATATTTCTCCCGGTACTCCAATCGGCACTTGCTTACGCTCAGCATCAAGCAAATAAATGCTGACATTCGCAGCCGGTACCCCAATAGGAACGGAACCGCTCGTATCCGTTTCCGGATCGTATCGATAAATCATGCAGCCGACAACGGTTTCTGTCGGTCCATATTCATTGAATATCGTGATATCTCCGCCAAACTTGTCATGGATGCTTCTCGCTATATCCGCGCCAAGATTGTCACCTCCGACAATTAGCTTACGGATGTTTGAGCCGGCCCTTATATTCATTTCTTTGATTATACTTAAATGGGCCGGTGTCAGTTTGATAATGTTGACTTGGTTATCTGTTACGATCCGCTCGATTATTAGCGCTTTGTCTTCTCCACTGTAGATGCGAATAAGGTTGCCTGTTAGCAGCGGCGTAAATATGGATGTTACCGTCAGGTCGAAGGAAATAGATGAGTACAGCGGAAAATCAAGCTTTTCCCCAGCGACATATACCTCTTGTGCCCACCACAAGTAATTCGTCAGGCCTTGGTGGGTAATCATCGCGCCCTTCGGATTTCCCGTCGTTCCCGACGTATAGATCACATAAGCAAGATCGTGCGCGCCAGATATCGGCTCTATATTCGACTCTTCTTCGCTAAAGACCTCCGGATCATTCAGATTGATAAGCTTTCCTTCAAAATGTACGCGATTCAGCAAATGCTGCTGAACTAGCAGCACCTCCGAGCCAGCGTCCTCCAGCATGTAACGGATGCGCTCTTCAGGATACTCCGGATCTATTGGCACGTAAGCCCCACCAGCTTTTAGCACGGCCAGTATGCCTATAATCATTTCCACGGATCGATCCGCCAGTATGCCAATCAAATGATCCGGTCGCACGCCGGATGCTCGCAGCGTCCTTGCCAAGCAATTGGAACGGGCGTTTAGCTCGCCATACGTCACTTGCTCTTCATCATGAACGACGGCTACCGCTTCAGGTGTTTTTTCCGCCTGCTGCTCGAACAAATGGTAGACCGTTTTTTCGCTTGGGTATTCCGATGCTGTCGCATTGAATGCTGCAAGCTGTGTGTGCTCCTCCGCTGTTAGGATCTCTAACGACGCTAGCCTTGCATACGGATTAGCCGTAACGGATTCAACTAGCTTCTCGAATTGCTTCGCCATCCGGAGCACCGACTCTCGCTTGAATAAACCAGAAGCATATTCGATGCTGCACGAGATACCATTTTCCATTTCCTCTAACTGGAAGGTTAAATCAAACTTCGCCGCGGTATGCTCATTTGCATATGGCTGAATCTGCAAGCCCTGCATTTGCAAATCTCTTTGTTCCATATTTTGCAAAACAAACATCGTATCAAAAATCGGGTTGCGGCTCATATCCCTGCTGACTTGCACCTTCTCCACCAGTTCCTCAAATGGGTAGCCTTGATGCTCGTAAGCGCCTAGCATCGCTTCCTTGAGTTCTTCCAGGTATGATATAAAGGTTTTCTCGCGCGCCGGATAGCTGCGGATTGCCAATGTGCCTACAAACATGCCCACCAGCGACTGGAAGTCGCCATGTGTTCTGCCCGCAATTGGCGTACCGACTACAATATCTTCCTGCCCCGAATATTTATGCAGTAAGGTTTTGTATATCGCCAGCAATATCATATACAGCGTAGATCCGCTTTCGGCCGCTATGCGCCGCAAACGTTCACTCTGCTCAGCGCCAAGCATAAATGACAACTCTTCACCCTGGAAGCTTTGCACTGCAGGCCGCACATAATCCGTTGGCATTTCCAGAACCGGTATATCCCCGCTAAACACATCCAGCCAGTACCCTTCCTCCTGAAGCTGACGCTTCTTCTGCTCCTGAGACTGCTCCCATGCCGCATAGTCCTTGTATTGATTGCGTAATGGGGGCAGTTCTTCCCCGGCATACATGCGTGCAAACTCTTCTACCAAAATGCCCATCGAAATACCATCGGAGATAATATGGTGCATATCGAGTACGAACAGATGGCGCTCAGATGCAAGCTCGATGAGTCCGGCGCGCAAGAGCGGCGGCTGCTCCAGATCAAAGGTGCGAACGAATCGCCGCATGACTTCTGCTGTTTCCTCTTCACTTGCCTGGATATATTCCACAGCAAAGCGCACTTCATTGTGCACGCGCTGCACCGATTCACCTTCCTCCATATGGAAGCTCGTTCGCAGCGTCTCGTGCCTTGCAATTAGCTTGTGCAGTGCGGCTTCGAACAGCTTTCGGTCCAGCGTTCCTTCCAGCAGCATTGCTCTCGGCAAATTGTAGCTCAGCCCCGTCCCTTCAAGCTGATGCAATATATACAGCCTCTTCTGAGCTGAGGAGACGGCATAATACTCTTTTTCTTCGATAGGTTGGATAGTCTGGAACGCTTGCTGTTCCATGTCTGCAATTGCTTGAGCAAGCAGCTCGATGGTCGGGAACCTGAAAATGTGTCTCAGCGGCACGTTAATTTGCATTTCTTTATGCAGACGGCTCACCATTGCCGTTGCCCGCAAAGAGTGACCGCCAATCTCAAAGAAGTTGTCGTACACGCCTACCCGTTCAAGACCGAGAACTTCTTGCCAAATACGGGAAAGATGCGCTTCGATGTGCGTGCGCGGCGCTGCATATTCGACCGCAGCAGGAATGATTCCTTCAGGCGCTGGCAGCGCCTTGCGGTCGATTTTGCCATTTGGCGTTAGCGGCATGCGTTCGAGTTGCACAAAGTACGTTGGAATCATGTACCCCGGCAATTGCTCGGCTAAGTCCCTTCTTAGTTCTCCAGCAGCCAGCTCCCGATTGGCTACAACATACGCACAAAGCTGCTGTACTGCGCTGCTATCGGCCTTTGCGACCACAACCGCTTCGCGCACCGAAGCCATTCGGCCAAGCTGTGCTTCTATCTCCCCAAGCTCGATCCGGTACCCGCGAATTTTCACCTGACTGTCCATACGCCCTACGTATTCGAGCGTACCGTCTGGCAACCAACGTGCAAGATCACCAGTCCGATACATTTTTTGCCCTGGTACAAAAGGATTATCAACAAATCTCTCCGCCGTCAATTCCGGTTGATTCAAATAACCGCGTGCCACACCGTCTCCAGCCGCATACAACTCTCCAATTGCGCCCAGCGGCAGCAGCATGCCTAATGGATCGAGCACATATACTTGCGTATTTCCGATAGGACGGCCAATTGGAATCAAGGCACGATCCATATCTTCCAAACGGATTGTATGGCAACTTGTAAATGTCGTGTTTTCCGTCGGACCGTACCCATTAATCAAACGCAAGTGCGGATAACGTTCCATCGCTTTCTTCACATGCGCTCTGGATACCACATCGCCTCCGACGAGCAATTGTCTGATTCCTGCCAATCCTTCAAGCTTGTGTTCTACCATAACCGTGAACCATCCTGACGTGAACCATACAATCGTAACTTGATGCTTTCGGATCGCTTGCGACCAATCTTCAAGCGACAAAGTGACAGGAGGCAGAAGCGCCAATACCGCTCCATTCAGCAAGCTGCCCCAAATCTCAAACGTCGCGGCATCGAATGAAATAGTTGATCCCTGCAAGAAAACGTCATTTTCGCAAATATCCACATAACTCGCATGTGTCACAAGTCGAACAACCCCGCGATGCGTGACGCACACTCCTTTGGGAGTCCCTGTCGAGCCGGAAGTATAGTTGACGTACGCCATCTGAGTTGATTCTGTGGCCGATGCCAGATTTGAACCATCCTTATCATAAGCCTGCTCAGCATCAAGCAGCACAACCATCGCATCAGTAAACACAGGTCTTTGTAAATGGCTCTGGATCAGTACAATTCGCACATTTGCATCCTGCATCATGTAGCGAATGCGCTCCTCCGGATACTCCGGATCAATAGGCACGTAGGCCCCTCCAGCTTTAAGAATCGCCAATATGCCGACAATCATCTCAAAAGAACGCTCTGCCACAATGGCTACCAGTTGTTCCGCTTCAAGTCCAGCCTTCTGCAGCGTCCGTGCCAACCGATTGGCCTTATCGTTTAGCTCGCCGTAAGACCACTGCGACTCTCCAAATAAAATGGCTGTTGCATTCGGCCTTCGTTCCACTTGGTCCTCAAACAGCTGATGAATGGCCAGCTCTCGCGGATACGCTGCCTTTGTATCGTTGAACACGTCTATCAGCCGCGTTCGTTCCTCATTCGTCACCATTTGCAGCATCGCAAGGCTTGCCTGAGGGCGGGCGATCATCTCATCAATCAACTGGACAAAGTGCCCCGCAATCCGCTGTATAGTTTCCGGCTTATACAATGAAGTTGCGTACTCCAAGCTGAAAGCAACCCCATCCTCACCCTCTACTGCCTGCAAGGTCAAGTCAAATTTCGCTGTCCTTTGTGCGCTGGCATACGGCTTCATTTGGAGCCCATCCAGTTCAAACTGCCTGCTTTCCGTATTTTGCAGGACAAACATCGTGTCAAACACTGCATTACGGCTTAAATCACGATTAACTTGCACATTCTCAAGCAGTTCTTCAAACGGATATTGCTGGTGCTCATAGGCGTTAAGCATCGTTTCCTTGACCTCATTTAAGTAAGCCGATAACGATTTCTCACCCGCTGGATAGCTACGGATGGCCAACGTGCCCACGAACATACCAATCTGCTCTTGCAAGTCGATGTGCGTTCTGCCCGCAACAGGCGTACCGACAATAATGTCTTCTTGCCCGGAGTATTTATGCAGCAAAATCGTATACGCCGCGAGCAGTACCATATACAGCGTCGATCCATGCTGAGCAGCAAGCTCGTGCAACGCATCCCTCTGATGCGAATCGAGCTCGAAGTCAAACACGGCTCCAGCAGACTGTCTCACCGCAGGACGTGCTGCGTCCGTCGGCAGCTCCAGCACAGGCAATTCTCCAGCCAAGGCTTTCAGCCAGTAGGCTTCATGCTCCTTCATTTGTTCTTTATTGGCCTCAGACTGCTGCCAAACCGCATAATCCTTGTACTGAATCCGCAGCTCAGGCAGCTTCTCCTCCCGATAGAGACGGGCGAATTCCTCCACCAAAATATCCATCGACGCGCCATCGGAAATGATGTGATGCATATCCAGCAGCAGCACATAGCGCTCTTCCGCCCATTCGATTAATTCGACCCGCAGCAGCGGCGCCTCGCTGAGGTCAAACGGCTGCACGAAATCGCGCACACGGGCTTCGACCTCCTCCTTGCTTGCCACTCCTACATAGGCAACCTCAAAGTCAACGGCTTCCTTTACCCGCTGCATCGGTTCGCCCTGTACCAGCTCAAAAGCGGTACGCAGCGTTTCGTGACGGGCAATCAGAAGCCCGAACGCTGCTTCAAAATGCGCTCGGTTCAGCTCGCCTTCCAGCAGCAGCATCCCCGGCATATTGTAGCTTTTCCCCGCTTCTTCAAGCTGCTGTAAAATGTACATCCGTTTTTGCGCCGAGGACAGCGGATAGTAGTCTCTGGCTTCCACTCGGGGAATGGCCGCATACGCCTTCTGTTCCCGTACGCTAATCACCGCTGCCAGTTCTTCAACGGTCGGATAGAGAAACACCTCTCTTAACGGCACCTCCGTCTCCAAGGCCTGATGCATACGCGATACCAGCGTCATCGCCCGGAGCGAATGACCGCCAAGCGCAAAGAAGTTGTCGCGAATGCCGACGCGCTCTAGTCCTAGTACTTCCTCCCACAGCCGCGCGACTTCCGCTTCGACTGGTGTCCGTGGCGCGACATACGCCACTTCGCTCTGCCCCCCGACTTCCGGCTTCGGCAGCGCCTTGCGATCCAGCTTCCCGTTAGGTGTTAGCGGCATCTCAGGCAGAGATATGATGTGCGTTGGGAGCATATACGAGGGAAGTCCCTCGGCCAGCTTGCTTCGCATCTCCTTCGCTCCCAGCTCGCTGCTGCCTGTCACGGTCACATACGCGCATAACTCCGCTGCGTCCGTCTCTCTTTCTCCAGCGATCACCGTCACCACCGCTTCTTTTACCCCTTCGATTTGCAGCAGATGCGCTTCCACTTCACCCAGCTCGATCCGGTAACCCCGTATCTTCACCTGATGGTCCATCCGGCCCATATGCTCCAGTCGACCATCCGGCAGCCACCTGGCTAAATCGCCGGTCCGGTACATCCGCTCCCCGGGCACAAACGGATGCCCGACAAACCGCTCATTCGTCAGTTCCTCGCGGGCCCAGTAGCCTCGGGCTACCCCGGCTCCTCCGATGCATAGCTCTCCCACCGCTCCGATCGGCTGCACCTGCAGCGCCTCGTTCAGCACATACACCTGTGTATTGGCCAGTGGACGGCCGATGCTCATTTTTCCTCCTTCGCCCACTTTTCTCAGGTGTTCAAACGTCGACCAGACCGTCGTTTCCGTCGGCCCGTACATATTGTACAGCTCCGCCTCCGTTTGACTGCGCAATTGGCTTTCCAGCGTGGCTGGGAAGGGCTCCCCGCCAATCAGCAGCGCCTGCAGAGGACGCAGCGCAGCTGCACTGCGCGCATCCTCCAGCAGCATCACCAGACGGGAAGGTGTCGTCTGCATCACCTGGGCCGGATGCTTCGTGAGCAGCGCAGCCAGCTGCGCGGGGTCCTGCTGCTCCGCTTCGCTCGCCAGCAGCACCTGCATGCCGCAGCTCAGCGGTACCCAGCTCTCCGTCACGAAGATGTCGAAGGACACCGTCGTCACACTGAGCATGGTCGCAGATCGCGCAAAGGGCAGAGCTTCCACCATCCCCGTCATAAAGTTGACCACGTTCCGATGCTCCACCACCACGCCTTTCGGCGTGCCGGTCGTCCCCGACGTGTAGATGACATACGCGCTGCCTTCAGCGCGGGTCTCCACCTCCGTTGATGCTGAGGAATAAGCTTTCAGTTCCTCCACAGAGCTGAACCTCACCTGCGAAGCCTGCTCCTTCTGCTGTCTATCTGAGGCATGCTCCTCCTGCTGTCCATCTGAAGCCTTCTGCTGTCCATCAGAGCCCTGCTCCTCCAGACACAGCACCTGACGCAGCGGGGTTCCTACCCAGCCCGCCACCGTTTCCCGCTGGGCTTCTTCACTTAAGAGAATGCCAATTCCGGCATCCCGAACCATCCCTTCGATGCGGCCAGCTGGCAGCGCCGGATCCAGTGGCACATAGGCCGCACCGGCTTTCATAATCCCCAGCAGACCCGCGATCAGCCAAGGCGAACGGGACAGCAGCACACCGACCCGGTCTTCGCTGCTCACGCCATGCGCGCGCAGCCAGCCCGCGATGCGGTTGGCTTGCCCGTCCAGCTCGTCGTACGTCCACACGGCCAGTCCACTCACCAGCGCTGGATGACCCGGCGTTCGTGCAGCCTGCTGCTCGAATAGCCCGTGCACCGTCGCGTTCTCAGGGAGCTCCAGCTCCGTAGCGTTAAAGTGCACCAGCAGTTGCTCTCGCTGACCTGCCGTCAGCAGTTCCAACTGCGTGACCGGCACGTTCGGCTGGCTCACGATTTGTTCCACCAGTTGCAGCCAGTGACCTTGCACCCGCTCCATAGCCCCTTGTTCGTACACCTGTCCGTTATAGTCGAAATGCACGACTAGCTCTTCTCCAGGCTGAATCATCACATTCAGGTCATAATTCGTTTGTTCGTCCGCCTGCACGTCAGTAATCACCAGTCCGCTCGCATCCAGGGAGGCTTCCGAGCTCGTCGGCATCGGATAATTCTCGAACACTAGAATATGGTCAAACAGCTCTCTCGTTCCAGTGCCATGCGCCTGGATCTCATGTAGCGGATAGTAGCCATAGGCTTGTGCAGCCAGCGCGTCCGCCTGCATCCGCCGCAGCACATCCGCCGCCGTCTCCTGACCCTCGCACACGACCCGGACGGGCAGCGTGTTGATGAACAGTCCGATCATGCTTTCCACGCCCGGCAGGTCGGCAGGTCGACCCGATACCACCCCGCCAAACACCACATCCCGGCTGCCGCTGTAGCGGTGCAATAACAATCCCCATGCTGTTTGCAGCAGTGTATTCATCGTTACGCCATGCGCTTTGGCCGCCGCCGCGATTCGCTCGCTTTGCTCCCGTGGCACGACTCCGCTCACACGCCTCGCTTCATAGCCTGACGTCTGGCGCTGCCGTTTCGGGAACACCGCCTGTGCTTCGCAGCCCGCCAGTCGTTCCTTCCAGTAGCGCCGCGCCGACGCCTCGTCCTGCTCCGACAGCCAGCGAATATACTCGCTGTACGCCTGACCTTTTGGCTGCTCCTGCTCCTGCTGCGCCTCTTCGCTACCCGAGATGCTGTAGGTGCTGTAGGTGCGCAGCACTTCCTCCATCACCAGCGGCAAGCACCAGCCGTCCATCACAATATGATGGAAGCTCCAAACCAGCTCATGCGTATGCTCCCCTGTGCGGAACAACGCCACCCGCATCAGGCTCTCCGCTTCCACAGCAAAGCCTTGCCGCCGGTCCGCCGTCCGCCACTGCGCCACGCCAGCTTCCTGCTCCGTGGCGGGTTTCAGCGACAGATCGGCATACGCGAGCTGAAACGGCCGGTGGCGGTACACAACTTGCAGCGGCTCTTTTCTCCACCCGCTATCGATGCTCGTCCGCAGCACCGCATGCCGCTGAACGATCGTTTGCCAGCTTCGTTCAAACGCGGCCACATCCAACTCCCCTTGCAGCGTCAGCTGCATCTGGTTCACATAAGCGCCCGCTTGCGGCTCCAGGCGGCTGTGGAACAACATGCCCTGCTGCATCGGCGTCAGCGCATACACCTCCTCCATCTCCCCGATGACTGCGCTTCGCTGCACCAACGCATCCAGCTCTTCCTGCGTCATGTCCGGCAGCCCCACATCGCTTGGCGTCAGTTCCGTCCGCTCCTGAGCCACACAATGCGCGATCACCGCCTCCAAGCTCTGCTTCAACCGCTCCGCGAACTGCTCCATCGTCGCTGGACGGTACTCCGCCGCGCTGTAGCTCATGGTCAGGCGCAGCGTTCCCCCCGCGATCATCCCGTTGCATTCCAGCACCGCGGCTCGTTGCCTTCTACTACTGATCGCCTCTCCCGAGGATAGTGGGGACAGCTGAAGCGCACTGCGCTCCAAATCCTGATCAAACTGGCCCAAGTAATTGAAGGAAATGTCTGGGTCACACGACCAGTCCTCTCCTTCCACCTGTTCGGACCCATACCGCAGGAGGCCGTAGCCGACCCCTTTGTCTGGGATCGCTCGCAGCGTTTCCTTCACTCGCTTGATCTGCTGCGACAAGGTCATCTCTGGCTTCATCTCCAGCACTACCGGGTACGCGCTCGTGAACCAGCCGACTGTCCGGCTGACATCCACATCCGGGAGGATCGTTTCTCTTCCATGTCCTTCCAGCATGATCCCCACACGCTCCATACCGCTCCACGACTGAACCGCCATCGCCAGCGCGGTCAGCAGCAAGTCATTAATCTCCGTTCCGTAGGCTCGGTGCGCTTCTTTCAGCAGTTGCTGCGTCTGGACTTGCGACCACTCCACGGCCAGCGTTTGGCTAAATGCCAGCGTTGAGGCTTCTGAGTCGTAATCCTTAGGCAGCGGCGGAATCGCCGCCAGCTCTACGATCCGTTTCCAGTACGCACGCTGCGCCTCCATCGCCGGACTTCCTGCATAAGCGCTCCATTGCTGCGCCCACGTCTGGAATGCGTCCGTTTTCTGCGGCAGCCGGATGTCTTTCCCTTGTACCGCTTGCTCGTATGCAGTGGCAAAATCTTCAAACAGAATTCGCCAAGATACCCCGTCCACGACCCAGTGATGAATGACGAGGAGCAAATGATCCCCATCGCCGCATTGGAACAAGCCCAGCCTCATGAGCGGGCCGCTCGCTAGCGAAATGCTGCCTTGCAGCTCCGCAGCAGCGGCTTCGACCTTTTCGCTCCATCCGGGCTCACCCCGGAAATCGAAAACGTCCAACCTGTAAAGCTCACCGTCTGCCACCTTCCGGTTCCAAGCGACATAGCTGCCATCCTCGGCCTGCGTCAGCGTCATCCGCAGCGCGTCATGATGGATGGCGAGCTGCTGCAGCGCCACGCTCAGCGCCACGCGGTCAAACCGCTCTTCCCGATACAGCATGACCGCCTGGTTGAAATGGTGCAGGTCGACGGAATCACGTTCCACCAGCCAGCGCTGAATCGGCGTCAGCGGCACCGCCCCGTGTACCTCTCCTTGTTCCGCCGTGCGGGTAACCGCCGTCAGATGGGGGCTTAGCTGCGCCACCACCGGATAGCGGAATAACGTCTTCATTTCCATCTTGTACCCCGCTTGCAGCAGCCGGGAAGCGACTTGAATCGCTTTGATCGAGTCGCCGCCCAGATCAAAGAAATGGTCATGGATGCTCACCTCGGGCACGCCGAGCACTTGCTGCCACACCGTCACCAGCGCGTGCTCCATCGCTGTGCGAGGCGGAGCATACGGGAGGTGTGAAGCCTGAGCCTCTGGCATCGGCAGCGCCTGACGGTCCACTTTGCCGTTGGCCGTGAGCGGCAGGCTCTCCATCTGCACGAAGGAGGCCGGCACCATATAGGCGGGCAAGGAAGCCGACAGCAAGCTGCGCAGCCCCGCAATCTCCAGTTCGCTGCCTACGACGTAGGCGCACAGCTGAAGGCTGCCACCCGCATCCGGCAGCGCCTGCACGATGACCTCGCGAACCCCTGTCCCCCGCAGCAGCACCGCCTCAATCTCGCTGAGCTCGATGCGGTAACCGCGAATTTTCACCTGTTCATCCCTACGTCCCACATATGCCAAGGAACCATCCGCCTGCCAGCGAACCAAGTCCCCCGTACGGTACATTCGCTCCCCTGGCTCAAACGGGTTCGACACAAATTTTTCCGCAGTCAGATCCGCTCTATCCCAATATCCTCGGGCTAGACCAACTCCGCTTATGCACAGTTCACCTGGCACGCCAATCGGCTGGAGTTGCCCGTCCGCTGCTAGTACATAAACCTTCGTTTTTCCAATCGCTTTGCCAAGTCCATGTTCCTGCCAGACACCAGTGATAGGCAAAGCGGTTGTTACAACGCTATTTTCCGTCGGTCCGTACTCGCTAACAAACGCAATTTGGGGATAATTCAGTATTTTTTCAATGAGCGCCCCGCTGAGCTTCTCACCACCAATCACCACACTGCGCACAGTTGCTAGTTGGGCTGGCTTCAACATATCCAGCAGAACTGCAAACATCCCTGTCGTAAATTGAGCGTGCGTAATCGAGTGCTCCACTAGCGCCTTCGCAATGGCTCCCGGATCTTTCAGTTCTTCATCTCGAATCAATACGACGGTTGCTCCTGTAATAAGAGGTGCGAAGAAGTGCGAGATGAAAGCATCAAACACATACGGACTGGCATGAAGTACTTTACCCTGATCAAAATGGTAGGTTGCAGCTTTCCATTGAAGCGTATGAACGATGCTGCGATGTTCCACCATAACGCCTTTCGGCTGGCCTGTCGTGCCGGATGTATAAATGACATACGCTAAATTTTCGGGCTTTGCAGTGTTTAAGAGATTTCCAGACATCTCGGCATCGATGCCGGCGTCATCCAATAGCAATACGGGGCACGACGCTTCCTGCACAGAATCAGACAGCAATAGTAATGCACCGCTGTTCTTCAGGAGGAACTGCTTACGTTCCACAGGATCTTCCAAAGAAAGTGGCAGATAAACTGAGCCTGCCTTAAGCACCCCGAGCAAGGCGACGGCCATCTCTACGGAACGTCTGCACTGAACCGCAACAATATGTTCTGGTCCTGCACCGTAGCCCTGTATCATTCTGGCAAGTCGATTTGCCCGTTCGTTTAGCTCTTGGTAGGTCAAGGCCTCATCCCCGCAAACGACGGCGACACGTTCCGGCGTCTTCTCCGCTTGCTCCTCAAACAGCGCATGCAGTGTCGATGGCTGCTCAAGCAGCGCTTCTGCCCCTGTATCGTTAAAATCCACCAGCAACTGCTCCCGCTGACCTGCCGTCAGCAAGTCCATGCTTCCCAGTGTTGTATGCGAATCGCGGGTCACTTGACGCAGCAGCTCTGTAAAATGACCCACCCAGCGCTCTATCGTGCCCTGCTCAAACAGCTTCACCGCGTATTCCAGCGTGCATCGCATGCCCTGCTCCTCTTCACTCACCGACAGCGTCAGATCGAATTTCGCCGCTCCGCTTTCTAATGGGTACGGCGTCCATTGCAAATCTGCCAGCTCCAGCTCCGATTGCTCCGTGTTTTGCAACACCAGCATCGCATCAAAAAGCGGATTGCGGCTCAAATCTCGCTGCCTGACCACCTGCTCCACCAATTCCTCGAACGGATAGTCCCCGTGTTCGAAGGCGCTTAGCGCCGTCTGCTTCACTTCCTGCAAGTAGGCGGAGAACGATTTTTCACCCGACGGGCTTAGTCGCAGCGCCAGCGTGTTCACGAACATCCCCAGCATACCCCGCAAGTCAGCATGCGAACGTCCCGCAATCGGCGTGCCCACGATCAGCTCTTCCTGACCGCTTAACCGGCCCAGCAACGCGCTGTACGCCGCCAGCAGCACCATATACACCGTCGCCCCATTCGCCCGGGCCAGCTCCCGCAGCGCTGCTGACAGCTCGCTGTCCAGCTCGAATTCTACGTGCGCTCCCTCGAAGCTGCGCAACGCCGGAAGTGGATAATCCAGCGGCAGGCTCAGCACCGGCAGCTCCCCGGCGAACTGCTCCAGCCAGTAGCGCTCCATCTCCCGATAAGACGCGCTTTCCCGGTAGCTTTGCTGCCAAACCGCGTAATCTTTATACTGCAAGCGCAGCGGCTTCAGTTCTTCTCCTCCATACAGTTTCGTAAACTCCTGGACAAATATACTCATTGACGTGCCGTCGGAAATAATATGATGCATATCGAACAGCAGCAAATGATTCGCTTCGTCCACACGCACCACCGTCGTCCGCAGCAGCGGCGCTTCGCTGAGGTCAAACGGACGAAGGAAGGTGCGAACGCGCTCCTGTGCTTCCTCCTCCGTCGCTTCCTCGTAAGTTACCGAGAACACCGGAGACGCCACAATACGCTGCATCGGCTCCCCGTCCACTACTGCGAAACCTGTCCGCAGCGATTCGTGGCGGGCTACCAGCGCTTGCAGTGCCCTTTCCAGCCGCTGACGATCCAGCGGTCCTGCCAGACGCAGAGCGACTGGCATGTTGTAACTAAGCTCAGCTCCCTCCAGCTGCTGTAAAATGTACATCCGTTTTTGCGCTGAAGACAGCGGATACGTCTCCTGAGCCTTAGCAGGCACCAGCGCTTCAAATTCGCGCTCGTCGGCTACTTCCAAAGTTGCTGCCAGCTCTTCAACGGTCGGATAGAGAAACACCTCTCTTAACGGCACCTCCGTCTCCAAGGCCTGATGCATACGCGATACCAGCGTCATCGCCCGGAGCGAATGGCCGCCAAGCGCAAAGAAGTTGTCGCGAATGCCGACGCGTTCTAGTCCTAGTACTTCCTCCCACAGCCGCGCGACTTCCGCTTCGACTGGTGTCCGTGGCGCGACATACGCCACTTCGCTCTGCCCCCCGACTTCCGGCTTCGGCAGCGCCTTGCGATCCAGCTTCCCGTTAGGTGTTAGCGGCATCTCAGGCAGAGATATGATGTGCGTTGGGAGCATATACGAGGGAAGTCCCTCGGCCAGCTTGCTTCGCATCTCCTTCGCTCCCAGCTCGCTGCTGCCTGTCACGGTCACATACGCGCATAACTCCGCTGCGTCCGTCTCTCTTTCTCCAGCGATCACCGTCACCACCGCTTCTTTTACCCCTTCGATTTGCAGCAGATGCGCTTCCACTTCACCCAGCTCGATCCGGTAACCCCGTATCTTCACCTGATGGTCCATCCGGCCCATATGCTCCAGTCGACCATCCGGCAGCCACCTGGCTAAATCGCCGGTCCGGTACATCCGCTCCCCGGGCACAAACGGATGCCCGACAAACCGCTCATTCGTCAGTTCCTCGCGGGCCCAGTAGCCTCGGGCTACCCCGGCTCCTCCGATGCATAGCTCTCCCACCGCTCCGATCGGCTGCACCTGCAGCGCCTCGTTCAGCACATACACCTGTGTATTGGCCAGTGGACGGCCGATGCTCATTTTTCCTCCTTCGCCCACTTTTCTCAGGTGTTCAAACGTCGACCAGACCGTCGTTTCCGTCGGCCCGTACATATTGTACAGCTCCGCCTCCGTTTGACTGCGCAATTGGCTTTCCAGCGTGGCTGGGAAGGGCTCCCCGCCAATCAGCAGCGCCTGCAGAGGACGCAGCGCAGCTGCACTGCGCGCATCCTCCAGCAGCATCACCAGACGGGAAGGTGTCGTCTGCATCACCTGGGCCGGATGCTTCGTGAGCAGCGCAGCCAGCTGCGCGGGGTCCTGCTGCTCCGCTTCGCTCGCCAGCAGCACCTGCATGCCGCAGCTCAGCGGTACCCAGCTCTCCGTCACGAAGATGTCGAAGGACACCGTCGTCACACTGAGCATGGTCGCAGATCGCGCAAAGGGCAGAGCTTCCACCATCCCCGTCATAAAGTTGACCACGTTCCGATGCTCCACCACCACGCCTTTCGGCGTGCCGGTCGTCCCCGACGTGTAGATGACATACGCGCTGCCTTCAGCGCGGGTCTCCACCTCCGTTGATGCTGAGGAATAAGCTTTCAGTTCCTCCACAGAGCTGAACCTCACCTGCGAAGCCTGCTCCTTCTGCTGTCTATCTGAGGCATGCTCCTCCTGCTGTCCATCTGAAGCCTTCTGCTGTCCATCAGAGCCCTGCTCCTCCAGACACAGCACCTGACGCAGCGGGGTTCCTACCCAGCCCGCCACCGTTTCCCGCTGGGCTTCTTCACTTAAGAGAATGCCAATTCCGGCATCCCGAACCATCCCTTCGATGCGGCCAGCTGGCAGCGCCGGATCCAGTGGCACATAGGCCGCACCGGCTTTCATAATCCCCAGCAGACCCGCGATCAGCCAAGGCGAACGGGACAGCAGCACACCGACCCGGTCTTCGCTGCTCACGCCATGCGCGCGCAGCCAGCCCGCGATGCGGTTGGCTTGCCCGTCCAGCTCGTCGTACGTCCACACGGCCAGTCCACTCACCAGCGCTGGATGACCCGGCGTTCGTGCAGCCTGCTGCTCGAATAGCCCGTGCACCGTCGCGTTCTCAGGGAGCTCCAGCTCCGTAGCGTTAAAGTGCACCAGCAGTTGCTCTCGCTGACCTGCCGTCAGCAGTTCCAACTGCGTGACCGGCACGTTCGGCTGGCTCACGATTTGTTCCACCAGTTGCAGCCAGTGACCTTGCACCCGCTCCATAGCCCCTTGTTCGTACACCTGTCCGTTATAGTCGAAATGCACGACTAGCTCTTCTCCAGGCTGAATCATCACATTCAGGTCATAATTCGTTTGTTCGTCCGCCTGCACGTCAGTAATCACCAGTCCGCTCGCATCCAGGGAGGCTTCCGAGCTCGTCGGCATCGGATAATTCTCGAACACTAGAATATGGTCAAACAGCTCTCTCGTTCCAGTGCCATGCGCCTGGATCTCATGTAGCGGATAGTAGCCATAGGCTTGTGCAGCCAGCGCGTCCGCCTGCATCCGCCGCAGCACATCCGCCGCCGTCTCCTGACCCTCGCACACGACCCGGACGGGCAGCGTGTTGATGAACAGTCCGATCATGCTTTCCACGCCCGGCAGGTCGGCAGGTCGACCCGATACCACCCCGCCAAACACCACATCCCGGCTGCCGCTGTAGCGGTGCAATAACAATCCCCATGCTGTTTGCAGCAGTGTATTCATCGTTACGCCATGCGCTTTGGCCGCCGCCGCGATTCGCTCGCTTTGCTCCCGTGGCACGACTCCGCTCACACGCCTCGCTTCATAGCCTGACGTCTGGCGCTGCCGTTTCGGGAACACCGCCTGTGCTTCGCAGCCCGCCAGTCGTTCCTTCCAGTAGCGCCGCGCCGACGCCTCGTCCTGCTCCGACAGCCAGCGAATATACTCGCTGTACGCCTGACCTTTTGGCTGCTCCTGCTCCTGCTGCGCCTCTTCGCTACCCGAGATGCTGTAGGTGCTGTAGGTGCGCAGCACTTCCTCCATCACCAGCGGCAAGCACCAGCCGTCCATCACAATATGATGGAAGCTCCAAACCAGCTCATGCGTATGCTCCCCTGTGCGGAACAACGCCACCCGCATCAGGCTCTCCGCTTCCACAGCAAAGCCTTGCCGCCGGTCCGCCGTCCGCCACTGCGCCACGCCAGCTTCCTGCTCCGTGGCGGGTTTCAGCGACAGATCGGCATACGCGAGCTGAAGCGGCCGGTGGCGGTACACGACTTGCAGCGGCTCTTTTCTCCACCCGCTGTCGATGCTCGTCCGCAGCACCGCATGCCGCTGAACGATCGTTTGCCAGCTTCGTTCAAACGCGGCCACATCCAACTCCCCTTGCAGCGTCAGCTGCATCTGGTTCACATAAGCGCCCGCTTGCGGCTCCAGGCGGCTGTGGAACAACATGCCCTGCTGCATCGGCGTCAGCGCGTACACCTCCTCCATCTCTCCGATGGCGGCGCTCCGCTGCACCAACCCATCCAGCTCTTCCTGCGTCATGTCCGGCAGCCGCACATCGCTTGGCGTCAGTTCCGTCCGCTCCTGAGCCACACAATGCGCGATCACCGCCTCCAAGCTCTGCTTCAACCGCTCCGCGAACTGCTCCATCGTTGCTGGACGGTACTCCGCCGCGCTGTAGCTCATGGTCAGGCGCAGCGTTCCCCCCGCGATCATCCCGTTGCATTCCAGCACCGCAGCACGTTGCCTTCTACTGCTGATCGCCTCTCCCGAGGATAGTGGGGACAGCTGAAGCGCACTGCGCTCCAAATCCTGATCAAACTGGCCCAAGTAATTGAAGGAAATGTCAGGGTCACACGACCAATCCTCTCCTTCCACCTGTTTGGACACATACCGCAGGAGGCCGTAGCCGACCCCTTTGTCCGGGATCGCTCGCAGCGTTTCCTTCACTCGCTTGATCTGCTGCGACAAGGTCATCTCTGGCTTCATCTCCAGCACCACCGGGTACGCGCTCGTGAACCAGCCGACCGTCCGGCTGACATCCACATCCGGAAGGATCGTTTCCCTGCCATGTCCTTCCAGCATGATCCCCACACGCTCCATACCGCTCCACGACTGAACCGCCATCGCCAGCGCGGTCAGCAGCAAGTCATTAATCTCCGTTCCGTAGGCTCGGTGCGCTTCTTTCAGCAGTTGCTGCGTCTGGACTTGCGACCACTCCACAGCCAGCGTTTGGCTAGCTGCTAGCGTTGAAGCTCCTAAAACTTCTGAGGCTTCTGAAGCTACTGAGTCGTAATCCTTAGGCAGCGGCGGAATCGCCGCCAGCTCTACGATCCGTTTCCAGTACGCACGCTGCGCCTCCATCGCCGGACTTCCTGCATAAGCGCTCCATTGCTGCGCCCACGTCTGGAATGCGTCCGTTTTCTGCGGTAGCCGGATGTCTTTCCCTTGTACCGCTTGCTCGTATGCAGTGGCAAAATCTTCAAACAGAATTCGCCAAGATACCCCGTCCACGACCCAGTGATGAATGACGAGGAGCAAATGATCCCCATCGCCGCATTGGAACAAGCCCAGCCTCATGAGCGGGCCGCTCGCTAGCGAAATGCTGCCTTGCAGCTCCGCAGCAGCGGCTTCGACCTTTTCGCTCCATCCGGGCTCACCCCGGAAATCGAAAACGTCCAACCTGTAAAGCTCACCGTCTGCTACCTTCCGGTTCCAAGCGACATAGCTGCCATCCTCGGCCTGCGTCAGCGTCATCCGCAGCGCGTCATGATGGATGGCGAGCTGCTGCAGCGCCACGCTCAGCGCCACGCGGTCAAACCGCTCTTCCCGATACAGCATGACCGCCTGGTTGAAATGGTGCAGGTCGACGGAATCACGTTCCACCAGCCAGCGCTGAATCGGCGTCAGCGGCACCGCCCCGTGTACCTCTCCTTGTTCCGCCGTGCGGGTAACCGCCGTCAGATGGGTGCCTAGCTGCGCCACCACCGGATAGCGGAATAACGTCTTCATTTCCATCTTGTACCCCGCTTGCAGCAGCCGGGAAGCGACTTGAATCGCTTTGATCGAGTCGCCGCCCAGATCAAAGAAATGGTCATGGATGCTCACCTCGGGCACGCCGAGCACTTGCTGCCACACCGTCACCAGCGCGTGCTCCATCGCTGTGCGAGGCGGAGCATACGGGAGGTGTGAAGCCTGAGCCTCTGGCATCGGCAGCGCCTGACGGTCCACTTTGCCGTTGGCCGTGAGCGGCAGGCTCTCCATCTGCACGAAGGAGGCCGGCACCATATAGGCGGGCAAGGAAGCCGACAGCAAGCTGCGCAGCCCCGCAATCTCCAGCTCGCTGCCTACGACGTAGGCGCACAGCTGAAGGCTGCCACCCGCATCCGGCAGCGCCTGCACGATGACCTCGCGAACCCCTGTCCCCCGCAGCAGCACCGCCTCAATCTCGCTGAGCTCGATGCGGTAACCACGAATTTTCACCTGTTCATCCCTACGTCCCACATACGCCAAGGAACCATCCGCCTGCCAGCGAACCAAGTCCCCCGTACGGTACATTCGCTCCCCTGGCTCAAACGGGTTCGACACAAATTTTTCCGCAGTCAGATCCGCTCTATCCCAATATCCTCGGGCTAGACCGACTCCGCTTATGCACAGTTCACCAACAGCGCCAACAGGCTGCAAGCCGTTCTCCTGGGTAAGTACATACACTCGGGTATTAGAAATGGGCTTCCCGATCGGTATGACAGGAAGGGATACATGCACTCGGGCCGTTGTAGCAAGCACTGTACCTTCTGTAGGTCCATAGTTGTTGTATAAAGCATATCGAGTATGACTGATTTTCTTCAAACGATCCCCGCCCGTCAACAAAACGCGCAGAGAACGATTTTCCAGCATTATAAATTGTTCGCACACCTGTGTCGGCAAGAAGCTGACCGTTATGCTTTTTTCCTCGAAATAGGCATTTAAGGCGGCAGGGTCCAGACGCAAATCCTCCGGTACTATATGCACGGCGGCTCCTATCGTAAGGGAAGGGAATATTTCCCACACCACTGCATCAAAACCAATTCCTGCATATTGGGTTGTCCGATCTGTTGCACTCATATCAAAATAGGCCTGATGCCATCTGCACAAATGAACGACCGAGCGGTGTTCGATCATAACGCCTTTCGGCCTGCCGGTCGAACCGGACGTATAAATGATGTAAGCTGCATCTGTCGGAAGAATTGCAGGTAAAGGCTGGTCGGAATGCTCCTCCAGTTTTTCTAACCCGTCTAGTAGAAGAACCTCCACTGCTGATTGTTTAATTTGATGAAGGTGTGCTTGATTCGTCAGGCAAAAACGAGCTCTGCTGTCCTCCAGCATAAAATGAATCCGTTCTGCCGGATAATCGGGATCAATCGGCACATAAGCAGCGCCCGTTTTCAAAATGCCAAGGATGCCAATGATCAGTTCCACGGAACGCTCTGGCATGATGGCAACGACATCTGCTGGCGCTACGCCGCGCTTAAGCAAATGATGCGCCATCCTGCTGCTGCGTTCGTTCAGCTCTTGATAGGTCAAGGCCTCATCCCCGTAAACGACTGCGACACGTTCCGGCGTCTTCGCCGCTTGCTCCTCAAACAGCGCATGCAGTGTCGATGGCTGCTCAAGCAGCGCTTCTGCCCCTGTATCGTTAAAATGCACCAGCAACTGCTCCCGCTGACCTGCCGTCAGCAAGTCCATGCTTCCCAGTGTTGTATGCGAATCGCGGGTCACTTGACGCAGCAGCTCTGTAAAATGACCCACCCAGCGCTCTATCGTGCCCTGCTCAAACAGCTTCACCGCGTATTCCAGCGTGCATCGCATGCCCTGCTCCTCTTCACTTACCGACAGCGTCAGATCGAATTTCGCCGCTCCGCTTTCTAATGGGTACGGCGTCCATTGCAAATCTGCCAGCTCCAGCTCCGATTGCTCCGTGTTTTGCAACACCAGCATCGCATCAAAAAGCGGATTGCGGCTCAAATCTCGCTGCCTGACCACCTGCTCCACCAGTTCCTCGAACGGATAGTCCCCGTGTTCGAAGGCGCTTAGCGCCGTCTGCTTCACTTCCTGCAAGTAGGCGGAGAACGGTTTTTCACCCGACGGGCTTAGTCGCAGCGCCAGCGTGTTCACGAACATCCCCAGCATGCCCTGCAAGTCAGCATGCGAGCGTCCCGCAATTGGCGTGCCCACGATCAGCTCTTCCTGACCGCTTAACCGACCCAGCAAGGCGCTGTACGCCGCCAGCAGCACCATATACAACGTCGCTCCATTCGCCCGGGCCAGCTCCCGTAGCGCTGCTGACAGCTCGCTGTCCAGCTCGAATTCTACGTACGCTCCCTCGAAGCTGCGCAACGCCGGAAGCGGATAATCCAGCGGCAGGCTCAGCACCGGCAGCTCCCCGGCGAACTGCTCCAGCCAGTAGCGCTCCATCTCCCGATAAGACGCGCTTTCCCGGTAGCTTTGCTGCCACACCGCATAATCTTTATACTGCAAACGCAGCGGCTCCAGCTTTTCTCCTTCGTACAGCTTCGTAAACTCCTGGACAAATATACTCATCGACGTGCCGTCGGAAATAATATGATGCATATCGAACAGCAGCAAATGATTCGCTTCGCCCACACGCACCACCGTCGTCCGCAGCAGCGGCGCTTCGCTGAGGTCAAACGGACGAAGGAAGGTGCGAGCGCGCTCCTGTGCTTCCTCCTCTGTCGCCTCCTCGTAAGTTACCGAGAACACGGGAGACGCCATAATACGCTGCATCGGCTCCCCGTCCACTACTGCGAACCCTGTCCGCAGCGATTCGTGGCGGGCCACCAGCGCTTGCAGTGCCCTTTCCAGCCGCTGACGATCCAGCGGTCCTGCCAGACGCAGGGCGACTGGCATGTTGTAACTAAGCTCGGCTCCCTCCAGCTGCTGTAAAATGTACAGACGCTTTTGCGCTGAGGACAGTGGATAAAATTCGTTTTCTTCAATAATGGAAGGAATGAAGCTGTAAGAAGCTTGTTCCAGCTTACCAATCGCATACGCCATCTGTTCAATGGTAGCGTATTGGAATACATCCCGCAGCGGGAGGTCCACATTCATCACTTTACGCACCATGCTTACCAGCGTTGCTGCCCTTAAAGAGTGGCCTCCAAGCTCGAAGAAATTGTCCTTTACACCAACTCGCTCCAGCCTGAGCACTTCCCGCCAAATTTCCGCAAGCTCCGCTTCCTGCGACGTGCGCGGCTCGACAAGCTCCTCTCCTGTTTGCAATCTGCCTTCAGGCGCTGGCAGCGCTTTGCGGTCAATTTTTCCGTTCGATGTCAGCGGCATCCGATCCATCTGCACAAAGTACGACGGAATCATGTACCCCGGCAGCTCTTGCGATAGCAGGCTCCTTATCTCGTTTACCGCATACAGCTGATCTGCTACAAAATACGCGCAAAGATGCTTCTCTCCGCCTCCATCCTCGCAAGCGAGAACGATTGCCTCCTGCACCGCTTCCACCTTGGTCAACTGCGATTCGATTTCGCCAAGCTCAATACGGTACCCGCGAATTTTCACTTGATGGTCGATTCGGCCCAAATACTCGATGCTGCCATCTGGCAGCCATCTTGCCAAATCTCCGGAACGGTACATTTTTGCGCCAGCATCAAAAGGATTGTCAACAAACTTCTCATTTGTCAAATCAGGACGGTTCAAATACAGACGCGCCAGCCCTTCGCCAGCTACATACATTTCCCCAGTTACACCAACAGGCACGCAATTGCGCTTTGCATCCAGCACGTATACTTTTAACGTAGGAATCGGACGGCCGATATTGCTTTTCGCCTGCTCAATCTCTACCTCGGTAATCTCTTTATACGTGACATGTACCGTCGTTTCCGTAATGCCGTACATATTGATCAGCTGCGTCGCCTGATATTTCGCTCTCCAGTTTTTTAATAGTTGCGGGCTTAATGCCTCACCGCCAAAAATGACCTTGCGAACGCTCAGCATCGGCGCTTCCTCTGCCAGCGCTTCACGCAGCAATTGGTAGAAATAGGTTGGTGTCTGGTTCAAAATCGTCACTTGCTGCTCAGCAAGCAATCGCAGAAACTGCGCCGGATTTTTTGCCGCCAGCGACGGCACGATGACCAATTTCCCGCCGTACAGCAAAGCCCCATACATCTCCCATACCGAGAAGTCAAAGCAGAACGAGTGGAACAGCGTCCACGTATCCGACGGGCCGAAATCAAACAAGTTTTTGCTGTTGAACAGCAGCCGCACAACATTTTTATGCTCGATCAAGGTTCCTTTCGGCTTGCCTGTCGTCCCCGATGTGTAGATGACGTAGGCCGCATTGCTCGGCACATTGACGGATTCCAGATTGGCCCCATCTTCATGATAAGACTGCTCGTGATCAAGCAAAATGACCGTGCCTTCAAACACAGCTTGCTGCTGCCGATGCTCCTGAACCAACAGCACCTGCGTCCCGGAGTCTTCCAGCATGTAGCTGATTCGCTCCTGCGGATAGTCTGGATCAATCGGCACATATGCGCCCCCTGCTTTTAAAATCGCCATCAAGCCAACGGCCATTTCCAGCGAGCGCTCGGCCATAATGCCCACCAATTGATCAGGCTTCACACCCGCAGCCCTCAGTGTTCGGGCCAAGCGATTGGCTCGTTCGTTCAACGCCCGATACGTCAACTGCTCCTGCTCAAACCGAACGGCTACAGCATTCGGATTTTGCTGCGCCTGCTCCTCAAACAGCTGCTGAATCGTCTTCTCCCGCTGATACTCCGCTGTTGTATCGTTGAAACCGTGCAAAATCTGTGCCAGCTCCTTACTGCTCAGCATGCTCAGATCGGCAATTTCTGCTTCAGGTGCTTCAATAATGCTGTCTACCAAATGAGCAAAATGCTTCGCCATCCGCTGCGCCGTTTCCCTATTGAACAAAGCTGTTGCGTACTGTAGGTTGCAGGATAGTCCGTTGCTTTCTTCCCGAACATCCAGAACAAGGTCGAATTTAGCTATGGTGTATTCGCTCTGATATGGCTTTAGTTCAAGCCCTTCCATACGAATGCCTGTGTTTTCTGTATTTTGCAGGACAAACATGGCGTCAAACACTGGATTGCGGCTTAAATCACGATTAACTTGCACGTTTTCTACCAATTGTTCAAACAAGTAGTCCTGATGCTCATACGCTCCGAGCGCCGTTTCCTTCATTTCCTGCAAATAGCTCAAAAACGGCATGCTGCCGTGCGGATATGTGCGGATCGCGAGGGTATTGACGAACATTCCAATTAGCGGCTCTATGTCCGGATGCGTTCTGCTTGCAATCGGCGTACCGACAATAATGTCTTCTTGCCCGGAGTATTTATGCAGCAAAATCGTATACGCCGCGAGCAGTACCATATACAGCGTCGATCCATGCTGAGCAGCAAGCTCGTGCAACGCATCCCTCTGATGCGAATCGAGCTCGAAGTCAAACGCGGCTCCATCGGACTGTCTCACCGCTGGACGTGCTGCGTCCGTCGGCAGCTCCAGCACGGGCAATTCTCCAGCCAAGGCTTTCAGCCAGTAAGCTTCATGCTCCTTCATTTGTTCTTTATTGGCCTCAGACTGCTGCCAAACCGCATAATCCTTGTACTGAATCCGCAGCTCAGGCAGCTTCTCCTCCCGATATAAACGGGCGAATTCCTCCACCAAAATATCCATCGACGCGCCATCGGAAATGATGTGATGCATATCCAGCAGCAGCACATAGCGCTCTTCCGCCCATTCGATTAATTCGACCCGCAGCAGCGGCGCCTCGCTGAGGTCAAACGGCTGCACGAAATCGCGCACACGAGCTTCGACCTCCTCCTTGCTTGCCACTCCTACATAGGCAACCTCAAAGTCAACGGCTTCCTTTACCCGCTGCATCGGTTCGCCCTGTACCAGCTCAAAAGCGGTACGCAGCGTTTCGTGACGGGCAATCAGAAGCCCGAACGCTGCTTCAAAACGCGCTCGGTTCAGCTCGCCTTCCAGCAGCAGCATCCCCGGCATATTGTAGCTTTTCCCCGCTTCTTCAAGCTGCTGTAAAATGTACATCCGTTTTTGCGCCGAGGACAGCGGATAGTAGTCTCTGGCTTCCACTCGGGGAATGGCCGCATACGCCTTCTGTTCCCGTACGCTAATCACCGCTGCCAGTTCTTCAACGGTCGGATAGAGAAACACTTCTCTTAACGGCACCTCCGTCTCCAAGGCCTGATGCATACGCGATACCAGCGTCATCGCCCGGAGCGAATGGCCGCCAAGCGCAAAGAAGTTGTCGCGAATGCCGACGCGTTCAAGCCCCAGTACCTCCTCCCACAGCCGCGCGACTTCCGCTTCGACTGGTGTTCGTGGCGCGACATACGCCACTTCGCTCTGCCCCCCGACTTCCGGCTTCGGCAGCGCCTTGCGATCCAGCTTCCCGTTAGGTGTTAGCGGCATCTCAGGCAGAGATATGATGTGCGTTGGGAGCATATACGAGGGAAGTCCCTCGGCCAGCTTGCTTCGCATCTCCTTCGCTCCCAGCTCGCTGCTGCCTGTCACGGTCACATACGCGCATAACTCCGCTGCGTCCGTCTCTCTTTCTCCAGCGATCACCGTCACCACCGCTTCTTTTACCCCTTCGATTTGCAGCAGATGCGCTTCCACTTCACCCAGCTCGATCCGGTAACCCCGTATCTTCACCTGATGGTCCATCCGGCCCATATGCTCCAGTCGACCATCCGGCAGCCACCTGGCTAAATCGCCGGTTCGGTACATCCGCTCCTCGGGCACAAACGGATGCCCGACAAACCGCTCATTCGTCAGTTCCTCGCGGGCCCAGTAGCCTCGAGCTACTCCGGCTCCTCCGATGCACAGCTCTCCCACCGCTCCGATCGGCTGCACCTGCAGCGCCTCGTTCAGCACATACACCTGCGTATTGGCCAGTGGACGGCCGATGCTCATTTTTCCTCCTTCGCTCGCTTCTCTCAGGTGTTCAAACGTCGACCAGACCGTCGTTTCCGTCGGCCCGTACATATTGTACAGCTCCGCCTCCGTTTGACTGCGCAATTGGCTTTCCAGCGTCGCAGGGAAGGGCTCCCCGCCAATCAGTAGCGCCTGCATAGGACGCAGCGCAGCTGCACTGCGCGCATCCTCCAGCAGCATCACCAGACGGGAAGGTGTCGTCTGCATCACCTGGGCCGGATGCTTCGTGAGCAGCGCAGCCAGCTGCGCGGGGTCCTGCTGCTCCGCTTCGCTCGCCAGCAGCACCTGCATGCCGCAGCTCAGCGGTACCCAGCTCTCCGTCACGAAGATGTCGAAGGACACCGTCGTCACACTGAGCATGGTCGCAGATCGCGCAAAGGGCAGAGCTTCCACCATCCCCGTCATAAAGTTGACCACGTTCCGATGCTCCACCACCACGCCTTTCGGCGTGCCGGTCGTCCCCGAGGTGTAGATGACATACGCGCTGCCTTCAGCGCGGGTCTCCACCTCCGTTGATGCTGAGGAATAAGCTTTCAGTTCCTCCACAGAGCTGAACCTCACCTGCGAAGCCTGCTCCTTCTGCTGTCTATCTGAGGCATGCTCCTCCTGCTGTCCTGAAGCCTTCTGCTGTCCGTCAGAGCCCTGCTCCTCCAGACACAGCACCTGACGCAGCGGGGTTTCTACCCAGCCCGCCACCGTTTCCCGCTGGGCTTCTTCGCTTAAGAGAATGCCAATTCCAGCATCTCGAACCATCCCTTCCATGCGGCCGGCTGGCAGCGCCGGATCCAGTGGCACATAGGCCGCACCGGCTTTCATAATCCCCAGCAGACCCGCGATCAGCCAAGGCGAACGGGACAGCAGCACACCAACCCGGTCTTCGCTGCTCACGCCATGCGCGCGCAGCCAGCCCGCGATGCGGTTGGCTTGTCCGTCCAGCTCGCCGTACGTCCACACGGACAGTCCACTCACCAGCGCCGGATGTCCCGGCGTTCGCGCAGCCTGCTGCTCGAATAGCCCGTGCACCGTCGCGTTCTCAGGGAGCTCCAGCTCCGTAGCGTTGAAGTGCACCAGCAACTGCTCCCGCTGACCTGCCGTCAGCAAGTCCATGCTTCCCAGCGTTGTATGCGAATCACGGGTCACTTGACGCAGCAGCTCTGTAAAATGACCCACCCAGCGCTCTATCGTACCCTGCTCAAACAGCTTCACCGCGTATTCCAGCGTGCATCGCATGCCCTGCTCCTCTTCACTCACCGACAGCGTCAGATCGAATTTCGCCGCTCCGCTTTCTAATGGGTACGGCGTCCATTGCAAATCTGCCAGCTCCAGCTCCGATTGCTCCGTGTTTTGCAACACCAGCATCGCATCAAAAAGCGGATTGCGGCTCAAATCTCGCTGCCTGACCACCTGCTCCACCAATTCCTCGAACGGGTAGTCCCCGTGTTCGAAGGCGCTTAGCGCCGTCTGCTTCACTTCCTGCAAGTAGGCGGAGAACGACTTTTCACCCGACGGGCTTACCCGCAGCGCCAGCGTGTTCACAAACATCCCCAGCATGCCCTGCAAGTCAGCATGCGAACGTCCCGCAATCGGCGTACCCACGATCAGCTCTTCCTGACCGCTTAACCGGCCCAGCAACGCGCTGTACGCCGCCAGCAGCACCATATACACCGTCGCTCCATTCGCTCGGGCCAGCTCCCGCAGCGCTGCTGACAGCTCGCTGTCCAGCTCGAATTCTACGTGCGCTCCCTCGAAGCTGCGCAACGCCGGAAGCGGATAATCCAGCGGCAGGCTCAGCACCGGCAGCTCCCCGGCAAACTGCTCCAGCCAGTAGCGCTCCATCTCCCGATAAGACGCGCTTTCCCGGTAGCTTTGCTGCCACACCGCATAATCTTTATACTGCAAACGCAGCGGCTCCAGTTCTTCTCCTCCGTACAGCTTCGTAAACTCCTGGACAAATATACTCATTGACGTGCCGTCGGAAATAATATGATGCATGTCGAACAATAGCATATGATTCGCTTCGTCCACACGCACCACCGTCGTCCGCAGCAGCGGCGCTTCGCTGAGGTCAAACGGACGAAGGAAGGTGCGAACGCGCTCCTGTGCTTCCTCCTCCGTCGCCTCCTCGTAAGTTACCGAGAACACGGGAGACGCCATAATACGCTGCATCGGCTCCCCGTCCACTACTGCGAACCCTGTCCGCAGCGATTCGTGGCGGGCCACCAGCGCTTGCAGTGCCCTTTCCAGCCGCTGACGATCCAGCGGTCCTGCCAGACGCAGAGCGACTGGCATGTTGTAACTAAGCTCGGCTCCCTCCAGCTGCTGTAAAATGTACAGGCGCTTTTGCGCTGAGGACAGCGGATACGCCTCCTGAACCTTCACGGGCACCAGCGCTTCAAATTCGCGCTCGTCGGCTGTTTCTAGTACGGCCGCCAAGCCTTCGACCGTAGGCGAAAGGAATAACTGCCGCAGGGGAACCTCGGTCTCCAATACCTGATGAATGCGCGATACGAGCGTCATTGCTCGGAGCGAATGGCCGCCAAGCTCGAAGAAGTTGTCGCGAATGCCGACGCGCTCAAGCCCCAGCACCTCCTGCCACAGCAGAGCCAGCTTTGTTTCTACTAGTGTCCGTGGCGAGACATAATCGCCTTTCGCCAAATTTTCTGTCGGCTTCGGCAGCGCTCTAAGGTCAATTTTGCCGTTACGCGTAACCGGCAGCTCTGCAAGCTGCACGAAATAGGCCGGTATCATATATTCCGGCAAGATCGTTCTAAGCGCTGCACGCAGCTCAGCAAATGTATATTCACGCTCACCTGCCACATAAGCGCACAGCTCATTGCTGCCGCGTTCATCTTGCAGCGCAATTACAGCAGCCTCTCGAATCCCGTCCAACTCCAGCAGCTTGGTTTCGATCTCGCCCGGTTCGATTCGGTATCCTCTAATTTTAACCTGATGATCGATACGGCCTAAATACTCAATGTTTCCGTCGGCCAACCAGCGGGCCTTATCCCCAGTTCGATACATCCGGGTTCCGGGTGACCATGGATTGGAAAGGAACTTCTCACTTGTCAAATCCGGCTGATGCAGGTAACCTCTGCCGACACAAGCTCCCCCAATATACAGCTCGCCAGCTACGTTGATCGGTTGCAGCTGTCCCAGAGAATCGACAATATAAACAGACGAATTGCTAATCGGTCTACCAATCGGAGGTAGCGCAGCCATCGGCTCTTTCGGCATTATCGTATACGTCGTAGCCACATGCGTCTCGGAAGGACCGTAATGATTGTGCAGCGTTACGCCTTGCTCTCGCAAAAATTGCTGTAGTGTATGACCAACAATTAGCGCCTCTCCCGCTGTAATCAAATGCTTCACGCACTTCGGCCATACCGATTCATAAGTAGGATCGTTCCAGACGAATTTGACAAACGACGAAGGCAGGAGCAAGGTCTGAATGCCGCGATCCTCCACATAACGGAAAAGCGCAGTTGCATTTTGGCGCATCTCCTCCTCGATCAAGTGCAGCGTTCCTCCGGCAAGCAAAGTCGAGAAAATTTCTTGATAGCTCACATCAAAGCTATACGAAGCATACTGCAACACATCCTTGTCAAACGGAATGTAAGTATGCTCATATTGATGCATAATCAAGTTGATGAGGTTACCGTGTTCAAGCATGACACCTTTCGGATTGCCTGTCGTACCCGACGTATAGATGACGTAGAGCAATCGGCTGCTTTCGGTCGCTGCCGGACTCTGAAGCTGCTCATGTGAAACCTCACTTGTATCGCTGGAGCTTATTGTAGCAAGAAGCTGTTCGATGATTCTCGTTTTGCTGCGACGGACAAGGCAATCATGCGTTTGGGCGGAATCCGAATCCACCAGCAGGCAAGAGACTTTAGAATCTTCCAGTATGAACGAAATTCGTTCCTCAGGGTAGGAAGGATCAATCGGAAGGAAGGCCGCTCCCGTTTTCAAAATGCCAAGCAAACCGATAATCATTTTGGGAGAGCGTAGAGCCATTAGCCCTACAATGCTTCCGCCGCCGATCTGCTCTTGTCGCAGAGCAGCAGCCATTTGATCCGATAAACGGTCAAGTTCCCCGTAAGTAAGCATGGTGTCGCCAAATACGAGCGCAGCCGCTTCCGGTGTTTTCTCCGCCTGCTTTTGAAATAACTGATGCACATTTGTGTCTTCGAGCTTCTTCACAGGCCCGTCCATCCACCGATGCAGAGTCATCAAATCTTGTTCATTAAGCAAGTTCGCCTTGCCGAGCATGACGTCCGGCGCAGCCACGGTATGCCGAAGCAGTGCGATAAAATGATCTTTCCAACGTTCAATGGTACCCGCCTCAAACAGCGATGTCGCATACTCCATGCTGCCATGCAACTCATCTGCGGACTCGTTGACAAACAAAGACAAATCGAATTTTGCCGTCGGGTTTTCCATTGGGACAGGAAGGATCTCGACATCTGACATATGCAGAACAGATCGTTTCATATTTTGCAGAGCGAACATCGCATCAAAGACCGGATTCCGGCTCACATCCCGGTGTTGAACGACTTGATCGACAATTTCCTCAAACGGGTAGTCCGCATGTTCAAACGCTCCCAAAGAAACTTGCTTGATTTCCTCCAAGTAGTCCCTGAATGTTTTGTCTACAGACGGCATTGATCTAATGGCTAACGTGTTCACAAACATCCCCATCATATCGGACAGGTCAACATGAGGACGACCGGCAATCGGCGTGCCCACAATAATGTCATCTTGACCTGAAATTTTCGCTAGGAACACGTTGTAAGCAGCAAGCAATACCATAAATAAAGTAGTCCCTGTGTCTTGTGCCAGTTGTTTTACTTGCGTGCTCAATTTTGCATCTATAACAAAATCCAGCCGACTTCCCGCAAAGCTTTTTATAGCTGGACGGGGGAAATCCGACGGCAAATGAAGAATCGGGACCTCGCCGCCAAGCTGCTGTACCCAATATTCTTTTTGCTTGACATACGTTTCCGAGTGTTTGTTAAATGCATGCCATACCGCGTAATCCTTGTAATGAAGGGATAGTGGCTCTAAACGCTTGCCAGCGTACAGCCTTGTCATCTCCTCGATGAAAAGGCTTATTGAAGTCCCGTCAGAGATGATGTGATGCATATCAAACAGCAGCAGATGCTGCGTATCGGTCAGCTTCGTCAATTGAATGCGCAGCAGCGGAGCCAGGCCCAAATCGAAAGGACGCATGAACGCCCGAATCATTTCTTCAATTGGTCTGTCTCCGGCTTCCCCGTAAGCCAAATTGAAATCAACCTCTGAGGTAATTTTTTGAACGGGCTCGCCATCAAGCATATCAAAACTGGTCCGCAGCACTTCGTGGCGGGCGATAAGCTCCTTAAAAGCGCGTTCCAATCGGGCAAACTCCACCCGTCCATTGAATAGCAGAGCCGCAGGCATGTTATAGCTCATTTCCGCACCTTCAAGCTGGTGCAGCACGTACATCCGCTTTTGCGCGGAAGACAGCGGATAGTAGTCACGCGGAGCCGAAGGCTGCAAACCCTCAAATAGGTCTTTCGCTCGCTCCTCTACACTGAGCGCCAGCGCTTCAAGGGTCGAAAAACGGAAGATGTCACGAATCTCCACTCGCACATTCATCACTTGATGGATGCGCGATGCCAGCGTCATCGCGCTTAGCGAGTGCCCTCCCCGTGCAAAAAAGTTATCTCGTGCTCCCACTTGCGAAGTCTGCAATACGTCCTCCCAAATTGCCGCTAGTTGAGCTTCCGTCGTTGTACGAGGGGCAACATATGGCGCAGTTGCCGCTGTATCGTATGCAGGCGCAGGCAATGCCGCTCGATCCAGCTTCCCATTTCTCGTAAGCGGCAGTTCCGTAAGGTGGATGTAATACTCAGGAACCATATACAAAGGCAGAGCTGTGCTCAGCTGATATCTCAATTTTGAAGGATCTAACACACCGTCGCTAACATAATAAGCGCAAAGCAATTCGTTTCCAGGTGTATCTTTCCGAATGATGACTGAAGCTTGACGAATATCGGCGTGCAGCAGCAGACGCGCTTCAATTTCGCTCAGTTCAATCCGGTATCCCCGAATTTTGACCTGCTGATCGATTCGTCCCATATATTCGAGATTGCCATCAGGCAGCCAGCGAGCCAAATCCCCTGTTGCATACATGGTTTTACCTTCAATAAACGGATCAGGCTTGAATTTTTCCTTCGTAAGCTCAGGCTGGTTCCAGTAGCCTTTGGCTACACCGGCACCTCCGAGGTGCAGCTCTCCCGGTACGCCAACGGGAAGCATCTGACTGCCAGCGCCAAGCACGTAGGCTGTCGTTCCGCCAATCGACCGTCCTATCGGAATGCTCGTCATCCCGGTCGTCTCACTGAGAGGGAAGGCAGTCGAAAACGTAGTGTTCTCCGTCGGCCCGTATCCGTTCCATATCGTGATGGACGGGCTAGCCTTCTGAACAGCGTGAACAGGCTTCGGCAGCAATATTTCTCCACCCATGATCAAATGCTGAAGCCCAGCAAACATTCCCGCTTCCTCATTGACCAAGTGGTGAAATAGCGATGTTGTCAAAAACATGACCGTAATGCCGTTTGCTGCAATAAAATGTCCTAATCGTCTCGCGCTCAGCAGTACGTCTTTTTCTACCGGGTACAGCGCTCCGCCATGAAGCAGCGCGCCAAAAATTTCAAATGTTGCCGCATCAAAGCTGACCGAGCCGGTCTGCGCATAACGATGCTCGCTATGAAACGGCACATAACCGCCTCCTGTCACCAGGTTGACGACATTGCCGTGTGTGACCAGCACGCCTTTTGGACTGCCTGTTGTGCCAGAGGTGTACATAATATAGGCAGGATCATCGCTGCGAATTTTACGGATTGTGCGCGATTCCCCGTTGTCCCCCAGAGCTTCCTTCAGAAGCATATCAGCATCAAGCCTGATTACCGATCCCTCATACCGTTCCGGCACGCGCAAATCGCCAACAACGATCAAGCAATCCGCGCCACTATCGTTCAATATATACATGTGGCGGTCATCCGGAGCCTCCGGGTCCAAAGGTACGTAAGCGCCGCCCGCCTGCAAAATGCCCATGACTGCAACAACAAACTCGATGGAGCGCTCAGCCAAAATGCCCACAGCCGCTTGAGGCAGCAGCCCCTTTCTAATAAGCTTCCCGGCTACAGCTAAGGACTGGTACTGCAACGCCCCGTACGTAAGCTGCCGCTCGCCGCATACAACGGCCAGCCGTTCGGGATGATGATGGACGATTTCTTGAAAACGCTCTGTAATAGACACTTGCATCACAGGCGACACAGGTAGCCCGCTGTAGGCCAAAAGCTGTTCATGTTGCTCTTGCTCACGAAGCAACCTCGCTTCGGCAAGCCGCGTATCCGGCTCAGCGACTACATGATGCAGCATGTCCGTAAAATAGCGGCACCAGCGCTCTATCGTTTCACGAGCAAACAATGCCGTGGAAAACTCCAGGGAGCAGTAGTAGCCGTCCGGATGCTCATTAACCTGAAGCGTGAGGTCAAACTTCGCCGATGTTTCGGCAAACGGATACGAGTCTACGCTCAAGTCAGGTAGCGCAATGGGCAACAAATCGGTATTTTGCAGCACAAATACGGCATCGAACAACGGATTGCGGCTCATATCCCGCTCTCTGACAACCTGATTCACAAAATCCTCCAAAGGATAATCCCCATGCACTAAAGCATCCAGTGTCGTTTGTTTGATTTCCTCTAAAAATTGGGCAAAACCCTTTGGTCCTGAAGGGAATGTACGCAAAGGCAGCATATTAACAAACATCCCCATCATGGATGACAAATCTGCATGCGGACGTCCAGCAACAGGGGAACCAATGATGATCTCATCCTGGTTGGACAGCCGCGACAGGAACGTACTGTACGCCGCCAGCAGCACCATGTACACGGTGGCCCCTTTATCCAGCGCGAGCTTTTGTACCGCCTCCGACAACGCATTGTCTAGCTTGAAATCGACTCGGTCCCCTGCAAAACTGCGCAAAACCGGACGTGTGTAATCAGCAGGAAGATGCAGCACAGGCAGTTTTCCGCCCAAATGCTGGAGCCAGTAGCCCTCTTGCTCCAGATACACGGCACTTTTGGCGTATTTCTGCTGCCATACGGCATAATCTTTGTATTGCAGCCGCAGCGGTTCCAATTTTTCTCCAGCATACAGTTTCGTAAATTCTTCTACAAAAATGCTCATTGACACGCCGTCCGAGATCATATGGTTCATGTCGAGCAGCACATAGTGCAGCTGTGCTTCCACGCGCACAACCTCCACGCGCAGCAAAGGAGCCTGTCCAAGATCGAATGGACGTACAAACTCCGCGATTACGGCATCAAGCTGCTGCTGTTCCGCCTCCCGGTAGGCTGCGGCTATCTGCACATGCTCATGCACTTGCTGTACGGGCTCGTTGTCGATGAATGCAAAGGATGTTCGCAACGCGTCATGACGCAAAATGAGCTGCTGCAAGGAGGACTCAAAGCGTAATGGGTCCAGCATACCTTCCATCCGCAGAACGGCGGGCATGTTGTAGCTGACTTCTGCTCCTTCCATTTGTTGAAGCACGTATAGCCTTTTTTGCACGCTCGTAAGTGGATAATAGTCCATCTGCGTCGCTAGCTCTAGAGCAACAAATCTTTTCATTGACCTGGATGCGATCACTTCTGTCATCGCCTCAACGGTCGGGTATTGGAACAGATCCCGCAGCGTAACGTCGGCCTGAAGCTCTTTTTGCATGCGAGCAACAACAAACGTGGCCTTTAACGAATGCCCTCCTCGTTCAAAAAAATCATCCTGAACCCCGATCGGACGTACGCCCAGCACTTCCTGCCACACTTCGATCATCTTTCGTTCTGCCTCTGACCTCGGAGCCAAGTAGCTGCCATCTTTGGTCAAATTGCTGCTGTCAGGAAGCGGAAGCGCTCGGCGGTCCAATTTGCCATTGGCAGTCAAAGGCATTTGCGGTATTTGAACAAAATAAGACGGCATCATATAAGACGGCAATGCCAAGCCAAGCAGCTGTCTTAGCTCCTTCACTGCGTATTCTCGCTCCGCTACAAAATAAGCGCATAAACTGGCGTTGCCCTCTGATTCCTCGATCACAGTGACGGTTACCTCATTCATTTCTGGAAGCGTTAATAGATGCGCCTCAATGTCGCCGAGTTCAATCCGGTTCCCCCGAATTTTCACTTGATGATCCATTCGTCCCAAATACTCCAACGTGCCATCCGGCAACCACCGGCCCCAATCGCCTGTTCGGTACATACGTTCGCCCTGTACGAAAGGATCAGCCGTAAATTTGGATGCCGTCAATTCCTGTTGATTCATATACCCCCGGGCCAAGCCGGCTCCGGCAATGCAAAGTTCGCCCGGTACACCGAGCGGATTCAGCATGTCTTGTGCATTTAAAATATAAACCCGCGCATTCGGTATGGGGCGCCCAATGGTTACAGCCGTCTCTTCCGTTAGTTCCACTGCTGTCGTCACGACGGTATTTTCGGTCGGACCATATTCATTCATCAGCTGCATATCGGGATTCATAGCCTTCAGTCGACGAATTAAAGGCAGGCCAACCGCCTCGCCGGCTACTACCGCACTTCGCACCGAGCGCCAATCCTTATGCATCATGCTTTCCAGCAAGGCAGAGTAGAAGCTCGGAGGGCTTTGCAAATGGGTAATTTGATGGTTCACGATCGCTTCGCGAATGGCTGAAGCATCTTTACTGCCTTCATCACTCAAAATAACAACGGCTGCTCCTGAAACGATAGGCCAAAAAAAATGAGTCACAAACGAATCAAAAATAAAAGGATTCAACATCAACGCTCTATCTTGCGGGCTAAACGAATAATGGCGTTTTTTCCACTGTATCGTGTTCGCCAAGCTGCCGTGTTCAATCATAACGCCCTTAGACTTCCCTGTAGTACCCGATGTGTAGATGACGTAGGCCAAGTGTTCTGGAGCGAACGAGCGTTTCACTGCCTTCACTGGGATCTGCCGTAGCGGGTGGTCCTCAAAATATAAAACAGAAATGTCCTGATGGAGCTCCGCGACGAGAGGCTCATACGTTCTAAACGTAAGCAGCACTTGAGGACGGCTGTCCCCTAGCATATACCGGATGCGATCGATCGGAAATTCAGGATCGATCGGAAGGTAGGCACCCTCTGCTTTCAAGACAGCCAGTATGCCTACCGCCATTTCTAACGAACGATGAGTCATAACAGCGACAATCGTGTCCGCTCCCACTCCCTGCCCCCGCAGCTCAGCACCGAGCTGCTCTGCCCACTCATTGAGCTGCCGATAGCTCAGCTCGTCCTTTTCCCAAATGACAGCCGGTTGGTCTGGAGTTTGCATAGCTTGCTGCTCAAATAAGGTTAGCACCGAGGTTGCTGGGCCATAGTTTTTCTTAGTCCCGGCAAATTGGCCTAACAGCTGCTCTCTCTCCTGACCCGTTACAATGTCGTATGTTCCTAGCTTCGCGTCCTGTGAGTCAGCAGCCTGAACCAGCAGCTCATAGAAGCAATCGCTCCAGCGTGTTATCGTACGATGTCCAAACAAAGCGGAGTCATACTCCCATCTCAATGAGAAGCTGTCCTCCCGCTCCGTCACAGTGAGTGTCAAGTCAAACTTAGCTGCCGTATAATCCAATGGGTGCGGAGTAACATGGACATTGGCAAGCTTAAACTCCTCGTGATCCGCATGCTCCACAACGAGCATCGCGTCAAAGAGCGGATTGCGACTTAGATCACGCTGCTGAACAATGCGCTGGGCCAATTCCTCAAACGGGTAATTCCCATGCTCAAAAGCAGACAATGCCGTCTGCTTCACTTCGCGCAGATAGGCGGCAAACGTTTTGTCGCCTTCCGGGTACATGCGAAGCGCCAAGGTGTTGACAAACATACCTAACATGCCTGACAGATCCGCGTGCTGACGCCCTGCCACGGGCGTTCCTACAACGATCTCCTCTTGACTGCTGATTCGCGACAACAGCGCGCTGTATGCAGCTAGCAGCACCATGTATACGGTGGCACCGTTCTTGCGAGCCAGCTCCCGAACCGCTGTTGCAAGCTCGCCCTGAAGCTCGGCGTCTACACGGTTTCCTTTAAAACTGCGTACAGCCGGGCGAGGATCGTCGGTCGGCAGCTGAAGCACAGGCACGTCTCCGGCAAACTGATCCAGCCAATAGGCTTCCTGCTTGGCGTAATCTTGTGTGTACTTGTAGGCTTGCTGCCATACAGCGTAGTCTTTATATTGCAGCTGTAGCGGCTCCAGCGTTTCTCCGACATAAGCTGCAGCTAGCTCTTCGGTCAAAATTTGCACAGAAATACCATCCGAGATAATATGATGCATGTCAAACAAGAGCAGATGCCGTTGCTCCCCAATACGTACAATTTTTGCCCGCAGCAACGGAGCCATGCCCAGGTCAAACGGTTGGATGAAAGTCGAAATTTGCTCGTATGCCTCTTTTTCCTCTGCTTCCTCATAAAGAAGGGAGAAGACAACCTGCTGATGCACATGCTGAACAGGCTCTCCATCTACAACTGTAAATGAAGTGCGTAAAGCGTCGTGCCGAGCGATAAGGACGCCCAATGTTGCCTCCATCTGCTGCATATCCAGCGGGCCTTCCAAATGCAAGACAGCTGGCATATTGTAGCTAAGTCCCGAAGCATCCAATTGCTGCAGCATAAATAGCCGTTTCTGCGCAGATGACAGCGGGTAATACGGCTGATGTGGCGCAGGCATAAGCGACTCGTAAATATATTCGGTGGCTGAGCTGACCGCCTCGGTTAAATCTTTGAGCGTTACAGCCTGAAAAATGTCCCGCAAGCCGAGCTCTATCTGAAATTCCTGATGGATGCGCGTCAGCAGCGTTATGGCTTTCAGCGATTGGCCTCCAAGATCAAAGAAATTGTCTTCCAGCCCAATCCGCTCTTGACCCAGCACCTCCTGCCATAACGCGGCCATCCGCTGCTGCGCATCTGTAACTGGACGTATGTATAATTTGGAGGAAACTATTTCATCCAGTGCAGGCAAAGCTCTGCGATCCACTTTGCCGTTTGTTGTTAAAGGCAGCTTCTCCAGTTTCTTAAAGACAGCAGGCACCATATAATCCGGCAGCATCGAAGACAAAAATGCTCGCAGTTCGGCCGTTTCCAGCGCTGCTTCTGCTGTGTAATATGCGCAAAGCACCAGCTCTCTCTGGCGATCTGGCATGACAGCAACAACCGCCTCGCGGATGGATTCAATTTCTAGCAGACGCGCTTCAATCTCGCCCGGTTCGACCCTATAGCCCCGAATACTGAGCTGGTCGTCCAAGCGCCCGAGAAACTGCAAATTTCCGTCCGGCAGCCAGCAAGCCTGATCCCCTGTGCGATACATGCGCCCATATTCAACGAATGGATCTGGAACGAAACGCTCGGCCGTCAGTTCCGGCCTGTTCAGGTAGCCCCGAGCTACGCTGGCTCCGCCAATGCACAGCTCCCCGTGCACGCCAACGGGCTGTAAGGTTCCACCCTGACCTAGCACGTAAAGATTGACATGAGGAAGCGGCCGACCAATCGGTATACTTCCTTCCTGAGGCAGCATGTCCCCCATCCCCACTTCATAATAGGACGCATCAATACATGCTTCCGTTACCCCATAACTGTTGAGAATGCGCATGGCAGAGCCAAAACGCTCGTGCACCCTCTGAAAGTCTTTCGCAGGAAAGCGGTCAGAGCCCATAATTAACAACCGCAGTTGCCCCGTACTTAAATCATTTTCATATATATAATCCATCAGCGGTACAAGCAATGCTGGCGTCGACTCCAGCAGCGTAATGCCGTATTCGACGATAGCGGCATGGAGACGGGGCAAGCTGAGACGAGCCTCATCCGAACATAAGACAAGCAGCCCTCCGCTGAGCCATGCTCTGGCCAAATCGCCAGCAAATACGTCAAAAGAAAAGCTCGCCAATTGCAGGAGCCTTACCTCCATAACTTCCAGCTTATATTCATGGCCCCAAGACCTCGCTGTTTCAGCCCAACTGAATTGATCGACCATAACCCCCTTCGGTCTGCCTGTAGTTCCAGACGTGTAGATGACATACGCAAGCTGTTCAGCAGAACAATGATGTAGCAAATTGGCTCCATCCTCGCCATAGCTTGCCTCTTGTCTCAAATCAATGACTTGGCAGTCGTCAGGAATAGCCATAATGACATCATCTGCCGTAAGCAGGATACGCGCCTCGCTATCCGACACCATATAGGCCAGCCGTTCAGCAGGCAGCGAATTATCCAGCGGAACGAAAGCCCCGCCTGCTTTTAATACAGCAAGAACAGCGGTCACGATGAGCGGAGATCGTGTTCCCAAAATGGCCACAGGCTCCCCTTGGCGTATGCCTTGTTGACCCAGTGTTCTCGCCAATTTGTTAGCTTGCTCATTCAATTGACGGTAGGTCAGCGACGAGCCGTCAGATCCCGCAACAGCGGTACGATCTGGTGTATTTGCAGCATGCGCCTCGAACATTTCATGCAATAAAAGCTCTTGTTGGTGCTTAATCCGTCGTCCAAAGCTGTACGAGCTCAGTACGTCCTGCAGCTCCCAAGGAGGTAGAATGTTAAAACGTCCTATCACTTGCAAAGGATCTGTTATGGCTTCTCTGATCACATGCAGCAAGCGTTGAATCAAAAGGTCAATGTCTTCGCGTGCAAACAGGTCTGTTAAATAATCGATTTGAATAGCCATTTCGCCTGTTTTTACATGTTCGCGAATGTGCACCGTCAATTCGTTATCTTGATGATCATTTCCGAGCGGCTTCGTCTCATATTGGAAAGGTGCGTCAGCAGGCAGCGCATCCCACTCCATCGGATGGTAATTGAAAAATACAGGTAGCAGCGCATCAGTAAAACCAAATTGGTTGCGAAGCTCAGGTACAATCCGGTTAAACGGGTATTTCTGATGCCGAATCAGCTCGCTTTGCTTGCTTTTCACCTGTTTCAGGAAATCTGCGAACGACCATGAAGTATCCAGCCGCATACGGAAAGGCGTCGTGCTGACCAGCATCGCCACCATCGCTTTCTGTTCCCGCGATGTCCGATTGGCATACATCGTTCCAAGCACGATCTCCTCATCCCCGCAAATTCGCGACAAATACAGACAAAGAGCAGCCACGAACAAGTTAAATGGGGAAACTTGCTGTTCCTCACAGAAGGCATGGATAACGTTGCCATCGGATGCAGCTATTTCATAATATACACAGCTTGCCGAACTGCTCGCTAGCTGCCTCGCGCTTTGGGAGGAGTCAATCCGTGTAATTGGGGGAAGCGTGCTGAACTCTTCGTCCCAGAAGGCCTTATCTTTCAGAAAGCGAGAAGATTGCAAATATTGTTCCTCACTTTGCAGCAGCCCCGTACAAGCAGGCGCCGGTTCCTTAGGAAGCTCCTCATGACAAAGCAAGGCCCTATAGCCGCTAATGATTTCATTCCCTATCAAATTGAGCGAATAGCCGTCGGCAATAATATGATGAATGCTCAAAAACAATCTGGCTTCCTGTTCTCCAGTCCGAAGCAAGGTGAACTTAAATAAAGGGGAATCAAAAAGAGAGAACGGCTGACTCGACAGAAAATCGACGTTTACCCGCCATGCTTCAGCTTCACTTTCTCTTAAATCCACAACATTAATGTCAAATGGTTTATAACGCACAATATAGCTGAGAGGCTCCTCCCCCTCCCTATACAGCAATTGCATACGCAAAGCTTCATGACGAAGTGCAAGAGTTTGCAGCACTTCCAGAATCAATTCCTCTTGTATCGTCCCCTTTATGGTAAGTAAGCTGTTAAGTGTGGCTACCGTGGTATGGGGATTCAGCAGCTCCATGTACCATATTCTTCGCTGTGCTTCTGTAAGCACGTAAACAGCGCCTTCATGTTCTTGAAGTTGCAGCTTGGTTTCACTCATTGACATGGAATGACCCTTCTTTCCTTTAACATATTTATTCAATCTCTATTTGCTTGTGAAAAATTTGCCGCATGGTTTCAGACATAATGGTGGTGGACTCTACAAAGGTCCCCGACAAAAAATGCACATCAGGGGAGAAGAAACTCGAATCGTTGGATTATATTACCTTTTCTACATTCGAAGCTAAACTCCTCTTTATCAAAATGTAAAAATTTATTTATATGAATATAAATTGTAAATAAGGGTTATTTTTATAATCTCTATAAAATTCCTGTTCTCCGATTCCAGAAAGGAATCCCATAGGCTACAACGAAAAAGCCGGGAATATTCATTCCCGGCTTCCTGTTCCTTATTTTTCAATTAAAGTAAAGGTGTTCATCTATAGATAAATACTGATTTATCAGGATTTCTAGTCAAGTAAAGGAATTTAATAGCGTTTCTCCTTGGCCTGCAGGAGCGCAGCCGTATGATTTTCACAAGTGAAAAATGCAGCGTTTTGGCTAGCAAGTGTCGACTGTACTTACTAGCCAAAATTTCACTGTACAATTCAATAGTAGAAAATTCTAAAAAACAGAAAAAGCCTGATTGCTCAGGCTCCCTCCTTCACTATGGTAGTATCGTATCGCGAGCAATTACTTGTTCCGCCTGCCGTAGCGACGATAAACGATCACTCCTACTGCAATAACCAGCACCAATAATGCGATACCCATCACAATCCTGCTTGATGAGCCGCTTTCTAGATTCTGACTACTCTCCGCAGTCCTCTCGGATATGGGCGTCGTTTGCTGCTTAGCTACCGATTCTTGAGCTTTCAGATCCAATTCCTTGTCCTTCAAAAAAGCCGCCATTTCCTTGCTGACTGGCGTTGTCATGGTAGGCGCGCATAGCGGATGCTCCCATTTCCCGTCCTTCTCTTTCAGAAAAAAGAGATACTCCACGCCCTCTTCGCTCGGCCCATTTAAAGCTCCCCAGGTCGGATCTTCTGATACGGACAGTGTGTGTGCTTCAATTCCCTTATAGCTATTGCTTACGGTCAGTACAAGCTTATTGTCATTGGCAAAGATCGTTTTGTATCGTTCATTTACTTTAGCAATAACGATACCGTCATACCAATCAAAAGCCTCAGCTGGTGTTCTCATCTGTGCGCAAGATAGCGCAGACACCTGTGATGGGAGCAGCCACAATAGCAGAAGCGACAAAATCAGCCATTTTTTCAAAGCTTACACCGCCTTTTTACTACAGACGGAAAATTCAGCTAAATGTTTCAAAGGTTGATGAAAAAGAAGTTATGCCTTTTGAAAATCTGCGCCTTTTTAACAAAAAAGCAAGCGTGAGTTAAGCAGCCATTGTACGCTGTGAACGCCCTTTAAAGCGTTTCAGCTCTGGCAGCAAAATGCCCATTAGCACGACAACGACGCCCACCCATTGCAGCATGCTCACATGCTCATTCAATATAAGGGCCGACATCGTGACAGCTACAGGAAGCTCGGCTGCGCCTAATACGCCAGCCATGCCTTCACCAATATGCGGCACGCCGATTGCGAACAGGACAGGCGGGATAAATGCACCGAATAGCCCTAGCAGGAAACCGAACACAAGCAGTTGTCCCCAAATCAAACCATTAAACAGAAACATTGGCGGGAATAAAATAAACACTAGCAGCAAACCGCCAGTAATCATCCAAGCACTGCGGTAAGCCGGGTGTACAGCTGGCACCGCTTTGCCGCTGAACAAAATTAACAAGGAGTAGCTCACGGCGGACAATAAGCCGAAAATGATGCCGATCCAGTTGAACTGGGCAGCGCCGTCCTCCATAATGCCGGCAGCAAGCAGCGTGCCTCCGAACAAAACAATCAATGCCAGCATCATAACGCCTTTAGGACGTTGACGCTTGCTGAATGCTTGAATCAATACGCTGATCCATGTGAATTGAAACAATAAAATAATAGCCAGCGAAGCTGGAATATAACGAAGCGAATGATAATACAACAAGCCTGTTATAGCTGTCGGCATACCCGCAAGCATTAGCAGCACTCTGCTTTTCCACGTCAGCTTAGCGGCAAGTGCTTTGGCAGCCTCGGCTGCTTGAGCAACAGGAGAAACTGCGTTTGAAGCCGTACGGGCTTTGCGCTGCTCCCGCTGTTTCGTATAAAAAGCCAGCATCCAGGCCAAAATAAATCCCGTCAGCAGCTGCGCACCAACCACTTCACCTAATTGGTAGCCTTGACCATAGGCCAGTACCACGATTGTAGACAACACACCGTAACTAATCGCACCGAATAAAACCGATAATAAATACTTCATTTGTGCCCTTAAACCTCCTTGATTGTCTCTCTAAACTTGCCCAGACAACACAAAAATCCTAACCACATAGCAACGATCAATACAGCTTGATCCTTGTTATCGTAGTTAGGAAGTAAAGGCTTCCTGTAGATACCCCCGACCTGTTCTTATATCCAGCTGCAGCTGAATACGGCTTACGAGGTTATACGAAAAGAAATATATGGTTTGATGCCTTGCTGTCATCTGATGTTAGATCGTAATTCATTCTACATCTTACATGACAAGTAAGGTGGTGTCAATTGTTTTTCAATGAAATATTATGGGAAACCGCTTCTGGCCTGCTCCAGCCCCGCTTTTTATGTTTTGCAGCCGTCGTCATGCTAATGATCAAATATACGAGTAAAAAGATAATCATGACCCCAGCAGCGCAGCGATACATCATTTCATAGTTCGTCGCTGAGGCAATGGCGCCTAATAAAATAGCCCCTGTCGCAACACCAAGATCCGTTGCGTTATAGAACATGCTATTCACAGCTCCATGCTGCTCCGGACTTGAGCTGCGCAGCATCCAAGCTTGAATCGTTGGCTGGACAGCGCCGAATCCTAGACCATACAGCAGCGCGGATATGATCAGCAGCGAAATGGAAGTCGTAAACGACAGCACCGTCAAGCTTGCAATGACACATAACGCACCAGGAATAAGTACTGCGGCATGGCCTTTGCTGTCAAACAATTTCCCGGAAATCGGACGAACGATAATAATCGTCACTGCATTAAACAAGAAAAACAAGCCGATCTGGTTGATCGCAAGCTTTTCACCATACAAGGCGATAAAGCTTAATATCCCGCTGTATGTAATCGACAGCAGCACATTTAATAGCGCGGGAAGCACAAGCTGGAAATTAAAGGGCGGCTTGCTTGCGGCAGCCCGTTTCCGCTCCTCCTGGCTCTGGCGCGGGGGCTCTGGCGGAAGTGGACGAAACCATATCAGAATCGGGATAATGAGCAAAATAGCTGCCGTTCCCGTTATGCTTAACGTCTCAAAACCGAATTGCTTCCAAATATTCAGCCCGATCATGGGGCCAATGGACATCGCAATGCTGGTGGACAAGCCAAAATAGCCAATCCCTTCCCCAATACGCCCAGCGGGAATAATTTGCGATACGAGTGTGGGAATAATCGTACTGGCTATGCCAAAGCCAATGCCATAAAACACACGCATGATGAGCAAGGAGCCTAAGGATTCAGCCGCGATATACATAGCGGTAAAAAGGGCCGCAAGCACAATGCCGAAGTACAAAATGGCCAATTGAGGCATTCTTTTCATCACAAACGCCGTCATAAAACGCGTTAAAATCGCAGAAACAGCAAACACGCTCGTCACGAGGCTGACCGATACGTCACTCGCCATAAAAGTGCTTTTCGTATAAGCCGTAAGCGGAGAAAGCAAAAGCTGCAAATTAAAGAAAACTAGAAAAGAGCAGACGGTTAGCGTAATAAATGCAGTAGTCCATAAGCGCGGGCGTTGTTCCTGAGATAGCATGCCATTCCCCCTCATTGATGCATAACTCACATAGTTGACTTAGGCAATTATAATTCAGGCAACTATTACTGTCAATGAAAGCGGCATGACTTGGATCGCTTGTTAGACACTGGACTACACTCGCTAATAATCAGAAATTAATCAGCTATTCATGCACAGTTAGCTTTTTCACAAACCGGATTAGGCTGCATGGTGTATAAAAGCATATTCCAGCGCCATATTCCGCGCTTCTGCTGGAACCGTCTGGCGCCGTGACGCAAGGCGCCCCAGCTCATGCTGGGCCATATGGATGGCTAGCTCTGGATCATTTTCGCTAAGCTGCATTAAAGCGGCAACTGCCTTCATATTGCCTGACAAATAGGCGGAGGCCAGCGCCCGTACATAGGTTTTCATTTGCTCCTCCTGCGGCTGGGGGAGCCCATCCTGAAGCAGCTGCTGGCGCACAGCTATAAGCGCTTGCCTGGCACGGTGCAGCGCCGCTTTTACCGCCCCATCTGTCATCCCCAAAATTTCCGCAGCTTCGATGCTTGAACAGCCGTATACGTCCCTTAGCATAAAAACAGCCCGTTGTGCAGCTGTCATATGCTTCACCAGCACATGAAAAACAATTTCAAGCTCGCTAGCTTCTTGATTATTTACTGCAATTTCCTGCTGATGCAAATGCAGCAGTTCTCCGCTTATTTTTTGCCAGACCGCTTTTCTGCGGGTTTGGTCGATCCAGCTATTTTTGGCAATGCGCCGCAGCAGCGCTTCGGGATTCTGATGGCTGGCAGCATCCGCAGCGAGGCTCGCCTTCAGCCACGATTCCTGCGCCAAATCTTCGGCATCCCAGCTTGAGCCTGTCAGCGAGAGGCTGTACTTGCGCAAGCCTGCAAGCTGCTGCCCGTTATATTCGTTCGGTAAGGTGGTTTTGTTTTTCAAACGCATGGGACACGCTCCTCTTAACGAGATTCTGGGCGAAGACGCAGCAGAACCGTTTATTTTAAATAGGAAAGGATATGATTTTCTCAACCTTTCTCTATATTTCTCGGTCTGAAACGTGCCGCGCCGCCGAAGGACGGCGACAGCCGTTTCACCTTGTAAACGAATGAAGTCCCTATTAAGATACGCGGATGAGCAAAAAAAAGCTTGCAGAGCAGCATATCCTTTTGTCCCCCGATAATCGTTTACTAAGTGAAAGCAAATATCCAACGGAATAAATGGAGGTATAACCTATGACCAATTATGTGCCTTACGTAGTGGAGCAAAGCGCGCGCGGCGAAAGATCCTATGATATTTATTCACGGCTGCTGAAGGATCGCATCATCTTTCTTGGCTCAGCGATTGACGACCAGCTCGCGAACAGTATCGTTGCCCAGCTGCTGTTTCTCGCGGAGGAAGATCCAACGAAAGACATCAGCATCTATATTAATAGTCCGGGCGGCTCTACTTCAGCAGGCTTTGCCATCTATGACACGATCCAATATATTAAGCCGGATGTCAGTACGATATGTGTGGGGCTTGCAGCATCCTTCGCCGCTATTCTACTGCTTGCGGGTGCTGAAGGCAAGCGCTTTGCCCTGCCCAACAGCGAGGTAATGATCCACCAGCCGCATGGCGGCGTTCAGGGCCAAGCAAGCGATATTGCGATTTCTGCCAATCGGATTATTCGTATTAGAGAGCATCTCAACCAGATAGCCTCCGCGCGAACCGGCCAGCCGCTGGAGAAAATCCAGCTGGACATGGACCGCGATTATTTCCTCTCCGCAGAGGAAGCCGTACAATACGGCATAGTGGATCGCGTCATTACTACCTTATAATACAAGGACAGCAACGCCCCTTCCGACTTATCGGCTCGAAGGGGCGCTGCTGCTATTCCGATTCTATTTAACCGCGCTGCCACTGCGTCGCCATGACTTTCGCTCTCATCTGCTTTATAATAAAGAAAGAATTGATGAAAGTTGGTGTCCATGTGAGCGGCAAAAAAGCAGTTTATATCGTTCTAGGCATATGTACAGGCCTCGCCTTGTTTGTATACACATGCATTCAGTACGTGCTGTCCTTGCGGCCTTAATCGCAGCAGCGATACAAACCGCAAGCACAATCTATACATTCTGGCAGCTATCATTTACACTCAGTCCCAAGGATGCTTTACCGTCAAAAATTCAGCAAAGCGTTTACTCTGCTCGCGGCGGGTACGGCGCATTTCTGCCCGCTGCTCTGCTGTTTCAAATAGCTTAAGCTCCTCTTCCGTTTCGGGAACGACCGCTGGCACCACAACCGGACGCTTGTCCGAATCAAGCGCAACGAATGTCAGAAAGGACGTCGCCGCCACTTCCCGCTCTCCACGCAGCAAATCCTCTTTCACCACTTTAACGAACACTTCAATGGAGGAACGGCCCGTCCAAGTAACGAACGCTTCAAGACATACGGAATCCGTTGGGCGGATGGGATAAAGAAAATCGACCGAATCCGTCGAAGCGGTAACAACGGATCGGCGGCAATGCTTCGTCGCCGCAATGGAGGCAATATCATCAATATAGGCCATCAGTTTCCCGCCAAACAGCGTATTATGATTATTCACATCTGTTGGAAATACCCTTGCTGTTTTATAACATCTAGATTCCCGCGAAAAACGCTGCTCCATCTGCCAAAATCCTCCCTTAATTACGTACACGTAACTTATCTTTCATTATCTAGCTTTATTCGCTCCAGAATACCGACATCATTTGGCGAATCGCTCTGGCCGAATCCACCTCAACACAAAACTCCACACTTCTGCCCACAGATGGACGTGGTCTTCTGTCTGTTACAATCATACCCGCCGTCAGCCCGCTGCTGCAATCGACGACAGCGTTAAATTTTTGTGTCGTAACGAGCGACGGATTAAGCGCTACAAGAACGGCAAGTGCATCATGCATCGGACATTCCTCAATAAAATAGTTCACCTTGCGGTAAAATTCAAAATAAACGCCAAGCGATTCATTCAAAAAGCGGATGATTGCTTGCTTATTTTCTGGCGCGTAGCGCGCAAGCTTCTCCAAATCAGCTCCGGTAAGCCTTGTAGGCACAGTCACATCAAGTCCGACAATTGTGAGTGGCACATTCGATGCAAAAACCGCAGCCGCCGCTTCAGGATCGGCATAGATATTAGCTTCTGCAACTGGCGTGACATTGCCGGGTGCAAACAACGTGCCGCCCATCGTCACCACCTGCTTCAGCTGCCCCGCAAGCTCAGGTGCTTTTTCCAGCGCAAGCGCCAAATTCGTCATTCTCCCCGTCGTCACCAGAGTGAGCTCTCCTGGATTTTCCGCAGCTTTGCGAATAATGAAATCGACCGCATTTTCCTTCAGCGGCTGTTGAGAGGAAGGCGGAAGATGCGCATCTCCAATACCATTATGCCCATGAATATGCGCATCCGTTCCACGCGAAGGCCTTACGGTAGGCGCTACCGCCCCTGCTGCAACTGGCACCTCGTAGCCGCAATTGGCAAGCTGCACGACTCTTAGCGTATTATCTGTAGCTTGCTCCACCGTCGTATTTCCGTAACCTGTCGTAATGCCCTCCACCTTAATTTCAGGAGAAAGCAGCGCGTATAAAATCGCGATGGCATCATCGACCCCAGTGTCTACATCGAGTATAATTCGTTTTCTGTCGCTCAACGCAAGTCTCCCCTTAACCATTGTGTTGAAGCAGCCATGCTCAGGCTCGGCACCCGCTTCTTTCCTCCCCATTGTAAACGATGAAAGCTGACACTGACAAAGCCTATCTGCACAAAACGACAGCATTTATTTAATCACATAAAACAAATCGCTGCTCAGCCGCTTTATTATTCAAAATCTCCCATAATCATCTGATCCAAGGTCGTTCCGGCTAAAACCATCGGATATACATTCTCTTCGGTCGGCACGACAAACTCAATAAGTACAGGACCTGGTGTGTGCAGTGCCTCCTCCCAGACGCGAATTGCCTCTTCTTTATTGCTTGCTCTTAGCCCTTTAATGCCATACGCTTCAGCAAGCTTAACGAAATCTGGGCTGCCGGCAAGATCGATTTGGCTATAGCGCCTTTCGTACATGAGCTCCTGCTGCTGCTTAACCATGCCCAGCACTTGATTGTTAATAACAACGATTTTAACGGGAATCTGGTTGATCGCACAAATCGCCATCTCTTGCGCACACATTTGCATGCCCCCGTCACCGTTTATGGAGACAACTAGCCGATCTGGGTTCCCGATTTGGGCACCGATAGCAGCGGGGAAGCCAAAGCCCATTGTACCTAGGCCCCCGGAGGTAATGAGCGAACGGGGATGCTTGAATTTGTAAAATTGCGCGGACCACATTTGATGCTGCCCCACGTCCGTCGAAATAATTGCATTTCCTTGCGTCGTTTCATGAATCATTTCAATAACAAATTGTGGTTTAAGCTCCGTATCGGAATCCTTGTACCTCAAGGGATACAGCCTTTTATTTTGCTGCACTTCAGCAATCCAGCTGCTCGATTGCGAGCTTACCGCGAGCGTATTGGCATATTGCAACACTGCCTTTATATCTCCGATGCATGCAATATCCGTTTTAATATTTTTGCCAATTTCAGCTGGATCGATATCGATATGGGCAATCCATTTTGCTTTCGGAGCGAAGCCATCGAGCTTCATCGTCACCCGGTCGTCAAATCGTGAACCTATTGAAAGGATGAGGTCAGCGTTTTGGATAGCCATATTCGCCGCATACGCACCATGATGGCCTGGCATACCCAGCCATAAATCATGTGCACTTGGGAAACCGCCCAAACCAAGCAAGGTCGTCGCAACTGGCATATTGGTTTTGTTCGCAAATTCGATAAGCTCATCGGAAGCATTTGAATAAACGACGCCACCACCCGCTATAATAACGGGTTTTTGAGCTTGGGCAATCGCCTCGATTAATTGATCTATTTCCGCATGATTCGGAATCGGATTGCCGTGATAACCGCGTATATGAATTGGGCTAGTTGGCTGAGCCAGCATTTTCTGATTTGAAACGTCTTTTGGAATGTCAATTAAAACCGGACCTTTCCTCCCCGTGCTTGCGATATGAAACGCTTCATGGATAATTCGCGGAAGGTCCTGAGCGTCACGTACCAGATAACTATGCTTCGTTATTGACATCGTCATGCTAACGATATCGGCTTCCTGAAAGGCGTCCGTACCCATAACCGCTGTTGAGACATTGCCTGTAATAATAACTAATGGCACAGAATCATAATAAGCAGTCGCAATGCCGGTCACTAGATTCGTCGCGCCTGGACCGGAGGTAGCAATGCAAACGCCCACTTTTCCAGTTGACCTCGCATAGCCGTCAGCCGCATGAATAGCCCCTTGCTCATGCCGGGTCAAAATATGCTTAAAATCCCGATTATGAACCATCGCATCATAAATATACAGGACATTTCCGCCCGGGTAGCCAAATACACAATCTACCCCTTCCATCAGCAAGCCGCTTAATAGCAGCTCCGATCCGGTTACCCATTTCTGATCCTGCTGCTGCTGTAAATCGCTCGTAAGTGTAGTTGATTTATCCATGTGACTGCCTCCTTGAAATATAAATAGCCCCTCTCATCCGCAAGCGACGGCAAACTTCTGCCATGCTTAAGGGACGAAAGGGGCAATCATTTCGTGGTACCACCCTGATTTACTGGAATCTTGCGATTTCAGCCTCATGAGATAGGGCAATGCCCTACCTGCCGCACGATAACGTGTGCCATTCCGTTTGAGTCTACTTACGGGTGCCCAGCGCACACAGGCTCCGCTTTCCATCAAAAGCTCCGAGATGACGGCATACAAGGATTATGGCAAAGGTCTCAGCACACCCCCTGCTCTCTGAGCATAATCGCTAATGTATGTTTTCTCTTCCTCGCTTTTCCTATTTTTGAAAATAGAAAAACCCCTCTCATCCGCAAGCGATAGCAAACTTCTGCCATGCTTAAGGGACGAAAGGGGAAAAATTTCGTGGTACCACCCTGATTTACTGGAATCTTGCGATTTCAGCCTCATGAGATAGGGCCATGCCCTACCTGCCGCACGATAACGTGTGCCATTCCGTTTGAGTCTACTCACGGGTGCCCAGCGCACACAGGCTCCGCTTTCCATCAAAAGCTCCGAGATGACGGCATACAAGGATTATGGCAAAGGTCTCAGCACTCCCCCTGCTCTCTGAACATAATCGCCTTCGTATGTTTTCTCTTCCTCGCTTTTTAAGATGGTTTTGATAATAGCACAGTTTCTAAAATGTTTCAAATTATAATTTTCAATGTTGTTTCAGACAAGACGGCTAGCTCGCCGCCTCCACCAGCAGCTTGGTGTAGAGATGCCGATCCTCATGTGTCAACTCGAAGCTTGCAAACTCGTCAATCATTTCTCCATCCTTCATAACCATCATTCTATCGCTCATATATTGGACGGAGGCTATGTCATGGGAAATAAACAAATAGGACATGCCCAGTGTTTGCTTCAAGCTTTTGAGCAGCTGCAAAATTTGTGCCTGAACGGATACGTCGAGGCTTGAGGTTGGCTCGTCACAGACGAGCAGCTTTGGGTTCAAGCTGATCCCTCGAGCGATAGCGACCCGCTGCCGCTGCCCGCCGCTGAGCTCATGCGGATAACGGGCCAAATGATCCATAGGCAGACCGACCAGCGCTAACAGCTGCGCCGCCATACCGAGCCTATCTGAGCGATCGCCCGTCAGAAAAGGCGGCATTACCTTCGGAAAATTATCAAGCGGCTCCATGATCGAACGCCAAATGGGCATTTTGCTGTTAAGCGCGGCGTTCGGGTCCTGAAATACGACCTGCACATGCTGCCGCTGCTCTCTAAGTGCCGCCCCCTTTAGCCGTAGCAGTTGAACATCATCCAGCCATACTTCACCGCTATCCGGTCGCTCCAGCGCCAAAATCACTTTGCCTAATGTGCTTTTTCCACTACCGCTTTCGCCAACAACGCCAAGACATTCACCCCTCGCAATTTGCAGCGAAATTTCTTTCAGCGCAAAAACCTGCTCCTTCGATTTCATGAAGGTTTTACTTAAACGCTCTACACGCAACAAAGGCTGCACCTGCTGTTCACCTCCTGAATTCCCCTACGTTAAGTCATTTATGTTATATATGGCCTTGCATTCAATAGCTGCTGCGTATACTCGTGATGACAGTGATACAAAATATGCTCTGCTGTATCCAGCTCAACAATATGCCCGTCCTTCATGACGGCTATCGTCGAAGCTCGTTTCACCACATGCCGCAGATCATGTGAAATGAGCAGTACTGCGCAGCCCGTTCGCTTCTGAAGGCTGGAAAGCACATCCAGCACCTTTTCGCCCGAAAGCACATCCAGCGCCGTCGTCGGCTCATCTGCTATAAGCAGCGAAGGCTGAAGCATCATCGCCGCTGCGATTGCAGCCCGTTGAAGCTGCCCGCCGCTCAACTGGAAGGAATAGCTGCTGTAGACACGCTCCGCAGGCAGCCCTACCTGCTCCAGCCATTCCAACGCATGCACCTTTGCCTGCCGCCTTGTCAGCTTCTCATGAGAACGCAGCGTTTCATTCATCTGCTTGCCAACCGTAATAAATGGCGTAAAGCTCTCCTGATAATTTTGAAAAATAAATCCGATTTCGCGTCCACGCAAACCTCGCCGCTTCTTATCCGCCCACGCTAGAACATTTTCCCCGCGAAAGCGAATTTCCCCGCTGCCTATGTCAAGCGAGCTGGACATCAAGCCAAGCACAGCACTTGCGGTTACACTTTTGCCGCTGCCGCTTTCCCCTACAAGTGCAAGTGTCTCGCCTCTAGGGATGACGAAGCTGACGCCATGAACGAGCGGGCGCCGCTGCTTCCCCTGGCGCGTGAAAATTTGCAGCTGTGAAACCTCCAGCACTGGCATTTCCTTATCCATTATTTGCGGCATCAGGTCATACGCCTCCTTTCCCTTGCTAACCTCGAATCGATACTAGCGACTGCGGACATCCAGCGCTTCGCGCAGCCCTTCACCGAGCAGATTGCAGGCAATGACGATCGCCATAATGGCAAGTCCTGGATAAATCATGAGCTGCGGCGCAGATTGAAAATAAGGCCGGCCATCATTGAGCATGGCGCCCCATTCTGGCGTTGGCGGCTGTGCGCCAAGTCCCAGATAGGAGAGCATCGAGATGATCATAATGATTTTCCCAATATCTAGTGCCGCCAACACGATAACAGGAGAGATTATTTGAGGCAGCAAGTGGCGGTGCAAAATCGTCCAAGTGCTGCAGCCCGCAACCTTTGCCGCCAGCACATATTCCTTCTCGCGCTCAGATAAGGCGACGCTGCGCACAACCCGGGCGTAGCCAATCCATTTCACCAGCACAATGGCAAAAATCAAATTAGGCAGGCTGGGTCCAAGAAAACCAGCAAACGCGATGGCAAAAATAAATTCCGGCAGCGCCCCCATGCCATCTACAAGCCGCATAATAATCGAATCGAAGCGTCCGCCGATATAGCCCGAAATAAGCCCCAGCGGTACGCCAAGTATGATTACCGTAACAATGACAATGGCTGAGATGCCTAGCGTAAGCTGCGCCCCTATAACAAGCCTTGTGAAAATGCATCTTCCGAGATGATCCGTTCCGAGCGGGTATTGCCAGCTTGGGGAGAGCAGCCGTTCTCCCATTTGCACAGTTAAAGGATCATTAGGCACAATAATTGGTCCAAACAGCGCCAGCAGTAAGATGATTCCGAGCAAGCCCATGCCCAGCATCATCGTACGGTTTTGCAGCATTTGCCGGCCCGTTTGGCTCCGTCTTAGCGGCAGTGAAAGCTCCGCGATTATTTTCCCATTCATGAGGCGGCTCCTTTCCCTAAGCGAATTCGCGGGTCAAGCAAGCTGTAGCTGAGATCAACTAGCAGATTGACGACAACAACGAATAGTCCCGTCGCCAGCACATACCCTTGAATAATCGGATAATCCCGTTCAAAAATCGCCTCAAGCGCCAAGCTGCCAAGCCCCGGCCAAGCAAACAGCGTTTCAATGACAACGGATCCTGCCAGCAAATTGCCAAAGCTGACGCCGAACACTGTAATAACCGGAAGCAGCGCGGCACGCAGCGCATGTCCCATTAATATGCGGCGCTCAGCTAGCCCACGTGCCCTTGCTGCTTTAATATAATCTTGGGACAGACTGTCCAGCAGCCCGGAGCGCAGCAGCCTTGCATAGACAGCAGCCATTGCAAAACCGAGCGTAATGGATGGCAAAATCATATGTGCGAAGCTGCCCTTGCCACTTGTCGGCAGCCACCCTAGCTTTAAGGAAAATAAGTAAATGAGCAGCAGCCCCATCCAAAAGCTCGGAATCGACGCGCCAACAAGTGCGAGTATGCGGGACACATGATCCGGCCAGCGGTTTGGATAGCGCGAAGCGATTAGGCCAAGCGGGAGTGCAATGGCTACCATGACTGCAAGGCCGCTAGCTGTCAGCTGAATCGTCGCCGGCAGCTTATCCAGCAGTTCATCCAGCACCGGACGGCCTTTTAAATATGAAGTGCCCAGATCAAGCTGGATTAGCCCGAGCATCCATTTTCCGTATTGCACAAGCACGGGCTGGTCGAAGCCAAGCTCCTCCCGAAGCGCAGCTTCATCGGCCTGTGTAATCGACATTTCATCAGCATGCAGCAAGGTAAGCACAGGGTCGCCAGGAGCGAGCTTCATCAGAATAAAAATAACTAAGGATAAAATAAAGAGTACAAATACGAGCTGAATCAAACGTTTTTTTATGAGCTGCAGCACGTTAAGACACATCCATCTTGTTTGTAACTAAGTAGTATTCTTCAGGTCCTGGTGTCCAACCAGTCACCTTCTTATTCATGCCTACAATTATGTTTGGATAGACCGCATAGGAGTGCAGAGCCTGCGCTTTAATTATCGCAGCGGCAGCTTGGGTAAGCTTTACGCGCTGCGCTGTGTCACCCGTAGCATTCAGCTGTGCAAGGATTGCGCTCAGTTCGTCGCTGCTAATATTAGCCGGATTAAGCGAACCTCCAACTGTAAACGCCGAATTCAGGAAAAAGCCTCCATCCCCGCGCGGAGCTGTCAAATTGCTGTAAGTGGCCAAATCCCAATCGTTATTATCGCGCAAATACGTATCCACATTTTCAACGTTCTTTATCGTTAACGTTACGCCAATTTTAGCCGCATCGGATTGCAGGAGCTGAGCAATGAGCGGAAGCTCTGGCCGGCCTTTATAAGTAACGAGCTCAAGGGACAGCGGCTTTCCATCCTTCTCCAGCTTGCCGCTGCTGCCTTGTGCATAGCCGGCTTGTTCGAGCAGTTGCTTCGCCTTGTCCGTATCGAGCGGTTGGACCGCTTCCTTGCTGCCGAAAGGCAAATTCGCGTTAAATGGACCATTGGCAGGAGAAGCATTGCCCAGCATGACGTCCTTTGCCATGCTTTCACGGTCAATGAGCAAGTCCAGCGCCTGTCTGACCAGTACGTCTTTTAAAGCGGGCTGCTGTTGGTTGTAAAGCAGGAAATGCGCACGCAAGCCAGCAAGCGACTCTATTTTCAAGTCTTGATCCTGTTTAATGACATCGACCATTTCGGCTGGAAGCTGAAAAGCTAGATCGGCCTCCTTCGCCTGAAGCGCCAGTGCCCGTACATTGCCGTCCTCATTAAATTTGAACGTAATTTCTTCAAGCTGTGCGGCACCATCCCAATAGCTGTCATAACGGGCCAGATTGATTTCCATATTCGGCGTGAAGCCTTTTACTTGAAAGGGTCCCGTACCGATTGGCGCCTTATTAAACGCTTCGGTACCCACTGCTTGCTCAGCCGCCACATCGATAATGCCGCTATATGGATTTACAAGCTCAGATGGAAAAGCTGGCAGTGGCTCCGTTGTCGTAATGGTAAGCTCCTGGCCTTCCGCCTTCATAGAAGCGATCTTAAGTGTCGTGTCCAGCGCCTTGTTCACGCCTATGCCGCGTTCAAGCGAAGCTTTAACAGCAGCCGCATCAAGCTTGGCACCATTATGAAAGGTAACGCCTTCGCGAATTATAAAACGCCACGTGGAGGCATCTACCGACTCCCATTCGGACGCTAGCCACGGCTGAAGCTCCAGCTTGTCATCCATACGTACAAGCGTTTCAACTACGCCCGCTTTCAAAACAATATAATCATTATGCGGATCCAAACTTCCACTCTTAAAATGGTAGAGCAGCGTCAGCTTTTTTCCCGCTTTATTTTCCGCAGCAGCAGTGCTTTGATCAGCATTTCCGGTCTCCAATGATGGATTTCCAGCATTTCCGCACCCTGCAATGACCATAGACAGAACGAGCAGCAGGATGGTGAAAAATAATCGTTTATTCGTTTTATTCCCCTTCAATAACAGCATAACCAAGCTCCCTCTCCCTTTCGGGCATATCTTTCGCGCTAAATATATGTAATCATTACGATTAGTATTCAAATAAAAAACGAGCGCTTTAGCTCGTTATCTATTCGTAATATTTACTATCAGGAATGATACCATGGCCATCATTCATGTGTCAATCGATTGTCATCAACTTTTTTTAAGGCAAAATAAAAAGCTGCTATGCATAATCGCATAACAGCTTCGCTTGCAGCTATTCATCAAGTCCAGAGTTAGGGTTATGTGTTCCTTGGCTCGAATGCCCCGGATTCACACTCTGGCTTACGGGATATATTGCTGAACAATTTTCACGATTTCCCCGTCTTTAATCGTAACGTGATAAGGGAAATTTTTCAGATGAAATGGATCATCGGAATTCATAATCGAGACGAATTTGTCAACTGTGATCGGCTCATTCCATTGAATGTCTGCATCTGCAGCGTTGCCCGTACGATTGTAAATTTGCATGAATACTTCAGCATCTGCTGCAATCGGCAGGTCGTGAAGCTGAGGATCGTCATTGACAATGTAATAGCCATCTGGTGCATCCGTCATTTCAGCATCTTGCTCATGCTGGCGGAACTGAACGTTCGCCGCCTCTCCTTCGTACCACTGAATTTCATCATATGTAACGACGAAGGCGTTATTTTGTTTCATTATATGATCCATGTAGACGGTCGTTTGATTAATCGGGCTGCTGGATGCATTACCTTTGCCATTATCTACGGCTAAACCTAGTGTTAATAAACAAGCGATGGCGAGTGCTGCGCTGAGAATTGCTTTTTTCATTTTGTACCGCTCCCTTACTCGTTTCTATGCTAATAACTATACAACGCAGATGCGGCGAAAAGTGTTGCAAAAAAGAAACAAAATTATTTTTTTCTTTAAATATAAGCATTTATAAGTTCCCACCTTATAACCAGCTTATATTTCAACGCGACACGAAGCTTTGCCGCCAGAGGACGGCTTTCGGCCGTTTACTCTTGTCACTTTTTGACGATTGGCGTAAATTGCTGTAGTGTTCGTCCGCTGGCGGAGTCTTCAATCAAGGTGCGAAGCCGCTTGCTGCGCGTCTCCTCCCTCTTGGCGCTGATCACCCACCACAGGGCTGTTTTCTGGTATGTTGCACGCTGCTCCTGAAAATAGCTCCATGCCGCTGCCTGCTCCCTGAAAGCCGCTTCCTCCTCTGGTGCCAGTACAATATGCTCCGGCTTCTGCTCATAAGCATACACGGAGGATTTCGCTTCCTTGCGCCGTTCATATGCAGCAAGCCCTGCTGGCTGCATTAGTCCGCTTTCAATTAGCTCCGTAACACGCTGTATATTAACAGAGCTCCAGATACTTCCTTTTTTCCGCGGCGTAAAGCGTATTTTGTAATTCTCTTCATCTATTCTTTTGCGAATGCCGTCAATCCAGCCAAAGCATAGTGCTTCATCTACTGACTCGGGCCAGCTAATGGATAGCTTCCCGCTGCTTTTTTTACGAAAACCGACCCAAAGCATCGTCTCCTGCTCATGATTATGCTCCAGCCAGCTGCGCCATTCGTCAGGCGTTTCAAAAAACATAATGGTTTCTTCCATCCTTATACCTCCCCACTTGTAATATGCGAAAGAAATGATGCGTACTCTTGTTCCCTTCGGCTGTTTCTAGTATAATAACATAGCGAACATACGTTTGAATACACAGCTGGATAATAGCCAGGCATTAGGAGGAACAATGAAAGGCACGACACATCTTACGATTGGCATGGCTATTGGAGCCGGTGCGGCAGCTTATTATTCCTTCACCCCTGCGAATGCGGCTGCTTATGTAGCCGTTGCCGCGATCTCCGCCTTAAGCGCGGATCTGGATGGCCCCAGTATTTTGAGCAGCAAGCTCGGCAAAGTGTCCAAGCTCATTCATGATTTGCTCATTTGGGGCGGCGTTATTATGATTGCGATTGTCAGCTACTTGTATGTGGTCAATCATACCGTTGGCTGGAAGCTGCTTGTAGCTTCCGTTGGCGTCGTGCTTCTCGGACTTGTAGCGAAGCGCGGAGTCATCCGCAATGCACTTGTCAGCGCTATTGGCGGAGCCTTTGTGTATGGCGGCTTCTGGTTCGGCATGAACTGGCTTATCGGCCTAGGTGCATTCGTTGCCGTGGCGCCTTGGCTCAAGCATCGCGGCATGACCCATACGGTATGGGCTACCGCGGCATGGGGCGCAATCGCCTGGGGACTGGAGCAGCAGCTTCATCTTGAAGGCATTATGCGAGTGGCCATTATCGGATACTTATCCCATTTATTCGCAGATACGTTGACGCCGAGCGGGGTCAAATGGCTTTATCCGCTATACAAGAAGCCGTTTAAGCTTAGCATTTTTTAACTGCCCGCTTCTATCCCCGTTGGCCGCACCTTCGATTTCAGGTGCAGCTATTTAGAAAGGAGGACCGATAGATGACAATAAAGCAGAGTGTTTATTTAAAGCCTCTTGAGCTTGCTGATGCAGAGGCCATGCTTGTGCTTAGATTAAGCAACCAAGCCTTGCTCCAGCCTATAGATCCCGTTCGCCCTGATAACTTCCTCACCTTGGAAGGCCAGCAGGAGCATATTAGTCTTGGCATACAGAAGCAGGCTGAAGCTGCTTCTTTTCCATTCGGCATTATGCTGGGGCAGCAGTTAATTGGCCGAATTGAGTTGTCTAATGTGATACGAGGACCCTTGCAAAATGCCAATGTCGGTTATTTTCTCGATCGGGCTCATCAAGGCAACGGTTATGTATCGGAGGCCGTTCGCTTGGTCACCGCTTATGCTTTCGGGAAGCTCGGTCTGCACCGCTTGCAAGCTGGGGTAATGCCGCGAAACACGCCTTCCATTCGTGTTCTGGAGCGTGCAGGCTTTCGCCAAGAAGGCCTTGCCCTTCGCTATTTAAAAATTAATGGGGTTTGGGAGGATCACCTTCTCTTCGCCTTGACAGCAGAGGAATGTGAGTCTTGAAATATCGGAGTAACATTCCTCTGCTAAGCGAAACGCATCGTATACTCTGCTTCTTATAGCGAGTGTACGATGCGTTTTTTGCAATAGAAAAAAGCAGCTCGTTTTCCTCATAAGGATAAGCTGCTTACGACATCTTTTATTTTGCTAATCGGCCATCACTGATTTGAACTCATATGTCCTGTAGTCCCCATTAGCTGACGAGTACCTCGTAATATTTCCATCATCCGGTATGCCATTGAAGTAAGCACCAATACAGCCCGTTGTGCAAGCATGTCCGGATATTAAAATATTAACCTCTTTGCCTTCATTCTTCGCCTCAAGCTCACTCATAAAACCAAAAATTCGTTCAGCAAAATGATCGGTTTCTTCTACTCCTTTATAGACGCTTGAATCAGGAATAAAGCCCTTCATTTTCACTTCGCTCGCTTTTAATTTATCCGCTTCCCCTAAATCGAAAGCATCGAGCCTTACATCTATTATGGCAGTGGCGCCGGTTGCTATTTCCGCTGTTTGTACAGCCCTTTCCTGTGGCGAGGAAAATACAAAATGGAAGGTGATATCCCGCAGTTTCTCTCTTAGCTGCTCCGCTTGTTTTATCCCCTGCACATTTAATGGCAGTCCCGACCTTCCTTGCATTCTTTGTTCCTTGTTATAATCGGTTTGCCCATGTCTAACTACATAAATCATTGGTACGATCTCCCCTTTGCTATAGCCGTTCTACAACTGATGCACCGTTACTTCACTGCGAATGAGGAATCTGGCGTTGGGCTCGGTCTGGCTAATGCCTTTGGAAATATAGAAGGTGCCGTTGCTCCATTTATGCTGGCCTTTATAAAAGCCAGAAGCAGCGAGCTTCCCCTTGTTAATAAACCGGAACAAAAATGGTACATTAAACTGCATGCCATGAAAATGACCCGACATGAGATAATCATAGGCATGCTTAATGTGAAGCACCGTATTAGGGTCATGTGCGAGCACGATAATGGGCTTTGAAGAATCAACGTGGAGAAAAGCTTTTCCCGGCTTGCTTTTTTTGCTGCTCCAATCATCAATTCCAACCAGCTGAAATGCACCTAAATCGATGCTCTCGTTAGTCAGAACGATAACGCCTTCCCGTTCCAGAAGCTTCGTCAGTTCGCGCACTCCGGAAGGCTTTATCCGATGGTCGTGATTGCCAAACACCGCATAAACCGGAATGCCTGCTGCGCAAATCGCCTTCACATACTGCCTAACCTTCGGTAAATAACTCAGCCTCTGGGTAAAGTCTCCGGTGAGAAATATGTATGCCGGCTGCTCCCTTGCAATCAGCTTCTGGATTCGCCTTGGGCTGATACGAATATTTTCAACATGCAGATCGCTAATTTGCAGCACCTTGAGCCCTAACCCCGCCGGATAGTGGTAACGCTCCACCTTAAACCACTGCGTCGGCAATATGAAAAATAAATAAAATAGCAGCGCAAGCGCCGCAACTATCATAACAACGACCATACAAGCCCTCCTTACTACTAAAACCGCTAACAAGGTGAAACGTCTGACTCCGTCCTTGGGCGGCGCAGCGCGTTTCAGTCCGAGAAATGTAGAGAAAGGATGGCGACATCATATCCTTTCCTATATTTTAAAAATAGCGGCCCGCCTTCATAATGGAGGCCATAAGCCGGAACAGCCGAAGGCATCGCCTTCGGCTGTTGCAGCATTTTTGACATAAATGATTCTTGCTTATAGCCTGCCGATTGCTTACAGCTGATTGTCACCTGTGCTTTGGAAAAATTCAATAATCTCTCCGTTCGGGCCTTTTACGAAGGCAATTTTCACTGGGGTTGGCGGATTGTCGCCAAGCACAGCATCCTTTGTTTCCACCGTTATTACCGCGCCAGCAGCTACTGCTGACTGAACGGCAAGCTCTATATTTTCGGAGCGGTAAGCTAAATGGAAATAGGAGCCTTCGTCCGCCGCCGGAGCCTTGCCGCCAGCGAATACTTCAAGGTAGTTGCCATCGCCGCTATCGAGCATAATAACGCGGCCATCCCCTTCACCCCAGCTATGTCTTGGCGTAAAGCCGAGTCCTTCTGTATAAAACTTTACGGTTGCTTCAAAGTCAAATGCGCGCAGCGCGATGTGATGAAGGCCGCCGCCGCCAATTTTTGCATTTTTATTCATTGGATGCTGTCCTCTCCCAGAAACGAAATGAAGTACCCTTTTAGAATACCCGATTCATAGGTGGACGGGCAACCCTGCCATTAGCATTAGGCTTTGATTTTCATCCGCTGCAAGCGCAGCGCATTGAGTACAACCGATACGGAGCTAAGCGCCATCGCCGCCCCTGCCAGCCAAGGCGCTAGCAGGCCCGCTGCCGCTATAGGAATGCCGATGACATTGTAGGCCAGCGCCCAGAACAGGTTTTGCTTAATGTTGCTCATCGTCTTTTTGCTCATCGTTATGGCGTCGACAATGCTGTTTAAATCGCCGCGCATAAGCGTAACATCTGCCGTCTCCATCGCGACATCCGTTCCTGTACCCATCGCCATGCCAATGTCCGCTGCCGCCAATGCCGGGGCATCATTAATGCCGTCCCCGACCATCGCTACCTTCATGCCGGCCGCCTGAAGCTTTTTGACCTCATCCGCTTTGCCTTCCGGCAGCACCCCTGCGATGACATGCTCAATCCCCGCTTCACTTGCAATAGCCGCTGCAGTCCGTGGATTATCTCCTGTAATCATCATGACCTGAATGCCAAGATGCTTGAGACGGTCAATCGCTTCCTTGGATGAAGGTTTAATCGTATCCGCAACCGCAATCATGCCAGTATATTGACCAGCAACAGCCGTCAGCATAACTGTTTTTCCGGCTTCCTCCAGCTCGGCCATTGACGCTTCACCGTTGTGTGCAACAGCATAACGCTCCATTAAAGCACGTGTTCCGACAACTACATCGCGGCCCGCCACAGTTGCCCGAATGCCAAAGCCCGGAATTGCAGTAAATTCAGCAGCTTCGGGAAGAGCAATGTTCCGCGCTTCAATTGCAGCTACAATAGCTTCTGCGAGCGGATGCTCCGAGCTTTTCTCGGCTCCGCCAACGAGGGCAAGCAGTTCCTGCTCCGGCATATCACCTTGGACGATAACATCGGTCAGTGAAGGTTTGCCTTCCGTCACCGTACCTGTTTTATCAAGCAGCACCGCTGTAATATGATGCGTTGATTCTAGATGCTCACCACCCTTGAACAAGACGCCTACTTCTGCTGCCCGGCCAGATCCAGCCATTATAGAAGTTGGAGTAGCAAGTCCGAGCGCGCAAGGACATGCTATAACGAGCACCGCGATGGCTTTCTCCAGCGCTTCGGCGAATAAACCGGGCTCGATCCATAAAAACCACAAGGCGAAAGTAACAACGGCGATACCGACAACGATCGGAACGAAGATGCCGGAAATACGGTCAGCTATTCGCTGAATCGGTGCTTTCGAGCCCTGTGCCTGCTCGACAATATGAATAATTTGCGCCAGCGTCGTATTTTTGCCAACCTTCGTAGCCTGAATACGCAAGACGCCATTTTTATTAATAGTCGCCCCAAACACCTGATCACCTGACTGCTTGTCAACAGGGAGACTTTCTCCAGTCAGCATCGATTCGTCTATCGCCGAGCTACCGTCCAGCACAACGCCATCGACCGGAATTTTGCCACCCGGCTTCACAATAAGCTGATCGCCAATAATTACCTGCTCGACCGGGATGCTCATTTCGGAGCCGTCGCGCACAACGAGTGCTGTTTTCGCTTGCAGACCCATAAGCGAGCGAATCGCTTCCGATGAGCGGCCTTTAGCGAGCGCCTCGAACCATTTTCCAAGTAAAATCAACGTAATGAGCAAGGCGCTGGTCTCATAATACAGCTCCTGCATAACGGGCATATTAGCCATTCCAACATGCTCTTCAGGCTTCAACGTCAAATACAAGCTGTAAAAATAGGCTGCCGAAGTTCCAAGCGCTACCAAGACATCCATATTCGCGCCCCCACTGCGCAGCGCATTAAATGCCCCCTTATAGAAGGGCCAGCCGATTATAAATTGTACAGGGGTCGCCAGCGCCAGTTGAAACCACGGATTGAGCAATAAATCTGGCACCCATATAAACGACGTAAATGAAAAATGCGCGGCCATCGCCCACAAAAGCGGCAGCGACAGTATCGCCGATAGGATGAACTTCAGCTGCTGCTTGCGGATCTCGTCACGCCGACGGTCCGTTCCTTGCTTCTGCTCTACCTTCTCCTCAGCTGTAAATCCAAGCTGCTCGATCCGCTTAATGACCGCAGCCAAATCGATCGTATCTGCATGATATTCGACATGGCTCGTCTCCATTGTAAAGTTGACTGTCGCTTGCGATACGCCCTCCAGCTTATTTAAGCCTTTCTCTATGCGATTCGCGCATGCCGCACATGTCATACCCGAAATTTCCAGCGTTGTTTGCCTGTTTTCCATCCTGATTGCCACCTTTTCATACCCTATGGGGGTATCTGTTGTTGCGTTTATCATATAATACCCCATGGGGGTATGTCAAGGGTTGAACCAATCTATGTCAAAAAAAACGACCCAAGCGCTACGCGCCTGAATCGATCTGGTTATAAGTACGATTATGTAACGCTCGCATCCATATGTACCGTCTGCCATTCATCCTGATCTTCAGCTGTTATGGCAAAGCCCTGACGCTGCCAAAAATCGACTGCCCCCTTTAGAAAACGATGTGTATGCAAATACGCTACGCTATAGCCCTGCTGTGCGATAAAACGTTTGGCCTCTGCTGTAAGCAGCGAGCCTAGGCCGCTTCTGCGGCAGCTTGCCGCTACGTAGCATTTTACAATTTCGGCGGCTGGGCGGTCCGCTTCATACATAGCCGTTTCAATTCGGTTATCATAGGGCTGCACACCAATGCACCCCTGTATTTCTCCTTGCTCTGAAAGGGCCAGAAAAAAACCAGCTCCCGCTTGATGCAAATAATGCTCCGAGAAATTCACGAGATCGGGCGACAAACCATTTGCCGCAAACATTGGCATGACCTCTTCGCGGACTAGCGCTGCAAAAGCGACAGCGTCCGCAATATGTTCCTCGCTAGCCTGTATAATAATTGGCGGCATTTCTGTCACGTCTAGATCCTCTCCTTATCTGGACGCAGCACTTAGCTGTGATGCAAATGCTGCAGTGTCTGGATGAAAATTTCCTTTACATGATCATCGTCAAGCGAATAATAGACGGTTTTCCCGACTTTGCGGCGCTTTACGATGCGCACATTGCGCAAATAACGCAATTGATGTGAAATAGCCGACTGTGCCATATCCAGCACGACGCATAAATCATGCACGCACAGCTCTTGCGAAAGCAGCGCATAAATCATTTTAACCCGCGTCGGGTCGCCTAGCGCTTTGAACATTTCAGCCAAATCAATGGCCGTCTGCTCCTCAACCTTTGCGGTAAGCAGATCTGCACCCTCCTGCTTCGTCCCTATACATGTGTCGTCACATTGCTCATCTATCACTTTATCCATTCGAACCCACCACCCTCTAATCGTAATGCTTATGATCTTATTATAGCAGACAAAAGCGCAGTTCCTCTATCATTTGCAGGAACCGCGCTTTTCAAGCATATATAAAGCCAAAATGATCGTACAAGGTGAAACGGCTTTCGCCGTCCTTTGGCGGCGCAGCGCGTTTCAGTCCGAGAAATATAGAGAAAGGATGAAAACATCATGTCCTTTCCTATATTTCAAGGTGAAACGGCTGGCGCCATCCTTTGGCGTCAAAGCTACGCCATCCGCGCGCACCACTGCACACAGGCATTCACCAGCTCGCCCAGCACCGGATGCAGCAGGCTTTCGCGATTATGCGCAGGCGTCAAGCAACATACGCGGCCTTCTCCGTAGGCATGGGACCAGCCGCCAATCGACTGCCCATCCTCGGAATACGTGCGCATAAATACCGTCGTTAATGCTTCTTCACAGTGTACAAAATAATGCTCATCGACCGTTTCAAACGCCAGATCTGCCGCTATATTCACATGCTCCTCGCCGGAACGCCCAGCAGGCTCAACCGTTAAAGAACGCACAAGCTTCTGCTCGGGATGATGCTGAAAATAACCCCGCGTCATCTGCACGTAGCCACCCTCTGCCGGATACGATGCAAGCCCGGAATGCCAAGCGAACCAGCCTCCACCAGCCCTGACATACCCCAATATCGCCTGCTCTGTCTCCTCGCCGAGCCATTGCTGTACCTGTTCATCAGCGGGATTCATATTATTATCTTTGTACAAAATGACCGCATCCGGCTTTGCTGCCAGCTCCTCCGCCAAATATTTGACCGTTGTATAGCTGAGCTCGATGTCCCCCGACGCCATTAATGGCGCTAAGCTTTGCTGCAAGCCCTCGGCAATGGCCTCCGCAGGATGATAATAATCCCCAATTACGGCTAAAATGGTTCGCATACGTCATTTCCTCCATTGTTTCCGAATCAGGGACTCTCCTTATACGGCAGGCTTCACTCCCGCAGCTGCAAGCCCCTGTTCTATGTCGGCAATCAGCTGCCGTTTTTCATCCTGCTCCAAAAAGGCCGCATGGGCGCTGTTCAAAATCAGCCTGCCGATTTCCTCCAGTGTCACGCCGCATTTTTGCATCAACAGCTCATATTCCAAACCAATCGTCGTACCCGAAACCGTCAGATTATCCGTATTAATGGTCGCCTGAATGCCTGCTGCCAGAAAGGCTTTAATCGGATAAGCGTCCCATCCGCTAACCGCCTTTGTCTGTATGTTGCTCAGCGGGCATAGCTCCAGCGGCGTGCCTGTACGGCGTACCATTTCCATAATAGCAGGATTTTCCGTAATGCGCACGCCATGGCCGATACGGGTGGCTCCAAGGCTCTCAATCGCTTCCTGCACATTTTGCGCGCCGCCCGCTTCCCCAGCGTGAATTGTAATCGGCAGCCCCTTGCTCGCTGCGAGATTAAATAAGGAACGATGCAGCTCTGGCGGGAAGGATGCTTCATCACCAGCCAAATCTACCGCTGCGATTCCATCGCCTTGCAGCTTGGCGGCCGCCAGTATGACCTGTTCATTGCGCTCATAAGCGTCATGGCGCAGGCAGATGGCGATTCCCCGCGCTTTTACGCCGAAATCCCGTTCTCCACGCCGCAAGCCATGAATGGTGTGGCGCATCGCCTCCTCCAGAGACAAACCTCCTTTAATATGCAGCAGCGGTGCAAATCGCACCTCGATATAACGGCAGCCTTGTTCCGCCGATTGCTCAACCACTTCATAAGCTACGCGCTCCAGCGCCTCTGGCGTTTGCAAATATGGCTCGACAAAAGCAAATTTGCTCAAATATTCTTTTAAGCTATTGCAGCTCTCATCTGCAAGCATCCATGGAGTAAGGTCGCTGCCTGCCTCAACGGGCAGCTCCTTGCCTTGCTCCTTTGCCAGCTCGCGCAGCGTACTCGGCAACACGCTGCCATCCAAATGCAAGTGCAAATCGATTTTGGGCAGTTTTTTCAATTGCTCCCGTACCACTACATCTTTCATCGTAAGCACTCCTTTAAATTTAAAATACTAGCTAAAGATATAGCAAACCGCCGAACCAGGTTAAACGGCCGAAAGCCGTCTTCTGGCGGCGTGGCGCGTTTCAGTCCGAGAAATATAGAGAAAGTATGGCGAAATCGTATACTTTCCTATATTTCCAGGAAAACCCGGGCGGCGGTACAAAATAGCGTAAGTTTAACGATCATACACATCATACACAGCTAGTGCCGCCTGCAAGCCCTCTCCAGCTGGCACAACTGCGCCATGCCGAATCAGCACCGCTTCAAGTGCACCGAGCACATGCAGCACATTTTTCTGGCTGCAGCTGTAGCCCATCGTGCCAATGCGCCAGATTCTCCCTTTTAACACTCCGAACGAGCTGGCGATTTCGATGCCAAAGCTGCTTAGCAGCATGCTGCGAACCGCTTCTCCGTCAATGCCCTCTGGGATCATCACGCAAGTAACAACCGGAAGCTTGCAGGCTGGATTTCCATACAAGGTTAATCCCATTGCTGCAAGCCCTGCCATTAGCGCAGCTTCATGCCTGCGATGTCTAGCGAATCGCTCCTCAAGCCCTTCAGCGAGCAAAATTCGCAGCCCTTCGCGCAAGCCATACAGCATCGAAGTCATCTCCGTATGATGATTGAGTCTTGCTGGCCCCCAATAATCCTGTAGCTGGCTCAAATCCAGATAGTTGCTCTGAATAGCCGGACGGCGATTGCCGCTGACAGCATCTCCAGGGGCGAGCAGGCCTCGCTCGACCTTTTTGCGGGCAGCGATTTTCCGCTCCGCCCTGTCGTTATAAGTAATCGGGGCCATGCCCGATGGAACGGACAAGCATTTTTGCGTACCGCCTATAACGGCATCCATACACCAGGCGTCCGTCTCAACGGAAACGCCGCCGATGGTCGCAACGGCATCAACGACAAACAGAATGTCTTGCTCCCTGCATGCTTTGCCAATCGCCTCCAAAGGCTGCATCCGGCCTGTGGACGTTTCCCCGTGAACCATAAGCAAAAGCGCCGGACGTTCATGCTTCATTGCGGCGATGACTTCATCCGGCTCAAAAACTTCGCCCCATTCCTTATCCAGCGCCACAACCTCTGCGCCGCAGCGCTCGGCAATTTCATAAAGCAGATTGCCGAAACGGCCATAAATCGGAACCAGCACTTTGTCGCCCGGCTCTATTAAGCTGTTAAGTACCGCTTCAATGCCTGAACGCGACGTTCCATCTATCGGATAAGCCCAGCGATTGTCCGTTTGGAACAAGCTGCGCAGCATTTCCATCGTATCATTCATAAGCGCCGTAAACTCGGGGTCAAATTGACCCAGTATAGGATAAGATAACGCACGAAGCACACGCGGGTCAACCTCAACAGGGCCGGGCGTCATAATCGTGCGGGGGGAAGGCGACAGTTCTCGGTAGCTCTTCATCATCATTTCTCCTCGTATGCAAGCTCATACAACAATGCTGACAATATCGCCGTCCCATCTACCAATTGCTCCGGCGATGTATATTCGTCTGGCGAATGGCTGATGCCGCCGCGGCTGGGAACGAATAACATCGCTGTAGGACACACGCCTGACAGCAGCTGGGCGTCATGCCCCGCTCCGCTCGGCATAACCGTATAAGGCAGAGACATTTGCTCAGCAATTCGTGACAGCCGGTCACGCAATTGCCGATCCATTGGAGCAGGTGCTGCCTCCATCCATTGATCAATCGTCACATACAGCTCCCGTTCGCCAGCAATTTCTTCAAACTGCTTAAAAACGGTTTGGCAAAATTGTTGAATGGCTGTCTCATCAATATGGCGAACATCGACCGTAAAGCTTACGAAGCCGGGAATGACATTCGGCGTATTTGGCGTTGTCGTCAGCTTCCCAATCGTAGCAACGAGCGGAGAGCCGGTTAAAATCGCTGCCGTCTCCAGCTGCACGATCATCGCAGCTGCTCCAGCCAGTGCATCGCGGCGCAGCGGCATTGGCGTCGTCCCGGCATGATTGGCTGTTCCTCCCACCGTTACCGTATAACGATGCTGCCCAACGATAGCCTCGACAATGCCAACACTGAGCTGCCGCTGTTCCAAAACAGGTCCTTGCTCAATATGCAGTTCTACAAACGCTGCAATATCCGATCTGCGGGGGTCACGCTGCTCCGGTTTGCCAAAGCCGCAGGCGAGCATCGCCGCTTGCAGGCTAATTCCTGCAGCATCATAGCGCTCCGCGTCCTGCTCTGTATCATACAGCCCGGTCATATTGCCCGATCCCCAATACGTAAGCGGAAAACGGCTGCCTTCCTCTTCACAGAGAGAGACTACCTCAAGCGTCTTTACAGGCTGCCCATAAGCTTCCTTCAAATGCGCCAAAGCGGTAATCCCAGCAGCGACACCATAAGCCCCATCATAATATCCGCCTGATTGCACCGTATCGATGTGGGAGCCCGTCATAACAACGGGTCCTTCTCCTGAACTGCCTTGCAGCCGGCCAAACAAATTGCCTACCCGGTCAAAATAAACGTCCATGCCCAATTCTCTCATTTGCTGGGCTAAATATTGCTGCGCCTCCAGCCATTCAGCCGTATAAAGCAGCCTTGTCACACCACCACGTGGATCAGCGCCGAACTGGGACAATTCCTCCAGCAGCTTAGGGACAAAGGCGGCGAGCTGCAGTTTGCTAGTCATTGTCATCTCAAACGCTCCCCTTCATCATGCCCTTTTCCGACCCGACCTCAAGCGGAAGCAGCGATTTACCCGATGCAGTCCTTGCCAAACCGCCGTCAAACGAATAGACAACGGTTCCTCGAACGAGTGTTGCCACGACTCGGCAGGCCATCTCTTTCCCCACATAAGGGCTATGCTTGTGCCGATAAAATAAATTTTCCTCCAGCAGCTCATAGGCCGCATTAGGGTCAACTATAGCCAGGTCAGCATCCGAGCCGACTGCAATAGCTCCCTTGCGCGGATAAAGCCCGAAGCGCTGAGCAGGTCCTGCTGACAGCAGCGAGGCTAGCAATGGCAGCGACAGCCCACGCTTGATCCACCCTTCACCAAGCACCAGCTCCATGCTGCTTTGTGCGCCAGATATGCCTCCCCATGCCTCGAAAAACGTTTTAGCAGCATCCAGCTTCATCGAAGTCGGACATGGCGAATGGTCTGAAGCGATAACATCCAGCTTGCCTTCGCCAATCATTCGCCACAGTCCCTCGCGCTGCTCCTCGCCGCGCAGTGGAGGCGCGCATTTGGCAACCGCTCCAAGCGCCGTCATGTCCTTCTGCGTCAGCAGCAAATAATGCGGGCAGGTTTCCACCGTCACGGGCAAGCCGCGCTGCTTCGCGCGATCAATCAGCTCCACCGCGTCATAGCTGCTTATATGAACAAAATGTACTTGGCAGCCCGTCTGCTCCGCGAACAGCAGCGCCTTATTTACCGCCTCCAGCTCGGCAATAATCGGCCGCGAGGCTGCGAATGCCTCAGCATCAAAGCGCCCGGCTGCAAGGGCGGCATCAGCGAGTTGGGACGTCATGGCGTCGCTCTCGGCATGCAGGGCGACAAAGCCGCCAAGCTCGGCGATTTTTTTCATCCCCTCGTACAGGGTCCAGTCATCCACCTCGCGAAAACGTCCTTCTCCTTCGCCGCCGGGATTGGACATAAACGCTTTAAAGCCGACGATGCCCGCTTCGAACATAGGAGCAAGCTCCTCCAGCTTTCCTGGGACGAGTCCGCCCCAGAACGTATAATCAACAGCCGAGCTGCCTTCTGCCTGGCCTGCTTTCAGCGCAAGCGCCTCTGTCGTTACAGTCGGAGGATTGCCATTGAGCGGCATATCTACGTAACAGGTCGCTCCTCCGGCAGCTAGTGCGGCTGACCCGCTCGCAAAGCCTTCCCAATGCCCCAAATTCGGTTCATTGAAATGCACGTGAATATCGACCATGCCGGGCAGCACATACTGTCCCTCCGCATCGATTCGGGAGCCGGCCTCGGCACCTGCGAGTGACTGCTCCAAGGCAGCAATGCGGCCATCGCGAATGCCTATATCCAGCTTTTTCACTTCACCAGTCAAAACAACAAAACCATTCATAACGATGCAATCATAGTAGGAAGCCATGCCTATCCACCCCTTTTCCCCCATAAACCAAGCCTATCTGTCTACCTCTCTATTCTAAGTACCGCGATAAGTGCTGTAGCCGCCCGGCGCAACAAGCAGCGGAATATGATAATGCGCCTGCGCATCGTTAACGCGAAAACGAATCGGTATTTGCTGGAAAATAAATTCAATCGACGATGCCTGCGCCGTGCCACTATCGCGTGACAAAAAGCTTCCGGCATCAAACACAAGCTCGTAGACGCCCGGCTTCATAAACTCGCCAGCAAGCAGCGGAGCCTCCAGCCGTCCGTCTCCATTCGTCGCAGCCGATTGAAGCAGCAGCCGTTCCCCCGTTTCCTCACTCAACTGCCACAGCTCCAGCTCCATCCCTGCGGCAGCCTTTCCCGTGGAAATGTCGAGCACATGCGTCGTTATTTTGCCGCTCATGAGGAAGCTTCCTCATTTGCCAAATCCTCGCGGGTAAGCGTAAAGCCTTGGAAGCCGAATGGCGGGCGCGGTTCGGTATAGACAGCGGCTGCATCCTCCTCCGTATGGTCAACCACCGTTTCCCATGTCCGGTTATTCGACTCAAACCGCACCTCCGCCAATTGCGGAAAACGGGTCAAAATACGCAAGCCGACTTGATAAATTAAATATTGAATCGATGGGGTTTTATATTCGTGAAACACATTATGGGTAATATCCCGGATATGCTCGGCTGCTACGTATTGCCTTGAGCCCACTTCTACGGCATGTTCAACATCTCCATAGGTCCAAAATATATTTAGAAAGATAAATAATGGCCGATCATAGCTTTCCGGCAGTGTCGTATATTCGTCGCGGACAAATCCAAAGAATGAGCTGCCGCTAACTTTAATAAGCTGCAAATCAGTAATAGCGCACTCATGCTCCACTATAACGGTCGCTCCCTCTTCGCCGTCACGGACGAGCTTCATCGAGGCGCTCGCATGATCATTATGGGAACGGCGGTAAACAAGCGAGCTATCCACCAGTCCGTCACTGCCATCTGCCACTTCAAGCATATGGAATGGAATGCGGTCTGCACTCAGCTCAATGGCGTCAATATGCGGATAACGGCTAAGAAATTGCTTGCTGATGAACGCAAGCAGCCCTTCTGTCGTGCTCCCCTCAAAGTCGGCCGTTTGCCGCAAAATAAAATTTTTCATTGAATCCGTCGCTACGACCTGCGTATTGTCACCTTTGGAGAAGGAGGTCAGCAGCGTCTCGCCACTTACTGCAAATGTAATATTATGGGCGAAAATCACGTTTGTATCACCAGTAAAAGCCGATTCTGGAATGGTCTTCACCGCAAGTGGAGCTGCATAGGTGCGGTAAGTCAGTACATCCCCTTTGCCATAATAAAGTGTACGTCCGCTGTGAAGTTTCAACATGTTTACCCTCTCCCTTTGCTCTATATCCATTTTGGTATAAACTTGTACGTTCTACTGCTCTATTAAATCGTTGAGGCGCAAGGCGGTGATACGGGCAATTTGCCATTTTGCCTCCTCTAGTTCCTCCCGAAGACTGTTTTCGATGCGCGCCGCCATCGCTTCCTTGATGTCTGCTTTGCTTTTGCCACGTACCGCTAAAATAAATGGAAAGCCAAACTTCTCCGTATACTGGCGGTTCATCGCTGCAAACTGCTCATAATCCTCAGGCGTCAATTGGCTAAGTCCCGCCCCCTGCTGCTCTCTGGTGGAATATTCACCAATGCTGATTCGAGTTGCCAGATCGGGATGCTCGCGAATAAGCACAAGCACCCGCTCCTCTCCCGCCGTATATGCCGCATTTACCATGCTCTCATGCAGCTGTTCAACCGAGCTGAACGGCTTATTCTCCCATGCCCGTTCCGCCACCCAAGGCGAATGTTCAAAAATAGCGCCAAGCGCTTCCGTAAATGCCTCACGGCTCAACGTATTTAACAAGTCCAATTTCATGGCGCTTCCCTCCTCCATTCTATCGCCCGCTGGGCGGCCCGTTTAATACCTCCGTAGCCGGTGCATCGGCAAATATTGCCTGATAGTGCTTCTTCCACTTCTTCTTCACTTGGGTCAGGACTTCGATCCAGCAGCGCCTTAACCGAAATAATCATGCCAGGCGTGCAGTAGCCGCATTGAAAGCCTCCCTCTTCGAGAAAAGCGCGCTGTACGGGGTCCATGCCTCCATCAGCCGCACCGATGCCTTCAATTGTCGTAATTTGCTTGCCCGCGCATTGGTAGGCCATCGTTAAGCAAGCATTGATCGGCTTGCCATCGACCAGCACCATGCAGGCGCCGCAGCGCCCAATTTCACAGGAACGCTTCGTTCCCGTAAGCGCTAAATCGTCCCGCAGTACGGATAGCAGCCGTCTTGCTCCCGCCACTTCCAGCTTCATTTCCTCGCCATTGATGGTGCAGGCTAGCTCCGACTGCTCTGCGCCTCGCGGCGCTCCCAGCATTTCATGCTTGCTCATCGCTTGCTCACCGCCTCTTCAGCAAAAGCAAAAGCACAATCATTTTGCAGCAGCTCCGGCTCTATCGGCAGCTTCGTCACGCGAATGCCCACCGCCTGATGAATAGCAGCGGCGATGGCCGGGGCAAGCGTAACCGAGCCTACCTCACCAATGCCGCGCGGACCGAAGCTATCTCCATGCGGCAAATGCTCAATCGGCTCAACACTGACCGTACCGCGATGCTCCACAATCGTTGGAACTAAATACGTATCCAAATTTTTCGTCATATATTGTCCCTGCTGCATAACCGCATCTTCCGTAATCGCAAATCCAAGCGCCATGCTGCTGCCGCCTTCAATCTGCCCAAGAAAGCCTTGCGGGTTCATGACAGGTCCTGCCGCTACCGCATGGTATTGGTCAAGCACCCTCACTCGTCCTGTCAGTTGATTAATCTCGACCTTCACAACAACCGCAGCATACGTATATAAAAAATGAGCTCCTGTTCGTGGGGTATCTGATGTCGGGAACTGAAAGGCGGTCGAGCAGCTTATCCGCTCTCCTTTTGCCTCAGCCAGCTCCTTATATGTCAGCAGCAAGGAATCGCCTGCGGTCTCATAAATGCCTCCCGCTCCCATTGCGAGCTTATCAGCTGATTTTCCCAGCAGCTCCGCCGCCCGCTCCAGCAATTGCGAAGTAAACGGCGCTTTCAGATTTTGCAGCGTCTTCCACATCATGCTGGTCGCTCTTGAAGCTGTCGTAGAGCCGCTGTCGGGCACTAGATCGGTATCCCCGATAATCATTCGGATATCGGATTCGGCCAATCCGAATTGCTCGATCAGCATCAGCGCAAGCGTAGCAAGCAAGCCTTGCCCAAATTCCTCGTAGCCGAATATCGCTTCAATACAGCCATCGGCTGCCAACAAGAGCCTGCCGCCTGCCGGATCGGGAATGCCTACACCTAGCCCGCCGCCGTGCATGGTGAAGGCTGAGCCAATACCCACCTTAATCCACGGCTCGCGCTCCTCTTCTCGATTCGGCATCCCTCTTTCCTGCCACAAGCCGCTCGCTTCAGCTGCATTCCACACCTGCATGGCACCTTCGGTAACGACGATCGGCTGGCCGAACGGGCCCGGATCATCAGGCATACGCATATTCATCCGCCGCAGCTCCCAAGGGTCCATGCCAAGCTTCTCTGCAAGCCTGTCAAGCTGCCCTTCCAGTGCAAAAATCGCCTGGTTTCCGCCAAAGCCGCGAAACTCGCCAGACATTCCGTTGTTCGTATAGACGGAATAACCGTCCACTTTCACGTGATCGTAGCGGTATGGTCCAAGTACATGCTCAACGGCAAAGTTAAGCACCTCTGCTCCCAGCGTCGCATACGCGCCAGTGTCGGCGATAATCCGCACTTGATGCGCAAGCAGGTGGCCGCTGGCATCTGTACCGGTTTTCATCGAAATTTTCATCGGATGACGTTTGAGTCCCGCCCGAACCGATTCCCATCTGGAATGATGAAGCTTGACAGGGCGATTTGTTTTGAGCGCCAGCAGTGCGCCATAAGGCTGTACATTCAATTCATCCTTGCCGCCGAAGGAGCCGCCAATCGGGCTTGAGACGATGCGGATTCGCTCCTGCTTCATCGCGGTAATTCGCGATAATTGCAGACGATCCATAAACCCATGCTGAGTAGGCGAATATACCGTCAACCGCCCATCCTCCTCCGGCACAAACAAGCCGCCTTCGGTTTCCATATAGGTGTGCATCTGCCTCGGCGTGAAATACGTATCCTCTACAATATGCGTACACGCAGCGAACCCGCTGCCTAGCTGCCCTCTATTAAACTGGCTGCGGTGAAGAAGATTGCCCTGTGGATGAAGCAGCGGCGCATCCTGCAAAAGCGCCAGCTCGGCATCGTCAACGATCGGCAGCAGTTCATAATCGACCTCAATGAGAGTAAGAGCATATTCGGCTAGCTCAGCCGTCTCTGCGGCTACAGCTGCCACTGCATCGCCGACATACCGAACTTTATTTTCACAAAAAACAGGCTGATCTTGATGGGCAATGCCATAGCGGTTCAAACCGGGCACATCGAGATGGGTCAGCACGGCATGAACACCTTCAAGCTGCTGCGCCTTCTCGGTACAAATGCTGAGAATAAGAGCATGAGGATACGGACTGCGCAGAACCCGGCCATAGAGCATGCCTGCTGCCGACATATCTGTCAAATAAGCAAGGCGGCCTGTTACCTTCCCCAGCCCATCCGGCCTGATTCGCCACCGTTTGCCACTTGATTCACGGTTCAACAGCATCGCTATCACCTCTCCTATATGAACGCTAAGCTAGCTAGCTTATTATGCTTTGGGCTGCATCGCTTTCCACAGCTCCGACACAATCAGATTGGCTGCTGTCTTCTTACGATAGCTTTCCGAAGCGAACACGTCGCCTATGGGATGAAAATGCTCCATGACCGACGTATAACAAGAATGGAGCAGCGAACGATCAAGCTTGGCGTCCTTAAGCAGCAGTTCTGTATGCTCAAGCCGCTTTGGCGCCGTCTGCCCCCCGCCCGCTGCAAGTCGTACATCCACGATATGCTGCACGGAGCTTACAATGGCGCTTATGGCGACAGTCGCTATCGACGGCGTGAACACTTCGCGGCGGCCAACCTTGTGATAGACGTCCAACCTGCTGTACCCCTCCTGTTCCGGCAGATCAACTGGCGGCAATATAATGGCGAGCAGCAGACGATTTTTCCACCCGGCACTTACCTGGGCTTCCAATAACCATTGTGCAAGCGTCTGCTGAAATTCTCCTTGCCCATCATGCCAGAGGAGCACAGCCTCATATACAAGCAGCGCTGGAAGCGCGTCGCCCACCCGGGAGAGAACATTGCCCCCTAGCGTAGCCAGGTTCCGTATCGATGGTGCAGCGATATTTTTTATCGCGGTTGTGAGCAGTGAATAATGAGTCCTTATATATGAATCATTTCTGACCTCTGACAGCAGCGCCGCCGCTCCGATCTGACAAATTTGCCGATCATGGCTGCTTGAAACAAGCACAATCGGCTTCTGCATGTTGGCCATTCCGCTTATATCGATTAAATGGCCAGGCATACGGGCAGTCCCCGCTTCCCACCACGTACGAAGCAGCGTCCCGCCTGCAACAAAAACGCCATCCTCGCCAAGCTGCTGCTTGAGCCTGCAAGCTTCCGCAGCATCACTTGCCTGCCATACGACGGGAGACTCCGGCTTCGTTTGTTTATTCATGGCCATCGCTCTCCCTCCTGTTCCATAAATCAATAGCAGCCAGCAAACTCTCCTCGTCGTCAATATCATGAAGCGCAAAGTCAGGCTCACCGTTTAAATCCAGTATTTCCCCTTTATACTTGCCTGTAGCAAAGAGCCGTCTTGCTCCTTGATCGCCCTCCAGCTCCTTCAAAGCGGAAAACATCGTTGTTCGCAGCAGCGCCGGAGGCATCGTCGCCGCTCCGTCGCTGAAGGCCGCGTAATCAAGCGCAGAATCCTGCTCCAGCGCCTCAATCAAACGCTCTGCCATCCTTGCCGTCACAAAAGGCTGGTCAGCTAACGCGATAAGGACGGCATCCGTATGTGGATGTAGAGCAAGCAGCGCCTCAAACCCGCTGTGCAGCGAGTAGGACATTCCCCGCGCCGCCAAAGGGCTTTCTCGCTTGTGCAGTTGTGCTGCGGTGCAAGCCCGCTCCAGTTCAGGAGTGTCTAGCCACTCCAGTTCATCGTTGGTGCGATGAACGACAATCCAGCTTTTGATGACACTATTTAATAGAGCATGAAGCGCCTGACTGCCAAGCATAGCTCCCGGCGATAAAGGAAGCCGCAGCTTCGGCTGCTTCATCCTGCTGCTGAGGCCCGCCGCCAAGTAAATGCCTGACACCTGCATCGCCAGTCGCCTCCTTATCTTTCGCACGCTGCGCAGCCCTTACTTGAACTAGCTCGGAAGCGATGCTTAACGCAATTTCGTATGGCCCCTCTGCATCTATCGAAAGCCCGATTGGAGCATAAACATTTTCAGAAAGCTTTCCTTCACCAAATAATTGCTTTATTCGTTTACGAGAGCCCATGACGCCGATATAACTAGATTGTGCTGCCAGTGCCAGCTGAATCAGTTGATGATCATAGTGGAGCTGATGGCTGCATACGACGAAATAGTCCGTTCTATTAAATTGCAGCTTCGAGGCAAGCTCATCAGGCTTACCAGTAACCCTCACCACGCTACCACAGGAGTTAACCTGATTTTCAGAGCTAATATGTGTATGCCAATCCGCCACAACAACATCAAATCCGCAGCCTGGAAGCACCGTGCAAAGTGCCTCTGCATCTGGTCCAGCGCCAAATACAATGGCTCGTGAACGCGGCTCCAGCTTCACCGAAAATGTCCCAGCCTCTCCGTGCTCATCAGCACCAGCTTTCCATCTATTGCGAGAAAGGCTGACCACTGCTGCTGGCTCTAATTTATAACAGATGCTATCCCCTACGCTCGACCAGCTTCGATTCAAAAAAATCGTCGCTCCCGCCCGCAGCCTATTTTTTGCCGTCAGCAGCTGTTCTCTGAGTACCATCGTTACAGGCTCCAGCAGCACATGGATAATGCCGCCACAGCCGATGGTATCGCCCCACATTATGTCCTCTTCCGGCTGCATATTATAGATGATAATTTCAAAAGCTTCGGCAGAGCACACGCGGCTAACCCGCTCCTGCAAATCAGCCTCCAGACAGCCGGGACTAATACTTCCCGTCCTCGTTCCATCCAGCCTTAGCAGCATCGCTGCCCCTTCCTTACGGTAAGCATGGCCCTCTACTCGTATAATCGTCGCAAGCGCGGCCGACTGCTCAAGCGTCGCAATTGAATCCAGCACTTCGTGCATATCCACAAGCAGCCACCGCCTTTATAGATGACGTTATTAATGAAATGAAGTTCTGGCCTGCAACCTATATGCTACAGCCTTGCCAGCAGTCCGCGAAGGGAACGATCAGCCTCCCGCAGCACAAGCGGCTTGTCAATCGTCTTCATAATGCGCTTCTCCATGACGATTTGTCCGTCAATGATTACGGTATCCACGTCGCCACGGGTTGCCGCATAAACCACCCGCGAGAACCAATCTGCATCATAGGACGGATACACATGAAAATCCTCCAAATCAAGCATTTGCAAATCCGCTAGCTTGCCTTCCTCTAAGCTGCCAATGTCGTCTTCCATGCCGAGCACCTTCGCGCCGCCCATCGTCGCCATCCGCAGCACGGTGCGCGCATCCATGACCGTTGGGCCATGCTTCACCTTCTGGATAAAGGCGGTCAGCCGCATTTCCTGATACATATCCAAATTGTTGTTGCATGCCGCGCCATCCGCTCCAATGCCAATATCGATGCCTTCGCGCAGCAGCTCGGGAATTTCCGCAATGCCGGATGCCAGCTTCATATTGGAGCCGGGGCAATGGGTGACCTTCACGCCTCTTTCCTTAATAATCCGCTTCTCTTCCTCATCGAGCCAAATGCTGTGGGCCAAAATCAAATTCGGCCTTGCCAGCCCGATATGATCCAAATAAACGACGTTGCGCTTGCCGCGTTCCGCTTCCACAATTGCGATCTCTCCGGTATTTTCGGAAGCATGGGTATGCACCTTAACCTTATATTGCTCGGATAAATCGCGTACTCCAATGAGCAATTCCTCTGTACAAGACACAACGAACCTTGGACAAAAAGCATATTGGATCCGGCCGTCGCCAGCGCCATTCCATTTTTCGAGCAAATCCACGCTTTGCTGCAATGATTGCTGTGTATTTTCCTGAAGCGCCAGCGGCACTTCCGTGCCATGGTCCATCATCACCTTGCCGGAAATGGCGCGAATGCCGCTCTCTAATATCGCCTGGAATGCCGACTCGGTATGATGCACCGTCTCCATATCCAAAATCGTTGTTGTCCCGCTGCGGATCAGCTCGCCGATGCCCAGCATAGCGGAATAATAAACCGAATCTGGGCTGTGAGCCGCCTCTAGCGGCCAAATCCGCTCGCGCAGCCATTCGATTAAAGCCAGATCATCTGCCCGACCGCGAAATAACGTCTGGCATAGATGTATATGTGTCTGTACGAAGCCGGGAAGTATAACTTTCCCATCAGCCTCAATGATTCGATCCACCCCATCAGTCGTTATCTCACCGCCAATTTGAGCAATACGCTTGCCGCGAATGAGCAAATCCCCCGTTAAAATATCGCCACTTTCATTCATCGTCATTATCGTTGCGTTGCGAATAAGTATAGTCGTCATAGAATTGCCCTCTTTCACGTTTGCGTTATGTTTTATAACATATTAAAGCAATGAACCCGATTTATCAATAGTGTATGTAATTAAACTTAACATGTTGTCGTAGGTAAATGCCTAAAACACGCTAAATATACCGCTTTCAAAGAAAAAGGTGACATGAGCAAGCTTCTATCGTTCCAAATCCCCCTTACAATTAACTGAAAAACATGCGCTATCGTTCGCCTTTTCAAGTATAGTCCGTTCCCACCCTGAATCCTTAAACTACGGTATGAACTTTGAAAGCCGATGATAAAGCTGAGTACGAACATACGTACTTTTTCTCCTCATTATTCTCTCGATTCTTTATGTCTACTCTATTAACTGAGATACCATGCATATGTTAAAATAGGATGAAAAAGGGGGCGTCACTGCTGGAAAAACAAAAAGTAGTCATTATAGGAGCAGGAATTGTCGGAGCCTGTATGGCCTATCATCTAGCAAAACGAAATCAGGATGTAACCATTATTGAACGACACCCTACCGCAGCCCGTGAAGTTACAGAAAAATCATTTGCCTGGATACATACAACACATAGGGTGGCTCCCCAGTACAGACATTTGTATGACAGTGCTTCAGAAGAATACCTCGCACTGCAGCAAGAGCTATCCGAATTACAAATTCAATGGCACGGAGCATTAACGTGGGGCGATTCGAACCTAAATGAACAAATCTACCTTCAAAATTTAAACCGAGAGCAGATTGAGGCATTGGAACCGAATCTGAAGGAGTATCCGAACGATGCGATGTTTGCCAAAGAAGAAGGAGCAGTAGATCCGATCGAATTAACGCAACTATTGTTAAGAAAAGCACAGGAATACGGAGCAAAGGTACAGTTTGATACCAACGTTACACAACTGCAGCAAGAAAATTCACGCTTAATAGGCGTACATACATCAAACGGATTTATGGAGTCGGATGTTGTGGTATTAGCGGCGGGTACAGGCGTATCCGAACTTTGCAATTCGTTAGGTTGCCCTGTACCAGTAACGCCGTCACCTTCCATTCTGATTCGAATGAAGACCTCGAGTAGACTAATACACACATTAATCTCGAATGCGCAGTTTGAAGTGCGTCAGCTAACCGATCATTCATTGCTAGCTGCGGAAGATTATATCGATGATTCGGAGGAAAATGGACCAGAGGCCGTGGGCAAACGTGCCTTCGAGACGCTGCGTCGCAGCCTGAAGGGTGGGGAGCAATTGGAGCTGGAAAGCATCAAAGTTGGGTTGAGACCAATGCCAGAGGACGGCTATCCAATTGTAGGCTTTCATAATCAGATGAAGGGACTTTATGTGACGGTGATGCATTCTGCCATTACTCTGGCTCCGCTAATTGCGCGTCTAGCTGCAACTGAAATAATCAATCGAGAATCAAGATGCGAACTAGAGCCTTGTCGTTTCTCCCGATTTAAGCAGTATGACGAGCTATCATAAATAATTCACATTCCATAACAAAAACTTTGTATCCTCTGATGGCTCACTGCCTAATGTTCGGATATTCCCTATCGCAATAAAAAAAGCATCATTGTGTTCACATTTGTGAACATAATGATGCTTTTGCTTGAATTTGCTTGCTGTATTCGCTAGCCTTTCTTCTCTGGCATTGGCATAAACAGCAAATTGATTGGCAAATTGCTGCCAGAAGCCGGCGAGAATACAATGGTTACAGCTTCTGATGTGCTTCCCGTACGGTACAGGACTCCTGCTTCACCGTTGTTCGCAAGGAAGGAGTTATTCGTCGTCAGAACCACATTGTTGTTGACGAGGAAGGCGCCGCCATAATGTCCGCCACGCGGGTTCAAGGCAATAAGCGTATTAGGCTGAACATTGAACAGCTTCACGACGTAAACTACGCCATAGTTTCCTTCATTGTAAATCGTCGCACCAGTAAGCTTGTCGATCGTTGTAAGGCGTGTATCGACTACTTTATCGCCAAATATCATACGGCCTGGCTCTGAGCCTACTGGCTGGGTCAGGTTGATCGTACGATCTGCCTTCTCGAATGTACCGCGAATGTGAATGCCATCCGGCTCCAGATACGGCAGCAGCGGCAATTCGGATAGAACATCCTTGCCGTCATCAATAATGACGTAGCTGAATTTAATTGGACCGGAAGTCGAAACATCCGCCATCATTGTCAATACGCGGTCCGGCGAAATTTTCAAATCGCTGAGCTGCTTCAAAATAAGACGGCTCTCGCCCGCTGGAATCGTTGTAATATCATTCATGACCGGATTCATGCGCGAGGTCAAATATTTGCTGATAGAAGATTTCCCCGTTGCCGAAACGTACAGCGCAGGACCGCCAATACCGACGCGCTGTGTCTGAACCGTCGCTTCCTGATTCGTCTCGTTCGTAGCGACGATGTACATGCGCACATTGTTCAGGCGGTTGTTTACGTTATGCGACATCAAGCGAACGTTGCCCGATGCCGAGTCCGTATAATACACGCCTTCATTCACAATTCGCTCTGGACTGTTGCTGCGTAGCAGCGTCTGCTGTCCATACTCTGTCAATGAATAAGGAATCACATCATAATTCAGAACCGACGCTCCATTAATCGAGAAGCGCTCTCCAGGAGGCGTAAATAACATGCCAAAGTCCTGCTTGGAATAAAGCTCTTGATCTTCAATCATAATCGAAAGCGAATATTCATTGCTTGCTCCATGCTTGTCCGTTACCTTCAAGGAAATCGTCTGTGGACCTGGCTCGAAAAAGCCTAGCTGTTTATTCGTCCAGTTCGTGCTCGTAATCGCGTTTTCTTCATCGCTGCTAAGGTCAGTATATTCAATCGGCTCGCCCATCATGTAGCTCGTTTTGTTGGTAACAAACTTCGCTACTGGCGGTAAATTCGGTTGAAGCACTTCAAGCGTCACCGTATAGGGTTCGCTCCAGACGCCATCCGAATCTTGAACCCAATGGGTTACCGTATACGTGCCTGGCTGGTCGAACATTGGCAAATTGCCTTCCCAGCGCTCGTCCACAATAGGGGTGCTGCTGGTCGTCTGGTTCGTATAAGTCACCTGTGTTTCATTCGCATAAATGACTTTAGGGCTTACTGTAAAAGTTGCGACTGGCGCGATCTTTACTGTCCACGTCAGCGTAATTTTTTTCTCCGCCTTGTTCACTTTCATCGTGATGCCCTGCGGCTGCAGCAGCGTACGAAGCGGAATCATCAGCGTACCCTTCAAGTTGTAAGGTGCTCCAGTAAACTTCTGTACCGTTCCGTTCACATTGTAGGTGGAGCTGCCAATGGCATAACGAAGTACGTTTTTTTCCGTCGTCAGCACATACTCCTTAGCTACCTTGTCAAATACGATTTTGCCGCCGAGGCGCTCTGCGATTGAGCGTGCCGAAACGTAAGTCGTGCCTTTCAGCTCAGTAACAGGCTGCGTAGCTGTATACAGCGTGCCATTATGGTACATTTTATTCGACTTTTGAAGCAGAACGAGCTGCTCTTGACCTAGGACATTTTGCGCTGCTTCCGCCTGAATCGGCACAGCCAAAGTAAAGACAAAAAGGAATACGAGTGCAAATAAGCTGACTTTTTTAAGCATGTGAATCTCCTTTTCCAAAATAAAATTGCGATTTCTCTACATATCCGCCAAAAGTTTGGACGCAATATAATCTGAAAAGTTGCACTCCACCAATTATTTATGACAAATATTTTAAGAAGCGTGCTTCGTTTCCTGCTGCTCTGCCAAGGATATGCGTGGTAAAGCTAGCGACACTACCCCGACAACGAGCGACAATACGACCACTATCGTAAAGATTCGGTGCAAGCTTTCCTCCAGCAATAGCGGGTCGATGATATTCGTGCTGCCAGTGTGCAGCAGAAGGCCGAATAAAGCGATTCCGATCGTCTGGCCGAGCGTCCGTATAAAGTTATTCGTGGCAACCGAGGCACCGCGCATTTGCCGTTCGACAGCGGATGACACGGATACGGTACAGCTGGTTAGCGCAAGCCCAAAGCTTAAGCCCGTTAAAAACATATAGAGCATAAACAAGGCAATCGGCGTCGTGGCATTCAGGAACATGAAGCCCAAGCTTCCTAATACGAGGGAAAGCGCACTGAGTAACGTTATATTTCTCAGACCAATTCGCGATATCCATGTGCCTGCCAAAATCGAGCCGAGCGGCCAGCTGACCGAAAGCGGAATCATCGCCAAACCCGAATAGGTGGCGCTTTTTCCATAAACGCCCTGCAGCCAGAGCGGCAAATAAAAAATAATAACGACGTTGACGACGCATAGCAAAAAGCTGAGCAAATTCACCATGCTGATGGTGCGATTTTTGAACAAAACGAGCGGGATCAGCGGCTCCTGCACACGCTTCTCAATATAGAAGAACAGCGCCAGCAGCACCGCAGCAACTGCAAAAAGCAGTCCGATTTCCGTATAGCTGGCTCCCTGCTCGCCCGTCTCTGAACGCAGCAGGGTCAAGGCATAGAGAAAACAGAACATGCCTACCGCAAACGTGCCAATGCCGCCATAATCAATCGATCGCTTCCGCTTCTCGTAAGCTTCCTTCAAAGTAGAGCCAAGCAGAAACATCGCGACAATGCCAAAGGGCAAATTCATATAAAATATCGCCCGCCAAGAGACATAATCGACTAGCAGCCCGCCAAGCAAAGGACCCGATATACCAGCTATTCCCCAAATGCTCGACATCCAGCCCTGTACCTTCGCCCGCTGCTCATAAGCGTATAAATCACCGATTATCGTATAAGGAATCGTTGTGAGCGCACCAGCCCCCAGCCCTTGTATCGCGCGAAAAATAATAAGCTGCGTCATCGTTTGCGCAAGGCCAGAGAGCATCGAGCCGCACAAAAAAATCGCAGCCCCAATCATAAACATATTTTTGCGGCCAAATAAATCTGACAGCTTGCCATAAATCGGTGTTGTGACGACCGTAGCAAGCAAATAAATCGAAATAACCCAGCTATACTGCTGGGTTCCTTGCAGCTCTCGCGTTATGCTCGGCATAGCCGTACTGACGATCGTCCCTTCGATCGCTGCCAGAAAGGTCGCTACGAACAGTGCGATAGTAACGCTGCGTGTATTGCTCGTATTAATCATAGTCGCCCTGCTTCCTTCCCTTAACAACAAACACGCCCCTTATGAAGTTTTCATAAAGGAGCGCATCTGTGTCTGATTTAAATAAGCACTGCTTGCGATACGAAAAATATACCGGTCCCGTGCAGCGTCGGAAGTTTTCCAAAACTGCTCGTCTGTAAACAAGCGTTTGAGCAGCCATTCCGCCGCTTTCGCCGCCTGCTGCTCGTTTTGCAATAGCTTTAGGCATATCGTATAGCATATAGACTCGCATTGTCTTAAACGATTTATTTTATATTGAAAATCCGTCATAGTAATTGGACATCCCCCGGTTATATGTTTAGGTTACTCATCGTTACTATGATAGCGGAAACCATCCATATAAAAGTTACGAAATGTTTAAAATGGCCAAGCGTAAACGGCTGTCGCCGTTCTCTGACGGCAAAGCTTCCGTTTCGCGTAGAAATATAGAGAAAGGATCGGGAAATCATATGCTTTCCTATATTTCAAGCGTAAACGGCTGTCGCCGTTCTCTGACGGCAAAGCTTCCGTTTCGCGTAGAAATATAGAGAAAGGATGGAACAATCATATCCTTTCCTATATTTTCAATATGCGTAAGCGCTTCAGCGCAAATTATGCTTTACGAGCAGAATAAGCCCAGCATGCAGCAATCCAGCGCTCAGCCATCTCCGGATTTGAGGCAAAATGAAAGTGCGTATAGCCTGCAACCAGTTGGGCGAGCTGCGCCCCTTCCTGCTTCACGCCGCGTCTGCCCTTTGTCTCATAGGCAGGCTCCGGCGTTTCACTATCGGTGCTTGGCACATAGACAGAATAATGAAATTCATGTCCGCGAGCCTGATCGGCCTCAGGCAGCAGAAAATTAGCACCCAGCCCCTTTGCCTCCCGATAGCCTAACGCTGCAAGCTTGCCTTGCATGACCACGCTTCCCGGCAGCACGCCAGCCATCGCATAGCTATTGCCGCTCGTATTCGTAAGCTGCTCCGTTAGATACATATAACCGCCACATTCAGCAAGCGTCGGCATGCCGCCAGCAATGGCGTCCCGCACCGACTGGTGTACGTACTGCTGCTTCGCCAGCTGCTCGGCAAATTCTTCTGGAAAGCCGCCGCCAATATACAAGCCTGATACATCATTCGGCACAGCTTCCCCTGCAAGCGGCGAGAAGTATACAAGCTCGGCTCCACACGCCTCCAGCAGCTCAAGATTATCCGGATAATAAAAATGAAACGCCGCGTCCTTGGCAACCGCCATTCGCACGCTGCCCTCGGGATTTCTCCTCACGAATAAGGAAGTCCCTGCTGCTGCTTCAGGTATGACCGGCGCTTCTGCCAGCGCAAGCACTCGTTCAAGATCAACGGTCCTTTCGCACATCGCCACCAACTGGTCGAATAAAGGCGACAGCTCGCCCCGCTCAATCGAAGGCACGAGGCCCAAGTGACGCTCAGGTATATGAAGCTCGCTGCTGCGCTTGAAATAACCAACGACTGGAATGCCGCATTCCTGCTCGATAGCCGCTTTCACAATCTCATAATGGCTGTCGCTGCCCACCTTGTTCACAATAACGCCAACGATGCGCACATTGTCATCCAGCGCCTGAAAGCCCTTCACAATAGCCGCTGCACTGCGAGCCATGCTTTGGCAGTTGACGACCAGCAGCACGGGGCAGTCCAGCAGCACAGCAAGCTCAGCAGTGCTGCCTTCATTCGAAAGCGGATTTTTGCCATCATATAGCCCCATTACACCTTCAATGATTGAAATATCCGCCGTGCTTGAAGCACGCGAATAAATTTCCTTCACCGTGGCAGGAGGACACATCCAGCTGTCCAGATTGCGTGACTGCCGCCCTGTCGCCGCCGTATGATAGGTTGGGTCTATATAGTCCGGCCCGCTCTTAAAGCCTTGTACCGCAAAACCTCTGCGCGCTAAAGCAGCCATCAGTCCGACGGTTGTCGTCGTTTTGCCAACTCCGCTGCCCGTTCCAGCAATAATGATTCTTTTCTGCGTTGCTATCGTCATAACATGTGAATTCCTTTCGTTAAGGACTTGCCAAGGTGAAACGGCCGAAAGCCGTCCTATGGCGGCACAGCGCGTTTCATTCGAGAAATATAGAGAAAGGATCGAACAATCATATACTTTCCTATATTTTAAAAAAAGCTGTGCTGCACGGCTTATGTGAATGGAATAAGTCCAATCGAAATCGTTACATTGCCGGATTTTTGCTTGCCCAGCAGCAGCTCATTGTTTTTCGTATAACGCTTCGCCGCAGGCTCGCTTACCCCGTAAGCTCCAGTAAATTTAAATACCGTTTCAGAAGGCTCGCTAATTTCCTCTTCGTTCAGCTCCCCAGGCGTATAAGTCACCAGCGGCCAGCCATACTTGGCGCATACCGCGAGCAGCCCTTCTTCATCCTTTTTGAGATCAATGGTACAGATCGCCTTGACGCTTCGGATCGAAGCCCGGATTCCTTCCAATGCGGAAGCGATAACCGCTTCGATTTCTTCCGCAGACGTCCCCCGATTGCAGCCAACGCCAAGTGCCAGCACCTTCGGCCGATAGAGCACGCCGTTATTCAGCAGCTTCTGCTCATCCTCCTCCAGCAGGCGGTGTGTGACTATGAGTGCCGCGTTAGGCGCGGCCGACTCCGCTGCGGCAATAGAGTCGTAAACGACCAGATTAGGTGGCATTGGTGTATCATGCATCCACCAGTTCCGCTCGCCCGACTCCTGCACAATAGCAACGGGCTCCTCATTGACGACAGCGGCGCTGACAGGTGTCAGCTTTGCATCGCTTTCCCATTCCCAGCCGAAGCGCCGCCCGAACAAATCGACAGGCAGCGTGCGCTGTACATCCGATGCCGTCGTCAGCACTGGACGCGCGCCAATAGCCGCTGCCGTCTCGCGCGTCAGCTCATTCGCTCCGCCAAGATGGCCGGACAGCACGCTAATGACATGTTCACCTTTATCATCAATAACAACGATGCCTGGGTCCTTCTTCTTGTCCTGCAGCAATGGAGCAATCATTCGCACAACTGCGCCAAGTGAAATAATACAAATAATTCCTTTATATTTCGGAAACAAGGCAGGAAACAGCATGCGCACCGAGCCATTGAACAGCTGAATGCCGCGGCTTTCCTCATCTCCTGCTTCGAATTTGCCCATGTAATACAAATCGACTGCTCCCATATTTTCCAGCAGCCTTCTGCCTGTCTGCACACCATGCTTCGTAATGGCAACTACTGCATATTCGTGCTTCTGGCGAATTTCCGGGATGATGCCTTCTTCCAGCTGAATGATCGCACTCATTCCGGCTTCACTCCTCTGCGGAAGCGGTGCGTGAACGTTTTGTCATACAGCTTCGAACGGTGCGCATCCTTGTTGTGCAGCTCCGGATCAAGCGCCCAGCCTGCCAAAATCATCGCATGTGCACGAATGCCATGCTCGCGCATCGCATTGTCGAGCTCGGCAAGCGTTGTGCGGATAATTAATTGATCCGGCCAGCTCGCACGGCGAACGACAGCAATCGGCGTCTCATCTTCCCAGCCGGCATCTTTAAATTCCTGCACCACTTTGCGCGTCAGCGTAGCGCTGAGGAACAACGCAATCGTACAGCGATGCGCTGCCAAATCCTTCAGCTTCTCCAGCTCAGGAACAGGTGTCCGTCCTTCGGCCCGCGTCAAAATGACCGTTTGGGTCAGGTCAGGTATTGTCAGCTCAGCGCCAACCGCAGCAGCGGCAGCAAATACCGAGCTTACGCCTGGGACGATTTCACAATGGATGCCTTCACGCTTAAGCAGCACCATCTGCTCCAAAATAGCCCCATACATCGCTGGGTCGCCAGTATGAATACGGGCTACGCTTTTTCCCTGCTTCACGCGGTCTACGATGATGCCAACCATTTCATCCAAATCCATGCCTGCGCTTTTCAGCACCTCAGCTTCGGGCTTCGCTTTCGCAATCAGCTCTTCATTAACGAGCGAATCGGTATACATGACGACATCTGCCGCTTGCAGCAGCTTGAGCCCTTTTACCGTAATGAGATCCGGATCGCCGGGACCCGCGCCAATAATATGTACAATCATTTTCTCACCACCATTAATGTCAAGTATTCAAGCTCGCGCCCTTGGAGCTCTTCAACATCCATCCATACCTGCTCCTCGGACGATGTAACCTTCGTCAAAACATAAGCGTTCTTAATCAGCTTCAAGTCGCGCAATACAGTCAGCATTAAATCCAGCACCTTAGCAACTTTGATGAATACGACGCAGTCATGGCGCTCAATCGCTGTACGCATCGCTTCATAGCTTGGCGTTGCTGGAACAATCGCCACATGCTCGTCGCCGTCAGCAAGCGGAATGCCAAGGCGGGAAGCCGAAGCATTAAACGAAGAAATGCCGGGAATTGCCTGCATTTCCACTTCAGGGTGACGCTCGCGCATAAGCCGCATCAGGTGAATATACGTGCTGTAGATCATCGGATCGCCTTCCGTAACGAACGCCACATCGCGGCCTTCGCTAATCGGCTGCCATACCTGCTGCACCGTCTTTTCCCACTGGCGCTCCAGCGATTCGCGGTCCTTCGTCATCGGAAAGGTAAGTCCGAGCATTTCCTTCTCCGCTGCGTTCACATACAGCTCAGCAATCGTCAGCGCGTAGCTTTTGGCGCCCATCTTTTTGCGCGGGTATGCGATAACCGGACATTCCTTCATAAGCCGAAAAGCTTTAACGGTAATCAGCTCCGGATCCCCCGGTCCAATCCCGATTCCATATAATTTGCCGAGCTTAGTCATTGCCGCTTTCCTCCTCGGTGAGTATCTCTGGCTGCTTCCAAGCCGTAATTAGAAAAATTGGATTAAGCGCATCAAAACGCGTCAAATCCAATATCGGTTTGCTGCGCGACAGCTGTGCCAGCGTAATATCGGTTTTAAAGCCTTCATCCTCAAAAGCGCTCATCGCTTTGCCCATCGTCTCAATCGTTGCCGCATTCACGACGATGCGTCCGCCTTCCTTGAGCCGCGTGCAGCAAATATGCAGCAGCTCGCGCAGCTCGCCGCCACTGCCGCCGATAAATACAGCATCGGGATCGGCAAACGTGTCCAGGCCAACAGGTGCGCGTCCCAGCCGCGTCGTCAGGTCGGTTCTGAATTTCCGGGCGTTTTCCACACAATTGGCAAGATCGCCTTCGTTCTTCTCTATGGCATATACGTCGCCTTGGCGGGCAATGCGTGCTGCCTCAATCGCCATGGAGCCTGTGCAGGTGCCAATATCCCAAACCGTGCTCGTCTCCCTGAGCTGCATAGCCGCAAGGCTGAGCACGCGAATTTCACGTTTAGTAATTAGTCCTTTGTCCGGCTTACGCTGGGCAAACTCGCTGTCAGCAATGCCGAGCGGCCACGAGGGGCTCGTCCCTACACGCTTCAAAATCAAGACATTCAGCGGAGAAAATTCCGCCTCCGCAAGCTCGCTCAACTCATACCACCCCGTGCGCTCATCCGCTCCACCTAAATTTTCAGCCAAAAAGGCTTTATATTCGGTCATGCCAAATTCGAGCAAGTAGCGGGCAATAACGCTTGGATTGTTTTTGTCATCGGTCAGCAGCGCAATCTTCGCTTTGCCGTCGATACGCTGTGCCAGTCCCTTGATGCTCTTGCCGTGAACGCTAGTCAGCAGCGCATCATGCCAGCTTTCGCCCATTCGCGCAAAAGCAAGCTGCACCGAGCTGTGCGCCGGATAAATGTCGAGCTCCACCTTGCCGGCCAAATAACCGCCAATGCCATAAAACAACGGATCACCGGAAGCGAGTACAACCGTCCGTCTACTCTCCACCTGCAGCTGCTTTGCCAAGTCAGTCAAGCCGCCTTTAATGACGATTTTCTCGCCTGCATATTGCGGAAAAAACGCTAAATGGCGCTCGCCACCAACCAATACTTCACTCTCTTGAATCCAGCCTTCATAAAGCGACGGCAAACCTGCCGCTCCGTCATCGCCAATGCCGATCATTTTGATTTTGTTCCCCAAGCTCTATCTCCCCCGATCCTTTGCTGCCAAGCAGCTTGCATGCATTTGAAAACGCTATTGCTCAGCCCTGCCTAACAGATGGGCTTTCATCGATATAATGACCGTCTCGACGATCAGCAGTCCGCCCGCTTCCTTCTTGCTATGATAGCAGCACAGCTCGCTCATTCGTTCGAAAAAGGCATCAATGCCGCGCTCCTGCATCATATCGCCAACCTGTGAAGCGGTGTTCGCGCCGCGTATTTCTTCCACAAGTCCTTCGGGAACAGCTGCATATTCCGCTATTTCGGCGAGAAAGCCGAAGTCGACTGGCGCGCTTTTGGAATGCACCATCATGACGCCTTGCGCCACCTTCGAAAACTTGCCCATCATGCCGACAAGCGTTACTTTGCGAATTTGCTTGTTTCGGGCCATTTTCAGCGAGAAGCCGATAAAATCGCCCATCTCGATAAAAGCCTCCTCCGGCAAATCGGGATACAGCTCCATCCCAAACTTTTCCGTACGGCCACCTGTCGATAAAACAAGATGGTCGCAGCCGCTGACGGCTGCGACATTAATCGCTTGCGCGACGCTCGCTTTGTATGCTGCGGTAGAGAACGGCACAACGGTGCCTCTCGTTCCGAGTATGGAAATGCCGCCTAGAATACCAAGGCGACCATTTAACGTTTTGAGCGCGATTCGCTCTCCTTCCGGCACAGAAATGACGACGCTTACGCCTCGCCCCTCCAGCTCGAACGATCGCAGCACCTCTTCGACCGCTTCGTGAATCATGCGGCGCGGCACCGGATTAATGGCGGCTTCGCCAACCGCCACGGGCAGACCGGGCTTCGTTACCCGGCCAACACCAATGCCGCCATCAAGTATAACGCCTTCGCCGTCATGCCATTTGACCTCCGAAAAAATGCTTGCGCCATGCGTAGCATCCGGATCGTCGCCGCCATCCTTAATCACTTCAGCTTTTGCGGCATCGCCATTCAGCTCACAGCTTACAATGGTGAAAGTGACCCGCTCGCCAATCGGCAGCACAATTTCCGACTCGGTCTGCTGCTCGCGCAAAATCAGCGCTGTCAGCGCCGCTTTCGTCGCAGCAGTTGCACACGAGCCTGTCGTATAGCCATGGCGAAGCGGCTTATCCTCTTTCTTGTCCACGCTTTTTACACTTGGCGCTCTGCCAGCAGGGAAATCGCGTTAACCGCAGCCACGGCAACCGGGCTCCCGCCCTTTCGTCCGAGATTCGTAATAAACGGAATGTCCAGCTTGGCAAGCTCCTCCTTCGATTCTGCTGCCGATACGAAGCCAACGGGAACGCCAACGATAAGGCCTGGTTTGGCTTCGCCATTTTTCACCAGTCTAATTAACTCCAGCAGCGCTGTAGGCGCGTTTCCGATCGCATAAATACCGCCGTCCGCTTCACGAATCGCTTTGCGAATGGAAATAATCGCCCGCGTCGTATTGAGGCGCTTCGCCTCCTCCATCACATCTGCATCCGATATGTATACACGCACGTCGCCGCCAAACTTCTCAATGCGCGGCTTGCTGATTCCTACTTGAACCATCTGCACATCGGCAACTACAGGCTTGCCCGCGAGGATCGCCTTAATGCCTGCCTGTACCGCATCCTTATGGAACATCATGCTGCGTCCCAGCTCAAAATCAGCGGAAGCGTGAATAACGCGCTGTACAACAGAATATTGCTCATCTGTGAACGGGTGCTCCCCTAGCTCCTCGGTAATCATTTCAAAGCTGCGTGCTTCAATTTCCTGCGGCTGTACAGTAAGCGGTTTAAAATCAGTCAAAAAATCCATGTTTTTCGCTCAGCTCCTTCAATATATGATGCAACGTGTATTTAACTCAACATTTCCTTTAATGTATCACTTATTTCGTCAAAGCGCGAAAAAACATGCCCATAGGCAAGCTTAGGACGCCCAATAATAATCGTCTCAATACCCATTTCAAGCGCCGCTTCCAGCTTCTCATCCACAGAGCCAACCTTGCCGCTCTCCTTCGTAATCATCAGCGTCACGCCGAATTGCTCGTAAAGGGCGCGGTTGAGCGCTTTGGAAAATGGACCCTGCATGGCAACGATATGCTTTTGCGGCAGTCCCAGCGCATCGCATTTCTCCATATTGTCGAGGCGCGGCAGCATGCGGGCGATCAGCGTCACGTTAGGCAAGCCTAGCAGGCGCTCGGTAAAAACCTGCAGCGTTTTGCTGCCAGTCGTCAGCATCACGACGCCGCCTTTGGCAGCCGCCATTTCGGCTGCTTCGGCGTAATCATCCGCATACTGGATTAGCGGCTGTCCATCAAAGGTCAGGCTCTCGCGCTCATAGCGAATATAAGGCACCGATGCCTGCTCGGCCGCCGCCATTGCATTGCGATGCGCCTCCTCGGCAAAGGGATGGCTGGCATCAACGACAGCCTGTACCTGATTTCCCTTCAGGTAAGCTGCCATTTCGTCTGCGGTTAGCCGTCCCACTCGTACATCAAGTCCGGCTTCCTTCAAGCTGCCTGCCGCACTATCGGTCACGACCGAAGTCAGCACGCTATAGCCCTGTGCCTTAATTTGTACAGCGAGCTCCCTCGCATCGCTCGTTCCACATAGCATAAAAATCATGGCTTAACCCTCCCCGACAAGCGTTGCTGCCTTGGACGGATCATTTTTCTGCGGGGCATCTTCCTTGGCATTAGCAGCAGGCTCGCCAATTTCAAGGTGCTCGTGGTCGTGGTGATCATGGTCGTGTTCATGGTGCTCATGGTTATGCTCATGTGTATGGCCCTCATGATGATGCTCGTGATCATGCGCATGGTGTTCGTGATTATGGTCATGATGATCATGCCCGTGATCGTGATCATGATGGTGGTGGTCATGGTGGTCGTGATCATGATCATGGTGGTGATGATGGTCATGATCTTTCATCGCCTGCAGGCGGAACTGGCACATATCGCAGTTCATCTTCACTTCGTCCTGCAGCGCTTCTGCGGCGCGATCTTTCAAAATCTCTTTAAGCAGCGGGTGGAAGCCAAAATATTCCGCAAGCACAAATTCCGTATCCGGATAAGCAGCCGTATATTGCTCCATCGCTGCTTCCATCCGTTTAATTAAAACACCGGTAAACAGGAAGTACGGCAGTATAATAACTTTACGCGCGCCCAGCTTGAGGCAGCGCTCTACACCTTCATCCATCAGAGGCGCCGTTACGCCAATAAAGGCGGTTTCGACCCATTTGACTTTAAGGCGCTCCCAGAACAAACGGGAAATTTTAAATAGCTCGCTGTTCGCATCGGCATCGCTGCTGCCCCGACCGACGATCAAAATAGCCGTATCAGCAAGCTCGCTTTCCTCTGCCGCAGCTGCTTCGCCAAGGCGGGAGGTTAGAATTTCCAGCACTTGATCGTGAACGCCAATCGGCCGTCCATAAATAATATTTATTGCTGGGTATCGCAGCTTTGCCTCATCAATTGCTGCAGGCATATGAAGCTTTGCATGCCCTGCCGAAAATAACGTAATCGGAATAACGGCGATCCGAGTCGCCCCTTTTGATACGCAAATATCAAAGCCCTGCTTCATCGTCGGCGTGACAAACTCCAGAAAGCACAGCTCTACCAAATCTGCTTTCAGTGTTGACGCTACAGAGGCGACAAACTCGCGCACCTCTTCATTGCCTCTCTCATCCCGGCTTCCGTGCCCTACAAATAAAACCGCATCCATCTTCCTTCATCTCCCTTGCTGTCGCTAGTCTCCGCACAATGCGTCTTCGATATGAAAAACAGGCAGCTCCTGATAGCGATAGCCTTCTATTTGACCCATCCGTTTGAAAAATTTATGAAAGCGCTCATTCGGATGGCCTTCCGATTTATACAGCGCAATAATGCGTTCAATCAGTGGCACGATTTCCTCGGCTGCAATGCCTTCGGCAACCGGCTGCGCCGCATGCGCATTGCGGCCGACGGTTTTGCCGCCGAGGAACAAATCAAATTTGCCACGGCGATACACGATGCCGATATCCTCGTTAACTGCGCCATAACAAGCCATGCCGCAGCCATTGAACCCGACACGCAGCTCCTTCGGCATGGCCATGCCGCCGATCTTCTCTTGCAGTTCATCGGCATAAGGCACCGATTCCGCCTTCTCCAGATTGCAAAAATCGCAAGCCTTCAGTTGCAAAACATCACCAATCGGTGCCAGACTGAGGCCATCCGCACGCAGCTTTGCCGTAACGCTGTCTGGATCAGACGTCGGGATCCGCACAAGCAGATGATGGTGCGGCGTATATTCAATCGAGCCCTTCTCGCCAACCGCCTGCGCCAGTGCCACCAGCTGTTGGGGAGTAAAGTTCTTCGTCGCTACACCCGGGCTTACGGCGAACTCCAAAACGGATTGCTGCGTAAATACAGGCAATGGGCTCGCGGCTTCCTCATATGCCCCACTAGGCTCTATACCCTTGCTGCGATCATTAAGCAGTACTGCTTCCATCGCCAAATGAAGTGGCGAGACAGCTGGCATCGCGGCTGACTCCACCCTCGATGAAGCAGCTTTATCAACCGGAGCTGGAGCTGGCTTCACGGGTGCGGCTGGAGGCGCTATGGCAACGGCTACGCCGCCGCCTTGCCCATTTTCATTTCTCGGCTGGTCTTGCATCGCCATTTGCGGCTCCTCCCGCTCCACCAAAGAGTCCGCCCTATCATATTCATCCTCAGGATAGTCTCCATCACCTGAGAGCTCCGGCATTCCTGCCGTATGAAGCGCCCACGGCTCATTCTTCTCTTGCAGACGCTGGTGAGGCTTCAAAGGCTGCGCGCCTTCGCCCAGCGTATATTTGCGCTGATAGCCACGCGGCGTAATCATCAGCCCATCATAATTAACGGTTGTGGAGTTGCCGATAACGACCGTTGTCAGCATGCCGATATCATGGTCAAGCATACGGGCAAGCGTCGTCACGACAATATCCTCACGGTCGCGGTACGCGCTTTTCACAATGCCAACCGGCGTATCTGGCGAGCGGTATTTGAGCAAAATACGCTGCGTCTCCACGATTTGCCGTGTTCTTCTGCCGCTGCGCGGGTTATAAAGCGCAATGACGAAATCCGCTTGTCCTGCCGCTTCTACTCTGCGCGCTATCAGCTCCCAAGGGGTCAAATGATCGCTTAGGCTGATCGTGCAAGCATCGTGCATAATCGGTGCGCCGAGCAGGGACGCTGTCGAGTTAATGGCGGAAATGCCGGGAATGACTTCAACCTCTACCCCGCCATTACGCTTCCAGCCCTTCTCAATCAGCACCTCATACACGAGTCCTGCCATACCGTACACGCCCGCATCGCCGCTTGATATAACGGCAACCTTCTTGCCGTTCTCCGCCTGGCGCACCGCTTCCTGCGCCCGGCTGACCTCCTCCGTCATCCCTGTCCGCACAATCGCCTGATCGCTGATTAGCTCCCGAATCAAGTCCACATACGTGTTATAGCCGATGACTATATCGCTCTCCTGAATCGCTTCACGGGCGCGTTTCGTAATATGCTCGAAGCTCCCTGGGCCGAATCCGATTATTAACAGCTTGCCGACGCCTGCTTCACTCATTGATGCCCAACTCCTTCTATGTAGCAATTTACAATTTCTATCCAACAAAAAAAGCACCTCTAACGATATGTGTTAGAAATGCTTGAAAAGACCAATGTCCTTGTTAAACGCAGACAGCGAAGGGCCATCCAATCTCTAACACCTTCCTAATATCCACGTAGGTTTACAGTGTCGTTGAAATAAGCAGGTCTCCTGGCTTTGAAGCGTCAGTCGCTTCATACAGTGGCGGGTCCGCGCCGGTCTCTCACCGACTTCCCTATTAAGTCAACTTGGGCGCCTTGCGCACCTGCTGACACTTATTCCCTTCCTATTAAATTGTAATCTTAATGATAACATTAGATTGTATGATCGACAAGTGCGTTTATGCCATCAGCCTAGACGCAAATAGAGCCAGCGCAAGCTCGGACTGCATGTCCATGCTGGCGCCAGCTCTATTTTTCAAAATATAAGAATTTATAAGTTTTGCACTTATAAATGGGCTTATATTTCACCCTCGAAACGGCAGCTTTGCCGTCAGAGGACGGCTTCAGCCATTTACGCGTAAAGGTTTATTTCTTCTCCAGTGTTTCCCAAGCCGCTTTCACGAGAGAATCAAAAAGCTCGTCATCCTCTTCCAGCTCATCCTCAACAGCTAAAAGATCCTCTTCCTTGCCTGATTCATTTAGAAAAAATAAACCGTAGCCCCACTCAGTCGCCTTGCGGCTGTGAAGGGCAATTTCGTATTGGTTCGTCTGACCCTCTACTTCAAAATGAACCTTGCCTACGAAACCAGATTCCTTGGAGTTCGTCATGCTAGCATGCAAAATATTTACTTTCATCTTTCATTCTTCCTCTCTTTACCGTTACGACACCAGCTGCTGAAGTTGATTGACTTGATTTAACAGCTCGTTGATTTTGTTAATCGTATTTGGAATTTCCGTTGCGTCAACCAATGCTTTGCCGTCTTCGATCTGCTTCAGCACCGCATCAATGCCTTCCTGCAGCTTCAAATTATAATCGACCACGGTCTGATGGACATCCTTGGCAAAATCCGGCGCTTGCAGCTCGCCAAACTGCTTGATAGATTCCTGCACAGCTACTAGCTGTTCCTTATAATCGGCGCGTGCACTTGCATCGTTTACGGCTTGCTCCGCAAGCTGCGTCGCCTGCTCGCTGAAGCTTGTCAGCGTCTGCATGTATGAAGCCGCCCCCGTCACATAGTCGGCCGAGCTCGATACGGAATTGACCGCCTGCTTGGCATCCTCGAATAACGAGCATCCTCCTAATAATAACATTCCAATGATTAAAAGTATGCTTTTTCCTGAACGAATGGTCATGTTTAATCTCTTCCTTTCCGCCTGTATGGCACAGAGCACTATTTATACGGCATAAGCGTCCAAACGGTTGCATTTCGTCTTATTAATAAGCTTGTCCATCATTTATGTGGGCTATAAGATCAAATGAGACTAAAACAGCCCGAAGATTTCGTGGATTTCATTTAAACCATTTTCTTGTCAACCGACATTTCACACCTATCTGCCAGTTACTTGTACGACAAAAAGGAGCTGCCACGAGGCAAGCTCCTTCACTATCGTTTTACAGACGATTCCATGAATGAGTATCTCGATTCATTTGGGATTGATTACTTTGCTTGATTTAATCGATAAAATGTACATATTGCAGGAACCTTTTCAGTATAACCGCTGCCTGCGCCCTCGTTACATTCTCCCTCGGGGCAAAGCGTCCGTCCACCATTCCTTTCATAATGCCGTCTTCCGATGCTCGGACTACCGCAGCTTGCGCCCATGAAGAAATGGAGTCTCGATCCGTGAAAGCATCCAGATGGCCTCCCTCTTGCCCATCGCTACCGGTTCCATGGCTGGTGAAGGTTAAGGCCCCAGCAATCACAACGGCCATTTGCTCGCGGGTAATTGGATCGTTAGGCGCAAAACGGCCGGCACCGATGCCACTAACCAGCCCGTTAGCCACTGCCGCATTTACTGCAGATGCATACCATGCGGATGCAGGGACATCCGCAAAACGATCACCGCCCTCGCTCTCCTTCACGGATAGCCCTAGCGCACGAACGAGCAAGGCTGAGAATTCCGCTCGTGTAATGGTTCCCTCTGAGTCAAAACGGTCGGCCGCCACGCCGTTCACCAGCAGCTTGGACGCCAGATGCTCCACATCCGCTTTTGCCCAGTGTCCGGTTAAATCGGCGAACGTTCGGGCTTGCACATTTACGACTGTGTACAAGCTGTTATGTGGCACGTTCAGAATCGCTTCGTTAGTGCCGTCTGGACCGGTTTCCATCTTTGCCGGAACAAAAACGACGGTTCCGTTTTCCGGGATATACTGAACAGCAACCAGGTTACGGTTTGTGTTCTCTCGGTCCAACTTAATGGTCCGGGTCGAGTAAGATCCACCAAAGTCGTACACCTCCAGCATTTGCCCGTTTGCTTCGACCATCACCTTGTAGTCAATGACGTCGGCGAAAACAGAAAAACCTTGAGAAACGCCGATCCGATCGATCTCTTGTCGAATTTGCTCGCCGGCCAGCGCCTGTATGATGTTCACGGTCAAATTCGATATTTCCGCGTCGAGACGCGCCGCCAAGCCGGTCAGATCGATCGCGCTTAACCGCAATTGGTAGCTAGAATCGTTCAACCTCACCTCGACAATTGTATTGGAATTAGCTTTGACCATATCCACGATCCAGTATGCTTGAAGCTGTGCCTGTACCGCTTGCTCCCGATTGCCGATTGTAATTCTGACAATCGGTTCCATCGCATTTTTCAGGAGTTCCAACACTTGCTCCCTCGTCCGTTCGGGGAGGATGACTTGCTCGATCACCGTGCCGTCCGAACGCTTGACTTGTTTGATGTCGGATGGATCGACGAGAATTGTAATCCCGCCATTCGAATCTAACTTCACAGTCGTCCCCGATGTGACCGGTCGATTGCCGTTATCCGACGAAGACGAGGTTGAGATCCCAGTAACAGTGATGGTTTTCACTGCTTCATTGCCTGCTTCGTCTAGGGCATAAACGGTATAGTCGCCGTTGGCAGTAGTGGTGAATTGAGGTGTGGCCAAAATATCGGTTCCTTTCGTTCCGCCGGCAAAATCAACCCCACTAAGACTTCCAGGCAGCCAACGGAGCTGCGTCAGCGCATTTCCCGCAGCTCCGCCGTACACGCTTGCAATCACACTGATCGCTTTACGTTCCGATCCGTTAGGTGCAACCGTCAGGGTAACTTCGGGCGGTATCGCCACGATACGTATTCCGTTCGCGTCCGGGGCTACGTAAGTTAGCGAAGCCGGGCGTCCGCTGGAGGTGCGAACGATACTTGCACCGTCCGGGAGTTCCAATGATGCAGCAACTTTAATTCCGTCAACATCCGCGAGCCCAGCAGGAACTTCGAATTCGAAAGTAAGTTTTGTCACTGCCTCGCCTCGCGCTCCCATATATGGGGCATATACCGTCTGAGTGGCGGAATTGTCTCCAACCATGATCGGAACGACCGGTGTTCCGATCACGGTTACTTCATATCCATAAAATACCGTAAAGCGAAGCGTGTCGCTCGTTCCGTACAAATCATTGGCCGATGCGGTTAGCACCATCCCCACCCAAGCGGCTTCAAATACCGCCATAGCGTCGTTCAAACTGACAGTAGCTTCATCCAAACGAGTCTGAGATTGATTTTCCGCATCGTCGGCAATAGCCTGCGCTGCATCTATCACGGTCTGCAAGGCAGCGCGGTCTCCTGCCGAAGTCTGCCCTACATCCGTTCCTTCTGGATGATCCGTCAACGCCTGCTGCGCCGCTGTGATCGCCGACCCCAGCGCCGTTGGAATGCCCGCTTGTATAACAGCAGCATTAAAGACTTGAACCGCCGAATTTAACTGGTTAACTGCCGTATCCAGTTGAGCCTGCGTGTAATTACCCGCGTTATCAAGAATCTGCTGTGCCGCATCCACCGCAGTTTCCAGAACGGTGCGCGTTCCTGCCGAAGTCTGCCCTACATCCGTTCCTTGCGGATGATCTGTCAACGCCTGCTGCGCCGCCGTGATCGCCGCCCCCAACGCCGTTGGAATGCCCGCTTGTATAACAGCAGCATTAAAGGCTTGAACCGCTGATTTTAACTGGTTAACCGCAGTATCCAGTTGAGCCTGCGTGTAATTGCCCGCGTTATCAAGAACCTGCTGTGCCGCATCCATCGCAGTTTCAAGCACGGTGCGCGTTCCCGCTGACACCTGCCCTACATCCGCTCCTTGCGGATGATCCGTCAACGCCTGCTGCGCCGCCGTGATCGCCGCCCCCAACGCCGTTGGAATGCCCGCTTGTATAACAGCAGCATTAAAGGCTTGAACCGCTGATTTTAACTGGTTAACCGCAGTATCCAGTTGAGCCTGCGTGTAATTGCCCGCGTTATCAAGAACCTGCTGTGCCGCATCCACCGCAGTTTCGAGCGCGGTGCGCGTTCCTGCCGAAGTCTGCCCTACTTCCGTTCCTTGCGGATGATCTGTCAACGCCTGCTGCGCCGCCGTGATCGCCGCCCCCAGCGCCGTTGAAATGCCCGCTTTTATAACAGCAGCATTAAAGGCTTGAACCGCTGATTTTAACTGGTTAACTGCCGTATCCAGTTGATCCTGCGTGTAATTGCCCGCGTTATCAAGAATCTGCTGCGCCGCATCCATCGCAGTTTCCAGCACGGTGCGAGTTCCTGCCGAAGTCTGTCCTACATCCGTACCTTCTGGATGATTCGTCAACGCCTGCTGCGCCGCCATGATCGCCGCCCCCAGCGCCGTTGGAATGCCCGCTTGTATAACAGCAGCATTAAAGACTTGAACCGCTGAATTTAATTGGTTAACTGCCGTATCCAGTTGATCCTGCGTGTAATTGCCCGCGTTATCGAGAATCTGCTGCGCCGCATCCATCGCAGTTTCGAGCGCGGTGCGCGTTCCTGCCGAAGTCTGTCCTACATCCGTACCTTCTGGATGATTCGTCAACGCCTGCTGCGCCGCCGTGATCGCCGCGTCCAACGCCGTTGAAATGCCCGCTTGTATAACAGCAGCATTAAAGGCTTGAACCGCTGAATTTAACTGGTTAACCGCAGTATCCAGTTGATCTTGCGTGTAATTACCCGCGTTATCAAGAATCTGCTGCGCCGCATCCATCGCAGTTTCAAGCACGATGCGCGTTCCTGCCGAAGTCTGCCCTACATCCGTTCCTTGCGGATGATCTGTCAACGCCTGCTGCGCCGCTGTGATCGCCGCGTCCAACGCCGTTGAAATGCCCGCTTGTATAACAGCAGCATTAAAGACTTGAACCGCTGAATTTAACTGGTTAACTGCCGTATCCAGTTGATCCTGCGTGTAATTACCCCCGTTATCGAGAATCTGCTGCGCCGCATCCATCGCAGTTTCCAGCACGGTGCGAGTTCCTGCCGAAGTCTGCCCTACATCCGTACCTTGCGGATGATCCGTCAATGCCTGCTGCGCCGCCGTGATTGCCGCTGCCAACGCCGCGGGATTGCCGGCCTGGACAATTTGCGCATTGAATGCCGCGATTGAAGAGGTCAGAGGATTTGCTGCGTTAGCCAGGTCAAAGGCGATGGTGGCATTCCCGATTCCGTCGATAAAAAGCATGGCTGCGTCATAGTCTGCCGATAAGTCGTTATAGGCATTGGCCGGAACTTGTCCTACGCTGGTGCCCACCAGATTACTTTTCAACAACGACTTGGCGCTAGAGACCGCTTGAAATAACGCCGTTCCGTCCACAAACGTATGTCCGTTGCTCGAAGCATAAACGGCCACGGGAGAATTCGCAATTCCGAATATTTTCAGATTGCCCGGATTACCCTCAAATACACCTGTCCCAAAAGTTGTTGCATTGCCTAACACAGTTATGCTTGTTAAGTTGTTATTATAGAATGAACTACTGGCGACATTCGTTACGCTGGCCGGGATGACAAGTTTCGCAATGTGATTGGTGTCGAAAGCCCCGCCATTAATCGTCTTCAAATTTTCCGATAATTTAATCGATGTCAAATTATTCATATAAAAAGAATAGTTGCCGATCGTCGTCACACTATCTGGAAAAACGACTGTTGTAAGCGGATTGTTCTCGAATGCGCTGGAGCCGATCGTTAACAAACTGTCTGGAAGGTCTATGGAAGTGAGGCCAGTATAACGGAATCCATACGTTTGGATTACCTTCACGTTGTTCGGAATCACGACGCTTGTAATTTTAGGTTTGCCTGTACCGTATGTATCAAATGCTGATCTCCCAATTTCGGTTACCGTCGTACCCGCATACTCAGCGGGAATAACCACATTCAGTTCCGTCCCCCTGTAGTCCGTGACCGTTGCGCCATTGGAACCGATTGTAAAAGTAAAATCGTTCGCATCTGCATAAACAGGTAGAATCTGTGAGAATGAAGTCCCAAACGTAAATAAAGCAATTAATAGACATAAGACTGATTTTTTCATGATTTTTCTCCTTTAATATAACGCTTGAAGTGAAATAACGAAGAGTAGAAAATGGTCGGAAGAGCGGGATAGAGATATTTTTCTGTAACTGGATAGCAACTACATTTGATTATAACGAAGGCTAATAAAAGAATAATGAAAGAATAATGAAAAAATCGGCCAATTCCGCGCAGTATCAATACTTACGAATCTTTTTGTTTTTGTAAAGTCGGTTTTGAAAAATGTCGTAATATCTAAAAGTGGTAATGGAAGGTCCTTTAGGATATTTTTGGCGAACGAACGAGAGGAAATCGGAGTCGGGATGGTCTGGCAAATTAGTGTCTCAACGAGGCGATGTGAAGCATTCGGCAATCGGTTGCATGCTGTCGTCGATGCAGCCAACGCCAAATGACAAGAGCTTGAGCATATAACTAAAAAAGATCGTGATTGACGAACTTTATTTAGAAAATGTTTTTATCCTCTGACAATGAGTCATGTGACTAGGTCAGAAATGTTACTATATGAAGGTAGAACAAGGAGCAAATCGCCGTGGATGTTGCTCCTTGTTTGTTGTGTTTTGTCCTTTGAAAATCATATCTTAGAATGATCCATTAAGAGGAACAGCGGCTGACCAAGACTTGAAAAATACAGCGGTAACCTGTCTCCTCATAAACTTCCCTAATATATCAATCTTCTAGGGTTTCATCTTGCTCTCCCCCCAGATGGCACCGACCAGCGTTTCTCTTCTTCTGGTATTCAACCAAATTCCATCCTGCCATAAGCCTTTTCACATTTAGTAGATTTGCTTCCTCCCTATAAATCAAGCGCGAAAAAATAATATTATGCTGGTTATAAAAACATCCCGATGTACCAAGGCTTTAAGCCACATCGGGACTGACTAAGTTGTAACAAATCTATGTTCCTAATCAAGGACAAACTAAACTACAACTCACAACTGTTACAGCTGTTTGTTTACCAAAGGCTTGTCCTGACGAATGCTATAATATCTAACTAATTCAAAATGACATTATAATCTGCACCAAATGCACTTATAATCTTTCTCAATTCATGTTATAACTCACAATTTAGCAGAAATTAAAACATAAGCCGCAGATGGCTGAATCGCACACTGGCTATTGCTTGCGTCTGCGGCATAACGATGCATCCCTGTCAGGTGAGCTGCGCCACTCCTTTTGGCAGCTAGCGCTTTGACTTGAACACTTGCCGGCGCCATATGACGACGATGACTAGAAATAAAGCAATTACACCCGTAAGCAGCCACCCCGCCTGCTCATCATTGAGCTGATCTCCCGGAGCGGTAGCAGCCGGATTAGAAGCACCATGGCCAGCATGCTCGTTACAATTGGAGCCGGATGCTGGTGTAGTGGTCGCATTCGTCTGCTGCTCGGTATCAGCAGGTGTACAGACATCAGCAGCGGATACAGCTAGCAAAGCAGAACTCCAGAGGCTTATTCCAATAAACAAAACCACCATAAAAGTTAGACTGAGGAACCTCTTTTGCATTTGGCGAACCCCCTTTGCGCTTTCGTTCCCTTTATTTTATTCCTGTGCGCCCAGAACGGAAGCTTGGCCCTGCGAATTTTAACAGCTACTTATGCTTATGCTTATGCTTACGCTTATGCAAAAACGACCGAGCGTAAACGGCTGTCGCCGTCCTTTGGCGGCAAAGCTTCCGTTTCGCGTAGAAATATAGAGAAGGTTTCGCCCAATGCTATGCTTTCCTATATTTTGAAAAAAAGCGCCTTACTGACTGATCATTTCGATCAGACAGTAAGGCGCCTTGCTGCTGCAAATGACGCAGCGACTTAAACGATTTGTTTTTGCTTGCCAGGCTTGCTTTTTTCCGCCTCCACAAGCTCAGCCCTAGCAGGCCAGAAGGCTCTTTTGCCAAGCAGCGTTGTAATGGCTGGTACGAGGAACGGTCTTACGATGAACGTATCCATCAGCACGCCAATCGCCGTAATAACGCCGAACTGGACCAATACCTGAATCGGCAGCGTCGCAAGTACCGCAAACGTAGCTGCCAGAATCAGACCTGCGGATGTAATTACGCCGCCAGTCTCTGCTACACCTTCACGTATCGCTTGCTTGAGCGGCATTTTCGCCTTTTTCTTCCAAATGCTCGAAATCATGAAAATATTGTAGTCCTCGCCAAGGGCAATAAGGAACACGAATGCATACAGCGGGATCGCTCCTTGAATCGCTTCTGCACCCATCCCATAATGCAATATAAGCCAGCCAAGGCCTAAAGCAGAGCCGAATGACAATAATACGGTGGCGATTAAATATAGAGCTGCAACAATGGAGCGCAAATAGACGATGAGCAGCACTAAAATCATCCCAATAACAAGAGGGATAATAACCTTATTGTCTCTATCGGTCAACAGCTGTGAGTCATGCTGCGTTGCAGTCTGCCCGCCTACCCACACTTTAGACGCGGCATTTGAAACGCCTGCTTTATCCAATGCTTCCTCAGCCGCTCCGCGAAGCAGCGGAACCAAATCCATGGCCTCCTGTGAATAAGGATTAATGTTTAGCGTAACTTGAACGGACTGCAAATTCGGGTCCTCTTTACTTTGAACCGGCTCCGATACCGAATCAACGAGATCCATATCCGAAAGGCTGGCAACAAGCTGGGCTGGCTTGCCCTCTGTTTGAACTGCCACGCCGACAGGAGCCAGCTGCCCCGGGGTAAATGCAGTGGAAATCGTATCAAAACCTTCACGCGACGGCATATCTTTCGGGAAGGAAGACAATAAATCATACGTAAACTTAACCTGTGGAGCAAAACCTGCCAGCGCACCGAGAAAAATAACGCTCGCGATAACAACGGTCCAAGGCTTCGCAACGACTAAGCTTCCTACTGCTGTGCCTAGCTTGCTGCCTTGGCGGCGCGGGCGAAACGGCTTGCTGCGCTTCTCTGCACGCAACCGCTGCATACCTTCGGTGCGAGGAATGAACGGGAAGAATGAAGCTCTTCCCATAATCGACAATAGCGCAGGCACGAGTGTCAGGCTGGCAATGCCCATAATGAAAATCGACAAGCTGAATGGTATTGCAAAACGCTGGTAAGCACCATATTTGGCCGCAAGCAGTGCCAGCAATGACAGAACGACCGTGAAGCCGCTCATTGCAATCGCTCCCGATGCATCTCGGAAAGCAATTTTGAGCGCTGTCATCTTATTCTCTTCCCGCTCCAGCTCTTGGCGGAAATGCGAAATAAAGAACAAGCAGTAGTCTGTGCCTGCACCAAACAACAGTACCGTCATAATCGAAATGGCTTGGGCATCTACTGTAATCCAGCCCTCAGAGGCCAGCCAGCCTAGAATAGGGCTCGTAACCAAATATGCGAACCCTACGCCTACAATCGGAACGACCGCCAAAATCGGTGAACGATAAATAAGCAGCAATAGGATGAGTACAATCAGCACCGTAGCAATAAGCAGCGACACGTCCGCTCCTTTGAATAATGCTGATGCGTCGACCTGAATGCCCACTGGACCGCTGATCCTTGCACTCAGCGCATCGACACCAGTTGTAGCCGCATCAAACGGGCTCGTGCCGCCTGCCGCTTCTTTAACCAGCTCTTGAATTTTCTCCAAATTGCTGCGTAAAATTTCCGTGTCCGTATTTTCTGCGAATGTAATGGGCTGAACAAGCGTGCCGCCGTCTTCCGATGCCAGTTTTGAAAGCGCAGGTGCCGGCATTTGATGCAGCGGCAGCAGCTCTCCTTGCTCTGGCAGCGGCTGCTCGCTAAGCAGCTGCGACGTTTTCTGAATGAGCGCATAATCCTCATCGGTGAGACCGGCATCCCTATGCCATACAAGCAAGGCAGGCACACCTGCCCCATTTGGGAATTTTTCCTTCATTAATTGATCTGCAAGCACAGAAGGGCTGTCTGCTTCCAGGTTGGGCGCATTATTTTTCTCTTGTCCTCCAACAGCCGGAAGCCACATCGTTAAAGCTCCTGCAAGTACTATCCACACGATTACCGTGACCCACCGCGTACGGCGGCCTGCAATTGCGCTGCCTAATTTCTCTAGCATAACTCCCATCCTCCGTTTCACATCTTCAGCCATTTGGTTTAAAATAGATTTCGTAGGCTAATTTAATTATATATACCCAAAGGTTAATTAATCAACTGCTTTTATTACAATTAGATGAACATGGAGGGTCACAGCATGGTAGATGATCAAGAAAAGCGCAAACCTGGCCGTCCGAAAGGCAGCAGCACCGCTCAAACGATGGAGAAAATTTTATTTACGGCATCTTATCAATTTATGGAGCTTGGCTTCGAGAAAGTATCGCTCGACGGCGTCGCCAAAGCATGCGGCGTTACAAAGGCAAGCGTCTACTACTATTTCAACAATAAAGCGGTGCTTTTTACCGAGGCGCTTTTATTCGTCTTAAACATGGCTTATCAAAGTACGCGTAAAATCATTAACGGGCCTGGAGAGCTTAAGGATCGGCTGCTTATTGTAGCTGAAAGGCATATGGCGAATGCCCATGTTGACTTTGAAACGATGATGCGCGAAGCGGCTCCAGGCCTCAGCGAGGAGCAAACGCTAACGATCCGTGCCGGTGAATCGCGGCTGCATGAGCTGCTCGCTGACATTTTTCAAGAGGCTATGGATAAAAAAGAGCTGGTCCCAGGCAATCCGCTTCTGCTTGCCCATGCCTATACCGCTATGCTGAGCATCCGCAACCGTAAAAAAGTGGTCAACGACGAAGCTTCACTCAAGCAAACGGCACGTGAGCTTGTAGATCTGTTCTGGCATGGCGCTGCTCCCCGTTAAAACGCGCGCCAGCTGAGAGCTAGACGATCGCTGCCGCCGCGAAATAATAAAAGAGACTCCCTTCAGCCTTCAAAGGCCGAAGAAAGTCTCATTGGGTTTAAAGCTGCAGCTCTTTCCTTACACCGACTACAAAATAATAAAAGCAAACACGATGGCAAGAGCAAAGCGGTAGTAGGCGAACCAGGATAAGCGCAGCTTTTTGATTAAATTAATAAAGGTAACGACAGCAATAAGCGCCACGATAAACGCTGTAATAAAGCCAATTAGAAACAGCGGCATATCCGCCATCGTCAGAAATTCACGGCTTTTAATCAGATCAATACCGCTTGCTCCCGCCATCATCGGCACCGATACGATAAACGTAAATTCCGCAGCAGCCTTTTGGCTTGCCCCGAAAAACATCCCCCCCGATATCGTCGAGCCGGAACGTGAGAAGCCTGGCCACAGCGCCAGCACCTGAAAGCAGCCGATCGCAAGTGCTTGCTTGTACGACAGATCATCCAGCTCTTCAGCCGTTACTTTCCGCTTAATGCGGTCAGCAACGATCATCAAAATACCGCCTGCGACGAGACCTACCAATACCGTTGTTGTACTAAACAAATATTGTTTAATAAATCCATGAAATACGACACCGATTAGACCTGCCGGAAGCATCGCAAGCGCAATATGCAGTGCGTTCATCCCGGATGATTTGGAGAAGTTGAAGTTCAATAGCTTCAAGAACCTTTTGCGATAAAGCACCAGCACGGCCAATACCGCTCCAAATTGAATGACGACCTCAAAGGTTTTTGCACGGTCTCCTGTAAAGTTAAGTAAATCTGCGAGTAAAATGAGATGCCCTGTCGATGATACAGGTAGAAACTCCGTCAAACCTTCCACGATTCCCATCAGAATCGCATTTAATAAATCCACCATTCTCCTGCCTCCTGCATCCTAATCTCTAATTTCTAATCTGAAATAAACTCTATTATTGTAACACATGACTTCCGCCAAGTCTTGCTCAGCAAGTCCCAGATTTTCGACATCGAAAGCTTGGTTTTTGCAACTTGCCCTAAGGACCTTCCGTATTAGTCGTGTAACATTTCAGCGTATGTCAAGAAGGGAGCCTGCACCATTGAATCACCAAGAAGACATGTCAAAAAGCCCACTCCATACAAGAGAGGGCGACCTACCCGCGCTGAGTGAGAGCTCAGCGATTATGCAAACGAATACCGCTGCCCAGCTAAGCAGCACTTGGAAAAAGCTCGCGTTGTGGATAAAAATGACGGCCGTTCTAACGATGCTCTTCGGCTTGTTTCAAACCTTCGCCAGCCTGCTGCAATTTGGCCTCGGGACGATTGCCGGGCTGCTGGAAATCAGCGTCGCCGTCGTCTTGTTCCTGTTAGGAAAACAGGTTGGCCAGCTTGCTGGCCAGTCTGACGAAAATGCGATGCTCAAGCTGGCGCAGCGGCTGCTGCTTTATTTTCGGCTGCAAGCCGCCTTTATTATTACGTTCGCCATCGTCTTTATTATCATTGTTGTGACCGTCATTCATTTTCTCGTGGACTGGGACTGGGCGATAAACCTGATGCAGCACGGGCGAAAAACAAACAAGCTGCTCACGCGGCTGGAAAGCTTGTATAACGTCGTTGTCGGCTGGTTTTCGTAGCGGCAGCTCACTCCCCATACAAGTCTCAACCGACGATAATTTCGATTTTACGAATGCGATGCGTCTCTTTCTCGCGAATGATGAATGTTAGCTCCGCAAACGTCCATGCCTCCCCGACAGGGAGGTCGGGCATGCGGTTGAACAGCCAGCCGCCAATCGAATCCACCTCTTCGCTTTCTAAATGGCTGCCGGTCGCTGTGTTCACCTCGCTAATGAGCGCATTGCCGTTTACCATGAACCTTCCCTCACCAAGCTGATCAATTTCCTTCACTTCGTCCGCATCAAATTCATCGCGAATTTCGCCTACGATTTCCTCAATAATATCTTCGATTGTAATCAGCCCCGATGTGCCGCCGTATTCATCGAGCAAAATCGATAAATGCACCCGTTCCGTTTGCATCGTCCGCAGCAGCTTCTTTATAGGCATAACCTCCGGCATAAACATGACCGGCTGCATGAGCGAGCTTACCTCGGTCGTCTGCTGATCCACATAATGCATAAAAAACTGCTTCGTATTTATAACTCCAATAATATTATCCTTGCTCCCCTGGGCCACTGGAAATCGCGTATATTGCTCGCGCTTTATGGTCGCGACATTTTCCTCATGCGGCTTATCGCTGTACAGGCACACCATATCGGTGCGCGGCACCATAATTTCCCTCGCCAGCCGCTCATCGAATTCAAAAATCCGATTTACATAGCTAAGCTCGCTTTTATTGATTTTGCCGCTTTCGTAGCTTTCGGACATTATCAGCCGGATTTCTTCCTCCGAATGTGCCTCATGCTCGGTAGCCGGCTTAAAACCGACTAATCGCACCAGCCCATTTGCTGACCCGTTCAGAAGCCAGATGAACGGAAAAAACAGCCGGTAAAACCAAATGATGAGCGGCGCTGTGAGCTGACTAATTTGCTCCGACTTAATAATGGCCAGCGTCTTTGGCGCAAGCTCGCCCAGCACGACATGCAAGTAGGTCACGATACTAAAGGAAACGATAAAGGACAGCACATCGGCAAAATCGCCTACGATGCCTGAGCGGTGAAGCAGTGGATGCAGCACCTCATGAATCGTCGGCTCTCCGAGCCAACCAAGTCCGAGCGCTGTAATCGTAATTCCTAGCTGGCAGGCAGATAAATAGCCATCCAAATTGTTAATGACCTTTTCCACTGCACCCGCGTTTTTCACGCCTTCCGCTACCATCTGATGCACGCGGCTTGCCCGCAAACGGACGACAGCAAATTCAGTTGCCACAAAAAACGCGGTAAAAATAAGCAAAATTACGAATACCGTCAGCTTCCAAATCATGCCGAATCTCCTCTGTCATTTTGGACTATGCCCTATTGTTTCCATGAACAGCGAAAATCATTACAAAGGGGACGGCTGAAAAGAAAAATGCCCGCAAGACAGGCTGTAAAGCTACAGCTGCCTGCAGGCATTTTATAAGAAGCATTGGACTAATATTAGACTAGTGCACGATGGCTGAAATACTGAGCGACTGTGAATCTATAATATACTGGAACGAAAGATTCATCCCCTTTAGGTAGTCACATTATTTGAATTGATAAGAACATGATTCCTCCAAAAATTTATAACCTATTTTTTGATATATTTGATTCGAAGTCGTATTATCTCTATCAGCATATAGACTACAAAAAAATTTACCCTGATCGAGTACAAATTGACTAAGAGAGGCCACGCAAGCAATAGCATAACCTTTTCGACGCCATTTAAAAGGGGTATATACGTAACTAATCACAGAACCGTTCTTTGAATTTCTGACAATCTTTGCCATAGATACTGGTGTGGAATTTTCCCACAAAAACAGAGATTGGTCTTCCACTGCTCTCTGGGCTTTTATTAATGCTGTTTCACCATTAATTGTCACGCCTGTTTCTAAAAAAAAAGCCTTTATCCATTCCGAAATTAACAATACATCTTTCTCGGTTGCATTTCTCAAAATACCGGGACTCAAGTTAATCTCATTCACTTGATCAAGTATATAGATATACTGATTTTTTATAATTAACTGGCTACAATTGTTTTGCAAACCCCATTCTTTCGCAAACTCAGAAGATAATTCAGGCTTTCCTACTACTCCAGAAAGAAAGATATTTAATGAAATAAACCCAGCAATAGCCACACCGATAGCATTATTGTCAATCGTATTTTCTCCCGAAATTACCAATTGATTTTTAGATCTTGTTATCATTACAAGCATGGGTTTACAATTTCCCTCAACAAAAGCCATTAAAGCCTTTGAATCTTTTTCATTTCCTTTATTGCTAATTTCATTATTGATAATACCTAAAATAAGATTGTTTTCGGCTTCACGTACTTCTAAGAACCCTCTTACTTTTTCAAAAAAAAGTACAGGGTCTGTAAAAGTCTTAAACTCCAAATGCACGCGACCTCCAATCAAAATGACAGCCCACAATTCAGAAATTGGATCTGAACATCAATCATTTTTATTAATAGCCGACCTCAACCGAAGCATTGACAATATAAATCAAATCATTGCGATCCGCCTTATCCGGCAGCACAATGCCGCTTGTCGTCAGCATACCACCGTCTACAACTTCAACAGTAACCGTACCATAAGGAAGTACCGCTTTCACCTGCTCGATATCCAGCAGATCCTTGTCGCATGGAACAGCAAGCCGCACCCTGACCTTCATCGCATCCAGCGTTCCGCCTGGCAAAATTTCAAGCAGGCCCGGCATGGAATTGTGATGGATCGCATTTTGCACAGCCCGTACCGCCGCTTTCGTAACGTCTTGACCATGCAGGTCGCAGCCCATGCCAATTTCAATAAACAGCAGCTTTTCCACCATAGTGCCTCCTTTTATATTCTTGTTGGCTTATTCCATATAGCTTGCCAATACAGCCGTAGCTGTTATTCGCCTTCGTAATTCGGGTCATTCTCTAGGTCATCCGCATAACGCTGCAAATCCTCAATGGCGCTGCTCTCTTGCTTGTGCGTACCGATCTCAGGCAGCAGCTCCATTAAATCCGGCGGCTGCAGCAGCTCGATTGGCGACATCCCTTTATCAAACTGGAACGAATCCCCCTCAATGACGACAACATAACGGCCATTATGCTTGGCAAAATGCAGCGCTGTACCAAACTCCGCCAGCAAGCCCTTAACCGTTACACTGTCCAGCTTGAATGTAAACGGCAAATCCGGCTTCTGTTCCACCAGTGCTGCCGATGCCAATGTCACCTGCTCCTGTGACCAGTATTCATGAATATCGCGTTTCTCGCTATGGGCCCATACTTCAATTGCATTTTCTTCCTCGTGGCGCTCGGTGCTCTCCGTCACGCCCTCCCACTTGTCATCCATATACTGCTGCACCATGTCCAGCAGCTGATCGCTCATCACTTCCGGTAGCGGCTTCTCATACGATACGTATTTTAGAAAATCTTCAAAATAGCGGGCATGCGACGCCTGATGAATTTTCAGCTCCCAATGCTCAAGTATCCCCTCCTCGGGCATATGCGGGTATTGAATCGACTTGATACTGCGGGCACTAATCGCCATTTCCACCTGCGAAATCAAATTGCGCTCATCGGAAATACGAGCGATTTTCGGCTCAAAATCACATTTTAAGAGGAATAAAAAGGGCTCGTCAAAATAAGTATTCAGCTTCGCTCTCGCAATAATAAAAGCACCGCCGCGCACTGCGCTCGTATCCATATAAATATGCACCAGCTCGTCAGCAATGCCTATGTAACGCTCCTTGTTGTCCGCATCACGCAGCCGCTGGAACAAATTATAGTTTTGATTACTGCCCAGTTCATAGCCAGGCTCGACCATGAACCGTCCGATTTTAGTCGGTGCATTTTCCGAATTCGGGTTGCGCTCTACTTTGCGCTTGACGATGCGGGCAAATTCCCCGTCCAAAAATCGCTTAATCTCACTATCTTCATAGTCCTCTTCCTCCAGCGTCTGATAATGCTTGTATCGCTTGGAGGAGCTGCTGTCTTCGCCCTCGGTAACAATGACGAAGAAGGATAAATATTCCATTATAAAATCCACGTTTATGACCCTCCGCTTGTATACGCCTTTTCCTGATATAAATAAGCCGGCTTTAATTCCGTATCATCATAGCTCCGATGCCATACCGCTGTTGTTGCCGGAGACATCGGCGGTATAAGCCATGACCAGCGGCCGGTAACCGCACGTCCCTGTTCCTTCTCCTGCTTCTCGAAGCGAGTAAACTGCTCGGCAGCCGTATGATGGTCGACGATGCTGGCGCCATGCTTTTTGAACGAATGAATGACCGCCGCGTTCAGCTCTACTAGCGCCCGATCTTTCCACAGAGATGTATTCGTCGTCATATCCAGTCCCATTAACCTCGCTACGATAGGCAGCTGATTGTAACGATCCGTATCTGCCAAATTGCGCGCCCCAATTTCCGTCCCCATATACCAGCCATTAAACGGCGCCGCTGTGTAAGATATGCCGCCAATTTCCAGCATCATATCTGCGATGAATGGGACCGCGTACCAACGCAGGCCTAGCTCCGCAAACGACTCCAGGTCCGGATGCGACAGTGGAATTTCCAGCGCCAGCCCTTCGGGAAGCTCGTACAGCTTCGGTTCTTCTCCGAGCTTCTGAATAACAAGCGGCAGCACATCGAACCTTGTTCCTGCACCTTGCCAGCCCAATGCTTCGCAAGCCCTCGTAAATGGCAGCGAAGCCGGATCGCCTATGACACCGCCATTCCCGTCCTCATAGCCCGCATAACGAACAAGCTGATGGTTCCACAGCCGGATTTGATTTTGCTCTTGCTTTGCTGCAAAAATCGTAATCGCCGGGCGGACTTTGCCGCCATTCGTCGCATAGCGAATATGCGAAAAGATCGCATCTGCGATATCGTCTTCCTCGTGGAGCTGACGGGCGTCAAACACCTCCATCGTCTGCCAAAAAAGACGGCCAATGCAGCGATTGCTGTTGCGCCAAGCCATTTTCGCCCCATGCTGAAGCTCTTCATATGTATGCTCATAAAAACCTGTACGCTCAACATCAGAGCGGATTTCCGCCAGCCGATGCACAACCTCCGCTTCACTTTTGCCAAGCTCGGCATAACAGGTAAAGATGAACTGCTCTGCTTCTCTATATAGCTGCTGCTCCACTTCGATCATGGTGTTCCCTACTCTCTTTATGCTTTCACACCTGCTACTTTTAAGATAACCCATTTTGCTTTCATTCGCTAGCGGATTGCTAAGAGAATAGACATTAGGGGAAGCAACCCTTAGGCGTTTGTTCACTGCCTTGTCACTTTATGCTGCATCCCCAATATACAAAAGCAAAGCCCCGCATGGCGACATCCGCCTCGGGGCTTTGCTTAGGAAAACCGTTAGTTTTCGTTTGCTTCTTCGTCTTCATTGCTTTGGCGAGCCAGCAGCAGAAACACGATAATAAGCACAAAAGCGATCATCGCCATCATCGGAATCGTCAGAAAGCCAAACCAATTCAAATAGTCAAAATTGCACGGGATGCCGGAACGGCAAGGCACAAGCTCGCCCACCTTCGGAAACCAAATCTCGAAGTTATGGAAAATGGAAATCGCAAGCCCGATTATATTAATCGGCAGTAAGTATTTAATGATATTCCGGTCTCCGCGATACGTCGCAACACCTAAAATAATGACCTGCGGATACATGAAGATGCGCTGATACCAGCATAAATCACAAGGTAAAAACCCTTTAATTTCACTAAAATACAAGCTGCCCCCCGTTGCGACTAGCGTAACGATCCAGGCAAAATATAATGCATAACGTTTCAACCACGATTCATAGGGTGGCGTTGTCATTTTTGACCGGGCTCCTTTTTAATCAAGGCCCCTTATTTTAGAGCTGCCTCGATTGTTGATTTGATCGTTGCGTAATCGAGACTTGAAACCGCCTTGCCATTAACAAAGACGGTAGGCGTTCCTCCGATATTAAGCGGACGAACGAGCGAGTTATCGCGGTCGACCTGCTTTTGATAGGTTTTATTCTCGATGTCGCTTTTCAGCAAATCAAAATCGATAGGAAGCTTGGCGTCCTTTGCAAGCTGCACCAAATGCTCCGGCGTTGCCCATTCGATATTTTCATTCTGTTGATTATCATAAATCGCTTGATTATAAGTCCAGAAGGCGTCATTATTTTGCTGATAGACCGCTTCCGCCGCGAGTGCAGCAGTCACGGAATCTTTACCGATGAACGAATAGTTTGCAAAATAAAAGGATGCTTTGCCTGTTTCAATAAATTCTTTCTCCAGCTGAGGTTTGATTTGTTGCGAGAAATCACGACAGATTGGACACTTGTAATCGCCGAATTCAACGATTTTGACAGGTGCTTCTACTTTGCCTAGTACAGGCATAGCTTCATAGTCAAATTCAAACGGCTTCGACTGATTGTTAATGCCGAGTACGATGACGACAATGACCGCCAAAATACCGATCGTCAGAAAAATAAGCGAACTGTTCGAATTTTTCTTAGGCTGCTGCCTTTGATGCTGATTACTGCTTGAACCTTTTTTCTTTGTTTTCGTCACTACCGCTCAAATCCTCCTCAAAAAATACAGGTATATACATCTTGTAGCAATTTTAGTTACAAGGCCTGCTGATGTCAAGAATTTGCGGCAAAATGCCTTAATACTGTCATAATTCCTGCACGCCTTCGGCAACGTCTGCTACTAACGTGGTAAACGAGCCTTGATAAACTAATTTTAGCTTATGAAGCGCTCTCGTACAACCAACATATAGCAGCTTCGCATCCTGATCGGTATAAGCAAGCGCGCCAGCATCGGCAATGAGCACCGCATCAAATTCAAGCCCTTTGGACAAGTAAGCGGGCACGACGGACAAGCCGCCGCTGTATTCAGGCTGTCCCCGCTGCACAAGCGAAGCTTCTACCCCCGCAGCATTCAAAGCTGCATGGATAACTGCGCATTCCTCCGTCGTCCGGCCAATAACTGCAATCGTCTGATAGCTGCCGTCCGCCTGCCATTCCCGAACCGTTTGCTCCAGCATATCCATCCACTCACTTGGCTCAGCTGGCGCAAGCTCCACGGCGTCCCCGCTACGGAATACAGGTACGGCCGCCTTCACGCCAGCCCCCATTGCACCAAGAATTCGATTGGCGAATGCAATAATTTCCATCGTTGAGCGATAGCTGCGGTTCAGCTCAAAAAATCCGGTCTGTTCTTCATCATACAGCGCAGTCAGCTCCTGCCAGCTATGAATGCCTGCATAGGCATGGATGCCCTGCTGCAAGTCGCCCAGCACGGTCAATGACGGCGTTTGCTGGCAGAGACGCAGCGCTTCCAGCTGGAACGGCGAATAATCCTGCGCCTCGTCAATGACGATATGGTCATAAGGCGCTGTTTGCAGCCCAAACAGGCGCAAATGAATATAGGCGAGCGGCGCCAAATCCTCCGGCGCAATCGTTCCCGCTTTCAGGCGGGCAGCCGTTGCCGCCGCTATTGCTTTTGGCACCAGGCTCATCGCCTGCTTGCCTTGGAAGAAAGACGCATATAGCTTCGGCGCGGTGTAAGCCGGTATTTTTTTCGCTAGTGCATTTAAGCGGGTTAATGCCTTGGCCCTTACTTTTTTATCATGCATGCCGCGCATTTTCAGCTCGGATTCCAGCCATCTGCGAATACGGCTGACGAATCGCTCGCGCTTGCGCATCAGCGGCTCCTCGCCATAATCGGTGCGATACCATTCCAGCATTTGCTCCGGAGTCAGCACCAGCTTATCTACAGGCTCAAACGGCTGCAAAGGCACGATGCTTAGTTCTAGCTGCTCCAGCCGCTCGTCAATGGCCTGCTTAAAATCAAGCGAGCCCTTCAAGCGTCCCGGCGCCTCCGCAATTTCCTCCGCGCTGCGATAATGCTCAAACCAATATTCCAATGTATCGGTTTTATCATCCATTCGCACTTCAAGCTCCAGCAGATCCAGCGCCCAGTCGGCAAACGTCGTCTGCTGAATATCGCCTACGCCCAGCTCCGGCAGCACGCCGGAAATATATTCGAGGAACATGCGGTTAGGCGCAAATATAACCATCCGCTCCGCCCGCATTCGATCCGCATATTGATAGAGCAAAAAAGCGAGCCGATGCAGCGCTACCGTCGTCTTGCCGCTTCCCGCCACGCCTTGAATAAACAGCGCCTTGCTCCGTCCCGTACGGATGATTGCATCCTGCTCCTGCTGGATCGTCGAAACGATATCTCTGAGCCTATTGTCTTTATTTTCTCCTAGTCGATAGAGCAAAAACTCGTCGGTGACCGCTTCTTCTTCCTGACCACGGGTGAAGCTGTCCACCATTCGGACAAGCTCGCGCTGGCGAACCATCAGATTGCGCTTTAAATAGACGATTCCTTCGATCTCTCCATCAGGAGAATCATAGGTAACCGCCGCGTCACCGCCTGTAAAAGAATAAAACAAGCTGGCAATTGGCGCACGCCAGTCAATAACGAGCAGCTCCTTGCCACCCTCTCTAGCTACGCCTGCCTTGCCGATATAGAGCTCCTGCTTAGCATCATTTGGCAGCTCCTGAAAATCAATCCGTCCAAAATACGGCTCGCGAAAAGCAATTTCCAGCCTCTGCTTCCGTTCCTCTTGTTGCAAATCGAGCATTTGCTCCGTAAAATCATCGCCTGTGTAGCGCGGGCCTATCGCGCTTAGCTGTGATTGTATTTCTTCAAGCGAGCGCGCTAAACGCTCTTGCTCTTCTTGATAGGCACTTTGAATCGTCATATCAGCCAGTTACCGTTGCCAAGAGATCGTAAAACTCTACACCATCTATTGTTTGCTTCCTGTTTCATCGTGTCTGCTTTTGCCGAGGCTACTTGCATTTGGTCTAACACTCCACAGGCGTAAATTCGGATGCAACGACTCCTACACCTTAGCGTTTACTTGTTAGTGCGTTTACGCTAATTTGGAAAGATTGATTGCCGCGTTTAGATCGCGGTCTATTTTCAATCCACAATCACAATCAAAGGTACGATCTGTTAGTTTCAGGTCTGAATTGATCCAACCGCAACTTGAACAAAGTCTCGATGACGGAAACCACCGATCTGCTTCAACAAAGCGTATACCGTATTTCTCGCATTTGTATTGCATCTGGCGTTTGAACTCAGCGAGTTTCTGCTGGGCAATCGCTTTGGACAAGTGGGCGTTTTTCATCATGCCTTTGACATTCAGCTTTTCCATGACAACGACACTCGGCTTGGTTCTCGCTATCGTACTTGTTGCCTGATGAATGTGATTGGTTCGTAGGTTCGTCATTCTCCGATGAAGCAAAAGAATGGATAGTTCAAGTTTCACAATGTTGCGTGTTTTGACAAAACGGTTTCCCTCCTTGTTCATTTCGTATTTACGAGAAGCACGGCGTTGCAACCTTCGCAGGCGCTTCTCGGCTTTTTTCATTGTGGTCGACTTGTTAATATTCATTACTCGATTCCCATTGGACAACACCGCCAATTCCTTAATACCAACGTCAATTCCAATCTTTTCGTCCGTCTTATTGCCCTCTAGTGTTTCCTGTTCCATTCCCACAGAAATGTACCAGTACTTTCCGTCAAAGCTGATACGCGGATTCATGTATTTGCATGAGATAGGCAAACGCTCTGCAGTCTTAACCCATCCGACTTTTTCAATACGTACAAAAGCACCTTTCACTTTCAGTTTCTCCGTATCATGGTAGAACGCTGGCTTTGACTTCTTTCTGCTCTTGAAGCGCGGTTTGTCTGCCAAACCTTTGAAAAATTTCTTGTATGCATCACAAGCATCCTTAATGGCTTGTTTTGTGACATTGTTAGATACGTCAAACAGCCATCTCAGCTCATCGGATTGTTTTAGCTTTGTGAGTTCCTTGCGAAGATCTCCATCCAAAATACACGTTCCGCCTGTTTTGTGTTTTTCTTCTTGTCGTGCTAATGTCCAATTGTATGCCCAACGCGCAATCCCCGCCGACTTCCAGAGTTGTCGTTCTTGGTCTGGCGTAGGTTTAATTCTAACTTTCGTCGCCCGTATCATCAGCAAGCAACTCCTTAACCATCATTTTAGCTTGGTTTGCGCGTTTGCCTTGCAAGCGACAACTAAACAAAGTCAAAATCTGAATCAAATCTTCAACGAGCGCTTATTCTTCGGTTTCTCTGTCAATGACTTCGATCGTGACATCGAATTGTTTGGCTAAGCAATCCAAAAGCACGCATCCGAAGGCTACCTATATACGTGATCACATCGAAAGAATTGCCTGTTGCAATCATATATGTTTTCACATACTCAGATTGGCGTTCTAGACCATTCTTCTCCTTGTGACTGGATACGCGGCAGTAACAATTGTCATGCGCCTCGGATCAACAGACGGATTCCCCAAGTAGTCATAAAGCTTTTGCAAGAAGCGGTACCCATTATCTTTCGTAAGCGCAGGCACAAACTTCCCTGACTTATGCCATAAGCGCAATGTCTTAGGTGTGACACCTATCAACTTAGCAAATTTACCTATTGAATAAACGTCGTTAAATTATACTACATAATACCATATATGGAGATGTGTATGAAGAAGTAAACTATATCGCTGTACATCGTTTCCTAAGAATATAGTGGGAAAACGGACTATGAATATACCATAGGAGAATAGCAGGAATCAACTTCTAATTTTAAGGGCAAGAAAAGCCCGCTTTGCACACAGAACTACATGAAAATCGAAATGTTGAACACATAATGCAAGGCCGCAGCAAACAGCAGCAAATTCAGCAGCACGAGCAGCGGTATGCCAACAATAAAGGAGCGGTGCTTCGTCTTGTGGCGCCATGCCCGCATGCCGGCGTAGGCGCCAATAGCTCCTCCAAGAGCGCTCAAAGTAAACAGCCGTTTCTCCGGAATACGCCTTTGCTGGCGGCGAGCGCTCTGCTTGTCAAGATACATGAGCGTAAACGTCCAGCAGTTAATCGCGAGTATAAATAAAATAAAAAGCTCCATCGACATTTTTAAGCCCTCTTTTCCTTGTTGCTATCGCTATGAATGCCGCAAGCTACTTGCGCGGCTTTACCCGATTCGTCGGCTGCGCCGCGTAAGGGTCGTCCGGCCAATAATGCTTCGGGTAACGTCCTTTTAAATCCTTTTTCACTTCAAAATAAGTATGGCTCCAAAAGCTGCCCAAATCGCGCGTCACCTGAACCGGGCGCTGCGAAGGCGAAAGCAGCTGGAGCGTTAGCGGCAGCTTGCCGCCTGCGAGCATTGGCGTGTCCTTCATGCCGAACAGCTCCTGAAGTCGCACAGCGATGAACGGCGCCTCTGGGTCATTGTAATCGACCGGAATACGCGAGCCGCTTGGCACCGTGATATGCGTTGGAACCTGCTTGTCCAGCTCCTGCCGCTGCGTCCAGGTAAGCATACCTTCGAGAAGCTGCTGCATACTGAGGCGCTGCAGATCGGATTTGCTCTTCATCCCTTGTATATGCGGCAGCAGCCACTGCGCGAGTGCTGAGGAGGACAACAGCCCTTCCTCAGATACATCAGGCCAGCTGCTGTCATAGTGTCTCATCAGCCGCATACGAGCAAGAAACTGGGCAGCTTGCTTAGGTAACGGCAGCAAGGCCAGGCCCTCCTGCTGCACCCCCTGTGCCAGCGCCGCAGCGACGAGCTCTGCATCCGGCTTCGCCAGCGGCTTTTCCTGCAAAAGGAGCGCGCCAAGCCGGACGCGCTCACGCGCCCTTACCGCTTGGGCGGACGCGTCCCACTCCACGACGCGCTCCTGCCGGATTTGGTCGCTAGCTGCCGATGCCAGCTCGCCCTCCGTCAATTCAGCCGCGAGCCGGATACGGCTCTCCGTTCCGGCATCGTCGAGCTCCGCCGCAACGAGGTAGGCTGCGCGTGACAAGGGCTGGGCTTCCGGCAGCGCTGCACCGCGGCCGCTTGCGAGCAAATACCTGCCGTCGCTGCGCCGCTGCGCGATGCGGTCGGGATATGCGAGCGCCAGCAGCGCGCCGCAGGACATCGCGGCGTCCTGCTGGCCCGCTCCGGCAGCCGCTGCGCTAGCCAGCAGCCGGCTCCATTGCTGCGCCTGCGAGCGAATCCGCTGCACGGCGCCGCGATCCACCTCAGCACCGCTGCCGCCGCCGCGGTGAAGGGCATCCAGCCGCAGCTGCACATCTGCGCTGCGCTGCTGCGGCAGCAGGTCGCGCTCGCTAAGCAGCGCGGCCAGCTCACAAGCGCGCTGCCCCGCACCATACGACTGCGCGCGGAGCAGCATATACCCGAGCCTCGGATGAAGCCCGAGCCTCGCCATTCGCCGGCCCGACTTCGTAGGCCGGCCTAATGAATCAACAGCCTGCAGCAGCTCAAGCAGCTGCAGCGCCTGCTGATACGCGCCGATCGGCGGCGGGTCCAGCCAGCCGAGCTCCTCCGGCTGCTGGATTCCCCATACCGCAAGCTCCAGCGCCAGCGGCGCAAGATCGGCCTCCAGCATTTCCGGCTGGCTGAACGGCTGCAAATACATATGCTCCTGCTCCGTCCACAGCCGGTAGCAGACGCCAGGAGCAAGCCTTCCGGCGCGCCCCCGGCGCTGGTCGGCTGACGCCTGCGACACCAGAGCCGTCTCCAGCCGCGTCATGCCCGTGCGCGGCGAAAACCGCGACACTCGCATCAGGCCTGCATCGACGACGATACGCACGCCTTCAACCGTCAAGCTGGATTCGGCAATTGCCGTTGCCAGCACAACTTTGCGCTCGCCAGCAGCGGACGGCTGAATCGCCTGATCCTGCGCTTCCAGCGGCATCGTGCCATAAAGCTCCGCCACCTTAACGCCCTTCATCCGCTCCTCTCTTGCCAGCAAAGAAGCAACGCGCCGAATTTCACCAACGCCTGGCAGAAAGACGAGCATATTCCCTTCATTTGCCGAAAGTGCCTGCAAGATCGTGCTTACAACATTCGGCTCGATACGCCCTTCCACTTTCGCGGAGCGATAAATCGTCTGCACCGGGAATACTCTACCGGCACTTTCGATAATCGGCGCTCCACCGAGCAGTTCTGCAACAGGACCTGCTGCAAGCGTCGCCGACATCACAAGCAGCCTCAGATCGCTGCGCAGCAGCGCCTGCGACTGCAGGCTCAGCGCAAGCCCAAGATCACCATGCAAATGGCGCTCATGAAACTCGTCAAACACAATAACGCCAACGTCCAGCAAAGCCGGGTCTTCCTGAAGCATGCGGGTCAGCACGCCTTCCGTCACCACTTCTATGCGGGTACGAGCGCTCACCTTCGTATCCAGACGAACGCGGTAGCCGACCGTGTCGCCTACCTGTTCTCCGAGCATCTCCGCCATATATTTGGCGGCAGAGCGGGCTGCAAGCCTTCGCGGCTCCAGCATAATAATTTTACGGCCGTCCAGCCAGGCCACATCCAGCAGGGCAAGCGGTACGCGCGTCGTCTTGCCGGCTCCTGGCTCGGCGACCAGCACGGCGCCGCTTCCAGCAGCCAGCACCTCAAGCAGCTCCGGCAAAACCGCATCAATCGGAAGTTGATTCATCTTTTTCTCCTCAATAAACCGTCTTATTTCATAATGCGCAGCATTTGCACGACAGGGCGGCTATCTCCTTGCAGCGTCGCCTCCGCACTACGCAGCTGCGAGGAGCCGTCGCCATCGAGAAAGATGCCGCCTGACAGCTTGTTGTCGCCGATCTTCTCGATAACTGCTTCGCGAAAAGCAGCCAAGCTCCCCTTTGTGCTGCTGACTACCAAATAAATATTGCCCCGCTGATCGTATACGGCAGCAGACCTTAAGCGCGCGTCATCGGGAAAAGGAGCATTTTCCTGCTGTGCCTGCGCCAGCCAGCCCGCATCATTGCCAATACTCATGCTAATGCCGCCTTGCGCCCAAAAGCGTGTATGATCCTGAACTTTAAGCTCGGATGCCTTGCCCGCTATTTGTACGCTAAGCTGATCCTTAACGCCATCCCATACGAGCGTTCCGCGGGCATATTTGGCATTTTCGCTGCCGGAGCCGTAGGTCCCCTGCTCTTCATTGACCGCAAGGCTGTTGACCACGGCAATGCTAAGCAGCGATTTTTCATAAAAAAATCCGCCATTAATGCCATAATACGGCGTTAACGCTACATTATTTTGCACCAATTGAGGCTTCACATTGGATGGCCGGGTTTTCAAAACATGCAGCATAAAGCCATTAGTCGCTTCCGAAGCTGTATAGCTGTAATTAACAGGCTGCTGGGTGCCGTCGCTTGCCGCTCCGCCCTTATGCTGCATCGACTGAATCATTCCATAAAGCAGCAGCGCGCAAAAGGCAAGAAACGCCAGCATAATGCCTGCGATGATCCAGCTTTTTTTCTTTCCCAAACGCTGCGCAGCTTGCTTCTCCATGACTTCACCCACTCCCTTTCCAGCTGTTTAATTAATCATTTCATACCATTAGGCCTGATTCTTAAGCTAAGCTCCAAGCTCTCCGCCCACACCAAGCAGCTTATAAACGAGCGGCATATTCAAATGCTTGCGCGTATGTGCTGCAAGCCGGTCAAACGCCTCCTCGCGGCTTTCACGGAAACGCAGCTCTGCCGCAAGCGGCTCCCAGCCGCGCTCCTCACGAATATTATTCAGCCACGCCCGGCGCAAATCATCATTATGTAAAATGCCATGTATAAATGTGCCCCAAAGCCGACCATCCGCCGAGCATGCCCCTTCACTTTCATAGGTAAGCTCGCCCTCATGCAGCGATGCTGCACCAGCCTGCTGGCTTCGAATGGCAAAGGGCTGAAGGAGCTCTCCATGCTGGATCATTTCACCCATATGAATTTCATAGCCTTCAATGGGAAGCTTGTCTGCCAGCCAAGCTGAGGCAGCATGGGCAGTCCCCTCTATACGAACCGTCTTCTTCTCCCCTGCAAACTTTACGTCAAAAGGAAAAAAGCCAAAGCCCGGTGTTTCCTTATGCTCGGACTCCACACCTGCCGGATCAAGCAGCATATCTCCCAGCATTTCATAGCCACCGCATATGCCGACGAGATGTCCGCCTTTCTTCGCGAACGCGCTTACCTGCTGGGCAAGTCCCGTTTCGCGAAGCCATAGCAAATCCTCGACCGTATTTTTGCTGCCTGGCAAAATAACAGCATCAGGAGTGCCCCATTGCTCAGGCCTGTCCACAAAACGCAGCATGACATCCGCTTCAAAGTAAAGCGGATCAGCATCGGTAAAATTAGATATACGAGGCAGACGCAGCACGACAATATCCAGCGTATCAGGCCGCCCCTTCACCTGCTCTTCGAGCTTGCGGTCCAGCGACAGCGAATCCTCATCCTCCAGCGCAAGTCCTGGCAAGAAAGGCAATACGCCAAGCACTGGCTTGCCCGTCCGCTCCTCCAGCCAATCGACTCCGGGCTGCAGCAGTCCTATATCGCCGCGAAATTTATTGATAACAAACCCGCATACGCGCTCGCGCTCATGCGGTTCAAGCAGCTCAAGCGTACCGACAATTGAAGCAAACACACCGCCCCGGTCAATATCCGCCACAAGAATGACAGGGGCATCTGCCCAAGCAGCCATGCGCATATTGACAATGTCGCGATCTTTCAGATTAATTTCCGCTGGGCTGCCCGCACCTTCCAGCACGACAATATCATTGCTGCTGCGCAGACGGGCGAGCGCTTCCCGCACAATAACGCCAGCCTGCGGCAGATAGCTCTCTCGATATTCGCGCGCGCTGAAATCTCGCAGCGGCTTGCCATGAACGACAACTTGTGAAGACATCTCCTTCGTCGGCTTCAGCAAAATCGGGTTCATATCCGTCGTCGCCAGCACGCCGCAAGCATCCGCCTGCATGCCTTGTGCCCTTCCAATTTCCTTGCCATCCCAGGTGACATAGGAATTAAGCGACATATTTTGTGATTTGAAGGGAACGACTGCATAACCATCCTGCCTAAAAATCCGGCACAAAGCGGCTGTCACCAAGCTTTTCCCAACATCGGAAGCGGTGCCCTGCACCATTATCGTCAGCCCAGCCTTGTTTTTTGACTGATTACTCATGGTTATCCCTACTATCTTCTTTAAAATCATCCAGACATTCTGTCAGTGCTTCCAGCAGCTTTTCATTATCACTGCGCAGCCTGATCGCAAAGCGGCAATAACGGTCATCAAGCCCGACAAAATGGGAGGCATCGCGTATAAGCACTCCGCGGCTGCCCATTTCAAGCTGCAAAGCAGCTGCCGTTAAATTAGGCAGCGACGGCAGCATTACAAGCACATAATTGGTTTGACTAGGCGTGACGGAAAAACCAAGCCCCTCCAGCTTCGAAATGAGCCAAGGCCGTTCTTCGTCCAGCCATTTCAGCGTCTTCTCCGCATATTCCGCATCCTCCAATACGCCCTCTCCAATGAGCTGCGCAAGCGAGTTGACGCTCCACGGAACCTGCAGCAGGCGCAGCGCTGCAATCCGCTCTGGCGTACTGACCATATACCCGAGCCGAATGCCGGGAATCGCATAAAATTTCGTCATGGAACGAATGACATACAGCCTGTCATTGCTGGCAGCCTCCTTCACCAGCGAATAATCCGCTTCTTCAGGCACAAAATCCATGAAGGCTTCATCTACGACTACCTTAGCGCCACTGGCTAGAAGCTTTCTGATCAGCTCCGGCTGGACTAGCCGACCCGTCGGATTATTCGGTGAGCCCAGCATATAGAAAGGCTCCTCCATCTCGGTCGTCATGCTTTGAATGGCCTCTTCGGTCAGCTCAAAGCCATTTTCCGGCTTCAGCATAATGGGGGCAATGCCGCTGCTAATTTTATGAACGGCGTCGCCATATTCGCTAAAACAAGGAAACGCAAGGCTCGTAATGATAGGATTTACAGCACGAACAGTCAGGTCGATCAGCTCTGCCGCACCATTTCCGATTAAAATGCACTGCTCGTCAATGCCGTGCAGCTTCGCAAGCTTCGCCCGCAGCCCGCGTACCGCAGGATCAGGATACTTGCCAATCTGCTGGGCATACGAGAGCAGCACCCTATGTACCAAGGGGGGCGGGCCTATCGGATTCATATTGGAGCTGAAGTCGACAAATTGATCAGCTGGCCGTCCGAAATTTTCCTCTGCCGTTCGCAGGTCACCGCCATGTCCGTATCTTTCAAGCATGGTGAGTATTCCCCCTCTTCTAGTGAGTTGTCAATAATAGCAGTGCAAACAACAATATAGCTTCAATCGCTTCATTCATGGCACCGTAAGTGTCTCCAGTCAAGCCGCCAAGCTTGCGGGCAAGCCAGAAAGACATTAGTGTCCCTGTCACCATCGTCACAGCAGCAGCACCTGCCACTGTGAAAGCGGATGTGCTGAGAGGCAATCCGAATGCCAGACCGATCCCGCAGGCTAGCAGGAAGGTAAGCACAAACCCCGTCCATACATGCCGCAGTGAGGCCGCTTGGAATAATGCGCCGATCCCCTCTCCCTCACGGGCACTCGGCCAGATGACAATCGCCGCAGCCATCCACCAGCGGCTCCACACCGGGATAATGACCAGCAACGGCAGCACATATATAGACTCTGTATGACTAAGCAGCTCATATAACACTGTAAATTTGAACAACAGCAGCAAAACGGCGGCAATGACACCCATAGCGCCTACTCGGCTATCCTTCATAATTTCCAGCATGCGCTCCCGCGAGCGATGGCTCAGCACGCCGTCTGCCGTGTCCATCCAGCCATCCATATGCAAAGCGCCACTAAGCGCGAGCCATAGTGCAAGCAGCAAGACAGCTCCCGGTCCAACGGGCAGCCAGCTTTGAACAGCAGCAAAGCTTAATGTGACGATACCGCCAATCATGCCTCCGGCAATCGAAAAATAAACAGCGCTGCGTGCTAACACCTGCGGCTCAAACGGAACGGTTACAGGCACTGGAATTCTAGTCAAAAATTGAATAGCGGCGACCAGCGCCTGAGCATGCAGCTTTAATGAACGAACAGCCATAATGCCAGCACCCCAACTACAAGTAATAGACTGACCAGATACAATAATCTAGTCGTGAAAATAATATCCTGCGCTGTCAATGGGCGCATAGGCTCTCCCATTCTCGCACGTTCGCTAGGCGCGCCAAAATAATAATTGAGTCCGCCCAGCTCAATACCGAGCGCCCCGGCAACAGCCGATTCAGGAATGCCGCTGTTTGGGCTCGGATGCCGATGGGCGAATTTTCTTATCGCAGCGACCGAGCGCCTGGCAGACATGCCTGGCAGCAGCCAAGCCGACAACGCGAGCAGAGCTCCCGTCAACCGGGCGGGTATATAATTGAGCACATCATCGGTTCGTGCCGAGCACGAGCCGAAATCAATATACTTATCATTGCGGTAACCGACCATAGAGTCAAGCGTATTTGCCGCCCGATACAGCATAGCAAGCGGTGCTCCTCCTATTAAAGCGAAAAAGATAGGCGAGACAAGCGCATCGACTGTATTTTCCGCCACCGTCTCCACAGCAGCACGGGCAGCTTCCGATTCATCCAGCTTGTCCGTATCGCGTCCGACAATGTAGCCGACATATTTGCGCGCTTCCTGAAGGTTTCCTGCTATTAACGGCATATAGACGAGCATCGCTGCCTGTTTTAACCCTTTGACTGCGATAGTCGTCGATATAAACCAAATGGTCACCGCATAGCCGAGCCAAGGATGGATAAGCGAAGCGACCGCGACGACTCCCCACATGACGACATATGAAATGGCTAATGTTATGAGCATTAACAAGGTGCCCTTTAGTCTGAGGAGCTTGGAGGATTCGGCCTTATCGCTCCTGCGCAGCTTGTGCTCCAGCCAAGCAATGAGCCTGCCGATCCAAATGACGGGATGTGTGGGCCATTTTGGATCGCCAACGATCCAATCGACCAGAATAGCTGCGGCGGTCAGCCACAGCATGTCCGGCAAGGAATAGAAAATCATAACTGCTCCCAGCGGAAAGCCGCTGCCTTGAGCTCAATTGGAATGCCAGCTGTTACAAGAAATACTTTATCGCAAACCGCGGCCACCCGCTGATTCAGCCTTCCTGCCTCATCGCGAAATTTTCGGCCCATTGGATAGGCAGGTACAATACCCGCCCCTACCTCATTTGTAACGATTACGAGCGGATAAGGATAAGCAGCAATAGCGCCAATGAGTGCTTCCGTCTGGTGGTGCAGCTGCTCGTCTGCTTCTGTGCCGGCTTGTCCTGCCTGCTCCTCTGCTGCCATCAAAGCGTTTGTCAACCACAGAGTCAGACAATCTACAAGCACAACTGGCGGCTGTTCTCCAACTGACGCCATAGCTGCGGCTGCCCGTGCCTGCTTCTCCAGCAATTCGGCCAGCTCAAGCGGCTCCTCCACCGTTTCCCATTCAAAATCTCCTGTGCCGCGACTTTGCTGATGCCTATTTACGCGCTCAGCCATTTCCTCATCCCAAATACGGCTTGTTGCCATATAAATGCCCTTTTTGCCAAGCCTCATCGCGAGCTGCTCGGCGAATAAGCTTTTGCCGCTGCGCGTACCGCCTGTTACTAATATTGCCATTACAGCTTCACCTACGCTTTCGATACCCCTGCACTTTCAAAAGTAGCCATTTCCTGCATGAGCTTTAATGCGGCATCGATAAAATGGAAGCATAATACCGCACCTGTGCCTTCTCCGAGCCGCATATCCATATGAATCATCGGGCTTAAGCCCACGGCTTTCAGCAGCTTCGCATGACCCTGCTCATAGGAAAGATGGGACGCGATCATGCATGGCTTCGTTTTATCGGAAATACGCGATGCTACTAAGGCTGCTACCGAGGATATATAGCCGTCAATAACGACCGGACAGCTATTGGCTGCCGCTCCAATAATAACGCCTACCAGCCCAGCGATTTCTAGACCACCCAGCTTCATCAGCACGTCAAAAGGATCGAGCGTGTCTGGTGCATTAACCGCGATAGCCCGTTTAACAACCGCGACTTTATTTTTCCAAGCCTCATCATTAATGCCTGTTCCTCTGCCAACGGTTTCTTCGGGCGCAAGCCCTGTCAGTGCCGTCATAATTGCTGCGCTTGCCGTCGTATTGCCGATGCCCATTTCTCCTATTGCAAAGGCGCGATAGCCTTTTTTGTAAAGCTCATCCACAACTTCTATCCCTGTCAAAATAGCTCTAATGGACTGCTCTTTCGTCATCGCAGCGCCTTTGGCCATATTGGCGGTTCCATACATGACCTTGCGGCTTAAAAGATTCGGATGCTCAAGCTCCGCGTTCACGCCAATATCAACGCAATACACGTCAGCTCCCGCCTGCCGGGCGAGTACATTGACGGCTGCGCCGCCATTCAAGAAATTAAGCACCATTTGAGGGGTTACCGCTTGTGGAAAGGCACTGACCCCTTCCTCGCAAACGCCGTGATCGCCAGCCATAATAATGACCGCTTTGCGCTCCATATCAGGCCAGCGCTCCCCCGAAATTCCGGCGAGCTGGCAGGCCACATCTTCAAGCTTGCCCAAGCTGCCCGGCGGCTTCGTTAATTGGTCCGAATGGCGTCTTGCCGCCTCCGCTTCCTGTTCATTAAATGCCGGGATTCTCCCAATTGCGTTCGCCAGCAGCATGCATAATTCTTCTTTCATCCCTTCATTCCAGCTCCCCATTGTTTATTCTTACATTGGGCGCAAGCAAAATTTGCGGCGCCCCTGTTAACGGATGATTCATAATCGAAGCCTCAGCGCCGTATACCTCGCGAATCAGCTCCGTCGTATAAATATGCTGCGGTTTGCCCAATGCTGCGATGCTGCCCTTATGCAGCACCAGCACTTCATCGCAATATAAAGCGGCTAAATTTAAATCATGCAGCACGGTTACAACGGTAATGCCCTGCTCACGCTGCCAGCTCTTTACCGTATCGAGCAATTGAATTTGGTAGCCGATATCCAAATAGGTCGTAGGCTCGTCCAGCAAGATGACTTCTGCTTGCTGTACCATCACCTTGGCTAGCGCGACGCGCTGCCGTTCGCCGCCGCTTAGCTCAGCCATTTTGCGCTGCTCCAGCTGTTCAAGCCCCATTGCTGCGATTGCCTGATTAATGATCGGCGCGGAATCGCTTGCTTCATTACCGAACCAATTTTGATAAGGAAACCGGCCCATTTCAATTACTTCACGAACTGTAAAACCTACTGGCGGAAGCACACCCTGCTGAAGCACAGCAAGCTTGCGTGCTGCCTCCTTGCGTGAATAGGCGGCAATACTGCGCCCCTCTAGAAAAATATCACCCTGCGAAGGAGGCAATACGCCGGAAAGCAGCTTCAGCAAGGTGGATTTCCCAACGCCATTGGGGCCGATAATGCCATATGTATACCCTTTTTGAAAGGAAAAGGTTACGTCATTCAGCACTTTTCGCCCGCGTATCGTCGTACCAAGCTGGCGTGCTTCAAGCATAACAGCCATTATGCCCCTCCTTCCAGCCGCTTGCGCCGATGCAGTAAATAAGCGAAAAATGGCGCACCAATCAGCGCAGTTACTACGCCTAGCGGAATTTCCTTCGGACTTAGCGCCATGCGGGCAAGTGTATCGGCCCAGAGCACAAATATGCCGCCGCCAAATGCGGACAGTGGAATGAGCAGGCGGTAATCCGGCCCAACGATCAGGCGAATCACATGCGGTACGACGAGGCCGACGAAGCCAATCACACCAGCCACCGATACGGCAGCAGCCGTGAGCAGCGTCGAGCAAGCCAGCACAATCAGCTTTGTACGCTCTACGCGAATGCCTAAATGTGCCGCCTGCCCCTCGCCAAGCAGAAAAACATTCAAATGCTGCGCATAGGCAATAAGCACAATAACCCCAATAATAAGAAAAGGAATAAGCATGTAGACGTTCGCCCAGCTTTTCATCGCCAGCGAGCCCATTAGCCAAAACAAAATCTGGTTTACTACGCTATTGGAAAGCGAGACCATGAAGGATACGAAAGCTCCCAGAAAGGCCTGGATAATAACGCCGGATAATATAAGCGTTTCCAACTGCAGTCCGGCCGAGCTTCGCGCTAGCCAGAAAACGACCAATAGCGTCGCAATTCCCGTTATGAAAGCGACGATCGGAATCGTCCAAATGCCTACTGCCGCCTGATAGCCGAATAAAATCAATGCCGCAGCACCGACTGAGCTGCCCGAAGCAACCCCGAGCGTATAAGGATCGGCGAGTGGATTGCGCAGCACACCTTGAAACCCGCTGCCCGCCAGTGCGAGACAAGCGCCTACAAGCACCGCCAGCAGCACCCGTGACAGCCTCACCTGAGTAACAATAGCAATTTCACCTTCACTCCAGCTAACCGGCTGATCTCTAAGCCATGGCAGCTGATGCAGCAAAATGCCCCACACATCAGTAAAGGAAATACCTGCGGAGCCAATCGACAAGCTCGCGATAATAGAAACAGCAAGAAGGAGCACTGCTGCTCCTCCGTAGCCTAACCATTGATGTCTCATCCGCTATTTAACGAGGTCTGGATGAACAGCCTTCGCAATTTCCAGCAAGCCATCGGCAAGCCGCGGGCCTACACGAACGAGCGGATCTTCCGAAACCGCGATAACCTGCTTATTTTTCACCGCGTCAATGACGTTCCAGCCTGCCCGGCTGTCCAACGCTGTAACGATGGGGTTCGGTTTCACCTTCATATCCGGGTAAATGATGATTTCCGGATTTTGCTTCACGATCTCTTCAGCGCTGACTTCGTACCAGCCTTCCTTCGAGCCCGCTACATTGGTGCCTCCCGCCATTGTCAGCAGCTCATCCAAAAAAGTACCTGATCCTGCCGTATAGCCAGGGCTAAACTCCAAATACACCTTTTTCGCAGGCGCATCCTTCACCGCATTCATGACCTGGTTCATCACATCACGCATATGTTCAGCAACCGCTTCGGCATCCTTCACATGGTTCAAAATTTGGCCGACCGTCTCAATATGGGCAATGGTTTCGCCATATGTTTTCGAATCGGAGGCAAATACCGGAATATTCAGTTCGCGCAGCTTGGCAACCGCATCTCCATTCATGCTGGAGGATGCAAGCACGAGATCTGGATTCAGCTTCACGACAGCCTCAATATTGGTCGTCATATCGCCAATTTTCTCAATGTCATTCGCTTCTTCTGGATAGTTGCTGTACTGATCCACGCCGACTACCTGCTTGCCCGCTCCTACAGCAAACACAACTTCTGTCTCGCTTGGCACAAGCGTCACAATTTTTTCAGGCGCTTGCTCAAAGGTCAGCTTGGTATCCGTTGCGTCGGTTACGGTGAGCGGATATGCGGCGCCTGTCTCTGCAGACGGAGCAGCGGATGGTGCGATAGATGGTGCAGCAGATTCCTTGCTATTATTCACCGCACCGCCGCAAGCGGCAAGCAGCGTCAGCATAGCAATCAGCCAAATGGCAAGGCTTGTTTTCAGCATGGCATTCATTTTAACTTTCATTACTCGTATACACTCCTCTAAAATGGTTTGTTCTCTCCAAGCGGAGGGCTCTTTCAGGCTAATCAGGCATAAAAAAAAGCATTCGCGGCAGCTGTGCCGAAAATGCGGTATCCCTGCTTGGCGCTGGCCCTCATCATTATGTAGGTTAGACGTAGTAACTATACCATCGTTTTTCCGTATTTGTCCACCTTGGACTAGGCAGGGAGCTGCTTGTGCCGCCGCAAAATATAGCTCAGCCGCATCGCATTTCCGACTACCGACACGGAGCTAAGCGCCATCGCTGCCCCTGCCATCCATGGCTCAAGCAGACCGAACGCGGCGAACGGCACGATGCTGCTGTTATATAGGAAAGCAAGCAGCAAGTTCTGCTTAATATTGCGCACCGTGAGCCGGCTTATGCCAAGTGCATCAACAATCGCAGTCATGCGCGGCTGAAGCAGCGTTAAATGTCCGGCAGCGAGGGCCGCTTCCGTACCATTGCCCATCGCAATGCCCACGTCGGCAGCAGCAAGCGCCGGTGCATCATTCCAGCCGTCGCCAGCCATGCCGACCCGTTTGCCCGAACGTTTCAGCTGCTCTACCAGCTCCAGCTTCTGCTCAGGCAGCAATCCGGCGTACACTTGCGTAATGCCTGCTTGGCGAGCGGCATTTTGGGCAGGAATTTGGTGGTCGCCTGTTGCGAGCATCACCTGCAGTCCATATCGTTGGAGCTGCTGAACGGCAGCAAAAGAATGAGGTTTAACCCGATCCGCAAGTGAAATACACCCAATGAGCAGTCCATCTGCTGCAACATATAAGAGCGTTTCTCCTCTTTTTTCCCGTTCGGTGCAAAAATTAGCTACAGCTGCGGCGGCCTCCGCATTCGCTTTCCACTGCTCGGCTTTCGCAAAGGTTGCATTTCCGACGGCTATGCTTCTTCCCTCAACTACTGCTTGAACGCCTTTGCCGGGAAAATAAACCATATTAAGCGCGCTTGGCGGCGTCAATCCTACTCTCCCCGCTTCACGTCCTATCGCTTGCCCTAGCGGATGGGCGGAACCCGCTTCAGCGGCTGCAGCCAAACGAAGCACGACCGAGCGCGTCTGAGTCGGCGCAGCCCATACGGCGCTAACTTGCGGGGTACCTTCGGTGAGCGTTCCGGTTTTGTCTAACAGCAGCGTATTAAGCCGCGCAAGCCGCTCCAGCGCCCCGGCCTGTTTGAGCACAATGCCCAGCTTTGCTAGGCGGCCAGAAGCAATAACCAGTGAAATAGGCGCGGCAAGCCCCAGTGCACAAGGACAGGCAGCAAGCATAACAGCGACCCCGCAGCGGAAAGCTTGATGCCAATTGCCAGGTTCCAGCAGCACCAGCCAAAGCATAAAGGTGAAAGCCGAAAGGGCAAGCATCGCTGGAACGAACCACGCGGCCACCCGGTCCACCTGCTGCTGAATCGCTGATTTGGAGCGCTGCGCCTGACGAAGCAGCTCGCTAATGCGGCTGAGCAACGTCGCATGTCCCGCAGCCGTTGTACGGATGCGTTGCATTGCTCCCACATTCGTTGTTCCTGCCCAAATTCGGTCTCCCGCTCGTTTAACGACCGGCAAGCTTTCTCCTGTCAGCAGCGATTCATCCATATCGGTTTCTCCGCTCGTTAAAACGCCGTCAACCGGGACCGTCTCCCCCGGTGCAATGCGCACAATCTCGCCTTCCCATATGAAAGCGGTCAGTACACTGACCCACTGGCCTGACCGTTCTACAGTTGCGGATTGCACCTGCAATTGGCTGTACCCGCCCGCCTCATCCTGCGCCCGCGATGCAGCTGTCATCTCCAAATATTTGCCGAGCAGCACCGCGCTAATAACGACAGCAGAGGTTTCAAAATAAAGCGGCAGCGTATGCCCGGCGACAAGCGTTTCTCCAGTCGGAAGGCGTGAGAAAACAATATAATGGCTGTATAAATAGGCAGCAGACGTTCCTGCTGCGACTAGCACGTCCATATTCGCTGCTCGCGAACGCAGCGCATGGTAAGCACCGATATAAAAAGGCAGCCCAATGACGAATTGAACTATCGTAGCTAGTGCGAGCTGAAGCCATGGATGCAGCAGCCAAGCCGGAATGGAAAGCCCGCTTAGCAGCGGGAGATGCTGGGTCATGCCAGCAAGCAGCGGCAGTGTAAGCAGCAGCGAGATCATTAGCCGGAGGCCGAGAGCGCTGCGCTCCTGCTTCCATTGTTCTTTGCTGTGCTCAGCTGCCGATGCTTGAAAGCCGATATGTCCGATTTTCGCCATAACGTCCTCAGACCGTATCCGCCCAGGCACAAACTGCACCCAAGCCGATCTTGCCGGATAGCTGACGGCAACCGACTGTACGCCTTCCATTTTGCCCACAGCTTTCTCGATCCGTGCCGCGCATGCTGTACAGCTCATGCCGCCCACTGCATATTGCAAAGTCACGCTATTTTCACTCTCATTATGCCGCTGTTCCAATGACACATCCGCCCTTTCGCCCTTCTATTACACCAACTGCCGCAATATAGTAGATCAATTCAAAATGATCTTAATGATTTAAAGACTTACTATCATCATATGTACGGCATGGGGCCAACATGTGTACAGGCTGAGTGGGCAATATAGATCAAGCATAAACAAGTGTGAGCAGACGTTGCCACCCTTTGAAGGCAGCTCTTATTTCGAGTAAAGGTAGAACCTGTTTAAAAACGTTTTACATATGCATTTTATTTCGATAGACCTAATACTTCACGGTCGTTTTTTTGGTGCGAATGTGAAGCTCACATAAAATCCCTAGGTCACTCGCACCTCAGATTTTGTCGAATCATGACGAAAATTTGATATTTCGGTAAAAGTCAATATCTCGGTTGATTTTTCTTTCATTGATATTGTTGAAAAAATACAGCATTAATGCGATTATGGAATAAATTATGTAATTTTCCGCTTCGCACTCTGTGTGAGTGCGTGGATTGAAACTTTACCCGTGTCCTGCTCATAAAGGAGCATATCTTGTCGCACTCTGTGTGAGTCCGTGGATTGAAACTGCTGCTCGCTCAACCACAACTCGTTATCACGTGTCGCACTCTGTGTGAGTGCGTGGATTGAAACCTCACTCCACGAATTACGGTAAAGCCTGTTTCCGCGTCGCACTCTGTGTGAGTGCGTGGATTGAAACATCGACCGTATTCCTGCAGCGGCGAGTGGCAGGATGTCGCACTCTGTGTGAGTGCGTGGATTGAAACTCATTATCTGTTGCATAGATGAAATACTTCATTGTCGCACTCTGTGTGAGTGCGTGGATTGAAACCTTGGACAACCAAACAGCGTTTTTCTTCCGCTGGTGTCGCACTCTGTGTGAGTGCGTGGATTGAAACTTGATATACAGTGCCAGTTTACGGTACGTTGTAGTCGCACTCTGTGTGAGTGCGTGGATTGAAACAACTTTTTGGGAGTGTATCTGCAAAATGTGTTCGTCGCACTCTATGTGAGTGCGTGGATTGAAACGACGATGGAAAAGTAATCTTCACGTCATATCCGAGTCGAACTCGCCAATCAAGCTTTGTTGCGCTATTTGTGGGCATGTGTTTACTGCCGCCTAATATAGCCTCTTTAAACAGAGTCGCACTCAACTAAACAGAAACAAACGTGCTCGTAATTAATAGTCTTAGTTCGACAATATACACCTCTATGCAAGCAGAAAATCATAATGTATGATTAACTTGAATTTACTCATTATTACCATTTAAGTAAATTAATTAAAAGAGAGGTTCAAATAAAAAAATCCATTCAGAAAATTTTTCTCGCCACAACCTTAGCACTCGCATCCTTTTCAAGCTTCGCATTATTAGCTCCAACAACGGTTTCCGCAGCTGGAACAACCTTTACAACTTTGAAAAAAGGAAACTCTACGTTACTCATTGGTGCAAATAACTATGTTGTTGCATCAGGAACATCTGTTGTTTCAGTATCATCATCTGGATGGCTAACCGCAATAAATACTGGTAGCGCAACAGTCCGTGGCTACAGTACCAGCGGAGTTCTTCTTTGGACTTGGTATGTTACGGTAACCTCATAAATTTATCTCTCGGACCGTCATAAAAGGCGGTCTGTACTTTTTATACAGTCAATTGACGATTTTTTTGTAAAAACAACTCCTTAAAGACAAAACGAGCCGACCGCCATGGGTCCGCTCGTCTCTATTTTTAACTACAACGACTTTAAATCAATGATCTCTTTCTCAGTTAGACCGGATGCTTCGATGATGACGGATAGCTCAACTCCAAGAGTAAGAAGCTTTCTGGCAATTTCCTTTTTCGCCTCTGCCTTCCCACTTGCTTTTCCTTCAGCACGCCCTCTTGAGTTAGCTGCTTCATACATCGACGCCTCATCATGCAGATACTTCTGACGGTCTTCATATTGTCTTCGTGCTTCTAAATCCTGACTCAAAAATTCCAGCGTATCCATGGCCTTTCTTAATACCGGTTCATTCATCGTTAACACCTCCCATTTGGATTGATCTGCACCTTTCAGAAATAACAACCAGTTCACAAGTCCGCCTTCCTCAATGGAAATGGCTTGTTCGTCTAGCTTCGGCAGCTCTAGAAAGTGAATTTCAATATCGTCAATTAGCGAAATTCCGGTTCGATCTTCCCGCAGATGAAATACGTTATGATACAAATCATTCGGCAGCAAGGCGTAGTTCAAAATATTAATAGTCACGCACCGTTTCAGTTGGCTATACGGCTGCCCTTCCTGCAATTGCCCAGAGTATTGCTTACTCCAATAGAAAAGCGTTCTTTTCTCCGTATCATATTTATTAAAAAGCTGCATTTCAACATTAATAATTTCACCTTCAGTTGTCCTGGCTCGAATGTCCAGAATGGATTGCTTGTCGCGCGGAGAGTCCTTATCTGTATAAGGGTTGAGCAAAATAATCTCTGTCAATGGGGGGCCTGCCAGCCTCATCAAATGTTCGGTTTAAAAAGGTTAGTAGGACATCGCGATTCTCTTCACTCCCAAAAATGCGTTTGAACAAAAAATCATTTCTTGGATTTATCAGATTCATGAAGGATCAGCTCCGTTTAATTTTTATTATATCATGATCAATGCCTTTTTTCCGAATCGGAAAAAGTGAAAAGCAGCCATGCAATCCGCTAACATCCGGTTGCAAAGCTGCTTTTGATTTTAACGCTTTATGCTACGCTCCAGTAACGATGGCTCCCGGCCATGCGAGCATGCCGCCCGTCATATTGGTCACGGAGTGGCCCTGTGGCGCGAGGAAGTCGCATACTTTGCCACTGCGTCCGCCGCTGCGGCATACGAAAATGATATTTTCATCCTTAGGCAGCTCATCCAAACGCTCCTGAATTTCAGACAATGGCAAATGAGCTGCTTCGGCAATATGTCCCTCTACCCACTCATCAAGCTCACGAACATCGATTAAATGAAACTTTTCCTTATTATTCAGACGCGCTTCAACTTGCTCCGGCGTGATTTCGTTATACATCGTTACGTCAGCTCCTCAGAAAAAATCGTTTATGTGCATTGTAACTTTCGACGCCGCCGTTGTCCATTCCTCTAAACAATACCAACATTTTAGCCTCGCATCCGTTCAAAAATGCTACCGCTTACCGCGCTTCTTGGCGGCAAGCAGACGATTGACCGTTACCTGACCATCAGCCTGCTTTGTCTCTGGGTTCGAAGGAGGGGCTGACGGCTGGCTGCTGTTGCCTGAAGCATTAGCCTGTGAGTCTAGCATTTCTCGCTGCTGCTTACCCGCCTGGCCTCGACCATCTGGCTTCGGAGCCTGTGCTCGAGACGGACGACTTGCCGTTTGCGACGTATTGGCCGAAGCTCCCTGAATGCCATTAAGCGCTCCACTCGCTCCCTTCACCTGACCAGATGCTGGCGAGGTTGGAGTTGGAGCCACGTCAGTTGTATCCGCTCGCTCACCATAAAAGCCAGCGGTGCGGCTTTTCCGCTGCTGCAGCCTGCTCATCGCACCTGACGGAGCGGCGGCTGGCTCATTCCTCTGCAAACGTCCACCTACGAGCCCAAGTCTCGCCAAAAGCATCCGCCCGATCCGCTGCCAAGGCAGCGACAAGCGGCGCAGTAAAATGTCGACCAGCCATAGCAACAAAATTAATAGGAGCAGCTCACGGGTCCAATCATAAGGCTGCCTGGACTCTACTGGATTGAAGCGGTAAGCCTCCTGCGGCGCGTCCAGCGACAGCAAGCGTCCGCCTGTAGCGTCAGCAAGCTGCTGCAGCGCTTCTGCTCCATTTTCACCCGTCAATCGATACTCGGGCGAATAGGGGATGACAAAACCCGTCGTCGTGCTACCCGTATTGGGCGCTTCTGCTCCGCCCGCTGCAGCGCTCTGTTCATTCACTTGCATTAAATACACGCCCGGCTTCGATATTGGAAGGCTTGCCGCATATTCGCCCGGAGCTGCTGGAAGCGGCGAAAGCGGCGTGCTTTCGCCTGCTTCATCCGTGACTACAGCCGACAGCTTAGCAGCTGTATCACTGCCCTCGGTGCGCAAGCGCAGCATAGCCTCTCGACCATCAAGCGCAGCTGTTGCGGAATAAGGCGTGCTCTCAAACTGGGGAAACGTCCACTTAATCCACTCGGCGAGCACATTCGGCAATGCGCCCCACTGCACCCAGTCTCGTGACCATTTCCCAGTCAAGTCGCTCGTCCAGGCTACCGTTCGTCCTGAACCGTACGCCCAGCGCGCCAAAATCGGATCACCTTGCGGCGACAGCAGCGCGACCTCTGCCGTTTCCTTCGCTGTCGTTGCGATGTACGCCTGCAAGTTCGGCACGCCATTTTGCCACATCGACGACCAGCTTCCGGCTTGCCCGACGAGCGGCGGAGCATTTTGCTCCACAATATAGGTTCGCGACATTAGCACCGTCTCACGGCTGAAAATAGCCGGAAGCGTGCTTTCATCATTTGTAAAATAAAACCGTCCCTTCGCCTGCTTCGCAAGCTGCTCCAGCATCACCTGATCCGCACCGTCGCCGACTGCAACTGTAGACATCGTCATTTTATTGTCCACCATGCCCTGTGTCAGCGCAGCATAACCCGGGTTGGAAGCCGATTGCCCATCGGTGAGCAAAATAATATGCTTGCGCTGTGCATCCATTTCCAGCAGCTTGTTATAAGCGGTATCGAGCGCCGGAAAAATTTCCGTGCCCCCATCGGCCTGAATGCTCTGGATTTTATCCAAAACCTCCTCGCGATCCGTCAGCTTGGTCGGTTCCACGATCCACCAAGGCGTCGAGTCGAAGGCGACTACGCCTACTGAATCTTCTGGGCGCATCAGCTCGATCGTCCGCATTGCCGCTTCTTTCGCCAGCTCCAGCTTGCCGCCGACCATACTGCCGGAACGGTCAATTACCAAAATCAAGCCGAGCGAGGGCAGTTGGCGCTTCCCCTTCAAATCCATATAGACCGGCAGCGCCTTCTCTATAGGCGTTTGGAAATAGCCTCCCAAGCCAAAGCTGTTGTCGCCACCCACCATGACTAGGCCAATGCCATAATCGCTGACCGCCTTGCCAAGCCACTCCATCGGTTTAGCCGCAATGCGGGTTGCTGAAACATTGTTTAAAATAATGCTGTCATAGGCGGCATATGAAGCCAGCTGTACAGACAGCCGCTCAGGCGGTATCGTCTCGTAACGAATGAGCGAAGCTTTCAAAGCTGCCTCCACATTGCCTGATGAGCCCGGCACACCTTCCACAATGAGCACAGCGGGCGGGCCGCTGACTCTGCTGAACGCATAAGCAGTATTGTTCTGCTCACGTTCATCCCCTTCTGCATACAGCTCAGCCCGAAAACGGTGAAAGCCCGGTTCCAGCGCAGCGCTTTGCAGCGCAAAACGATTTTCGCCCGGCTCCAGCACGATTTCGCTTGTCGACAGCTCGCGGTTGTCTTCGTAGAGCCTCAGCTTGGCCGTACCTGATGATGTGCTGTTAATCGTAAATTCAAACGTAAATTTCTCGCCTTGACGCAGCGTTTGCGGAACGTCCATCGCTTCGAGCGAGGCGTCCACACGCTGCGGGGCAGCTAACGGAACGACATCCACCTCAATGCCTGCATGCCCCAGCAGCTCCGCTTGGCGCAGCATGCTTCCGGCATTTTCCGCGCCATCGGAGAGCAGCACGATTTTGCCGCCCCCGGCTTCATGCAGCATGCCTGACGCAAGGCGCAGCGCCTGAGACAGATCCGTGAAGTTTTCATTCACGCCTGATCGAAACGTATATCGTTCCGCACTCGGAAGCTGATCAGGCGAGAGCACTTTATCGATGGCGGCATCTAGTCCAATGGACACAATTCCGCTCTGGTCGGCTTCGTCTTTCGCCGCCGAGGCTTTGGCAATCCACTCACCTAAAGCGGCATCGGCATTGACGGATGCGGAACGATCTGCTACAAAAATAACGTTACGCTGCTCGATACGCAAGTATGGCTGCACACCTGCAGCAATCGCAATGACGAGCAGCAGAATAAATGCACGCAGCGTTATGGCTATCTTTTTACGAGTGCCTTGCAGTCGCAGCGTACCTCGAATCATCCACCAAACCGCCACTGCCCACGGAATGAGAAGAAGGAGCGCCCAAGGCGAATTAGCCTGCATTCCCACGCCTATACACCTCCCATTCCACCAGCATCAGCAAAAGCAGTGCAAGCGCGAGCCATACGGCAAAAGCGTTTGCAGCATTTGCCGTCTCCACACTTCCCAAAGCCAACCCCGCATCAGCCAACTTTTGACTTGTCTCAGTTGAACCAGCGGCAAGCGGCTTGATTTCGGAAGCTGCGGACATCGATGCGCTTTCGGAGGGAGCCGCTGTTACAGCAAGCATCCTCTGACCGATCGTTTCCGCTTCTGCATCTTGCTCGATTAAACGGTACAAACCCGGAACCGCCGGGGCGACTGCTGGCTCTTGCGCTGCAAGCGCGGCAGCCAGCTTGCTGTCGGGCAGTGATTTTTCGCTATAACCGCCTAGGGCTTCGATCATTTCCCACTTGGCACTAACTGTCTCATTTAAAAAAGCAAGCTGGAGCGTACTTCCGGCATCCGCCGTCCCAAGCTGTGCCTGACTCCCTCCGCTCATCCAATCCGCAGCCTGCACGATTAACACGGGAAACTCCGGCCGCAGCGGCAAATCGCTGCTTTGCATGTCAAAGGTAAAGCGCAGCTGCGGCCTTCCTTGCATCGAGCCAGCATAAATGGCTGGCAAGCCGCCATATGTAACAATCGCTTCTCCCCAACTCCCGGCATCCTTCGCCTTCACCATCCGTCCGATATGGGTATCTTCAAATGAAAGATAGGCGGTAACGGGATGCTCGGTCAGCGCCACCCTGCTATTCGCAGGCGAAGCCGTCTCTTCCTCGGTCGCTTCCGGATGGTCGATATACCAGACAGGCTTGGAGGAAAACAACTTCTGCCAGCTTTTGTCCGTTCGAAGCTTTGCTGTGTCGCCATCCATAATGACCCAGTCGATGTCCTTAACATGTTCATCAGAAGGAACATACTGCGCAGGATCAACCTTTATCGTTTTTACGCCGGCGAGCTGGAGCGCTTTTTCCAAAAACAAGTTGCCTGATGTAGCTAAAAGCACCTGCTGCGCTTTAGACACGATCGGAAACTGGTAGGCGATATTGTCAGCGGCATAATCATCGGTCGCTCCGCTGATTTTGGCGGTATAATAGCTAGCTTCTTCCGGCAGACCGTTAATATCTACGCTCGTCCAGCCCCCAGCCTCAAGCTTGACCGACCTCTTCACTGCTGGCTCTGATTCCTTGTCCGCATATACGGCAAGCTCAAGCTGCTTAGATGCAAGGCTGTCATTTCGCAGGGTCACTATGCCTGCACGTTTGCCGTCTTCCCCAACTGCTGCATGAATGCCAAAATACAAAATAGCGCTATTATTACTGCCAGCTTGCGGGGCAGAAAGCTTGAATTGCTCAAGCTTCGCATGAAGGGTCAGCAGGTTAACGGAGTCTGCGTCCTGCCACCTGCCATCGGAGAGCAGCAATATCTGACCGCCTTGTTCATTCGCAAGCAGCGAGTCGGCTAGCGATAAAGCTGCTACGTTGTCCTGTGTACCGAAATCTGGCGTAATGGTTTTCAACTGCTGCACCGCGAGCTCATGGTCCGTTTCCTTGGACAAAATAATGCGGGGCTGCTCGCCCGTTACAAGCAAAGTGATAAGCTCCCCTTTCGGCTGCTCGTTCAGCCATAGCTCCGCCTGCTGTACAGCGGCGGACAGCAGGCTGACTTGCGAGCTTCCGCCAGGCATAACCGCCGTCATGCTTGCCGAGCGGTCAAGTACGATGACGGTATGACTGCTGCTGCGGCTATCTGTCGTGAGATACGGCTGCATGAGCGCAAGCACTAATATAGCAGCTGCGAGAAGCTGCAATAGCATAAGCGGCCGTGTACGAAGCTTTTGCCACGGACGATTCGCCTCCTGCTCGCGCAGCATGCGATTCCACAGCATATGACTCGCAATTTCGGTATCCATATACGTGCGCTTGAATAAATACATTAAAACAATAGCTGGAAGCGCCAAGCCGAATAATGCAGATAGCGGCGATAGCAGCTGCATTTTCCCTCCTCCTTTCACCTGAGTTCTAAGTTGCTCCTCATTATTAGTTCCAGTTCAATTTTAACTATGGCTGTGCAGCACACCAGCGCGAAGCAGCGTATGCTGAATCGTTTGTTCCATTGGCTTGCTCGTGTCAATAAAAAAATAAAGGGCTCCGCGCTCGGCGCAAAGCTGCTTGAGCTCATTACAATATTTGTTCACCGTATCGCGATATTGTTCCAGCAAACGACTGCCTAAAGCAACCTCTTTGCCCGTTCCGAGTTCACTGTCAAGCAAATTCAGCTCGCCTGTCAAAGACGGATTTAGCTCTTCAGGGCTCAATAAATGGAGAAAAACGACCTGTTGCCGAGCAGCAAGCAGGCTGAGCAGCGTATTCTCAATGCCCGCTTCATACATCGCATCGGACACAATCCAAGTAACGCCCGTGCGATGCGGGAGCTGCCCAGCCTGCGCAATAGCTTCCCGCATGGTCAAAGCTGCCGCCTGCTGCTGCATAGCTGCTGTCCCTTCACCCATCGCAGAAGACTTAAGCCCATCGTCTGGGTGAAAAGACGGCTGCTCCGCTGCCTGCTCTAGTGCCGCTGCCAAAAAATGAAACAATCGCGCAGCGGAGCCCCTTCCGCGAAGTGCTGGAAGCTCTGCCGGAGCTGGGCCGCCAAACAGCTTTACCGCAATGCGGTCCTCGCCTGACAGTGCAGCGTATCCGCCGCAAGCTGCGAGCTGCAAGGCGCAGCGCAGCTTATTGGCCTGTTCGCCGCCAAAATTCATCGAAGGGGATATATCAACGTACACATGCAATGTAAGCTCCTGCTCATCCCAATATTGCCGCATATATGCTCTGCCCGTTCGCCCATATACATTCCAATCCAGACGACGAATGTCGTCGCCGGGCGCATAAGGGCGATAGTCTGCAAACTCCTGCGAGCCGCCGAGCGTGCTGGAGCGGCGCTTGCCAGCCATCGTGCCCTTTACTCGGCTGCCCGCAGCCACTTTCATGCGCTCTAATCGATTCAGCAAGGACGTATCGGGAAAAAGCTTGGCTAAAGCGCCGCTGAACGCTGAATCCCGGGCTCCGCTCCCAGAACCGCTGCCTTGCCCATTCATCTTGTCAGCTCCAATGCGTTTAAGATGGATTCAGTCATCTGATCCGTCGTTATGCCTGCTGCCTGTGCCTCATAACCGAGCACGACCCGATGTCGAAGCGCTGGCACAGCTACCTCGCGAATGTCGCTCCACGATACATGCAGCTTGCCGCTGCAAAGCGCCCTTACCTTGCTGACCGCCACAATCGCTTGCAGCGCCCGCGGTCCAGCGCCAAATCTGACATAACGCTTCACATCGTCAGGGGCATCTGCCTCTGCAGGATGCGTCATCATCACTAGCCGAACCGCCATGTCCAGCACATCGTCTGCAACCAGAATTTGCTTGGCATACACTTGGAGCTCGGTCAGCTCATCCGCAGTCATCTTGACCTCAGCGCGGCGCTGAGCTACCGCCGTTGTCCGCAGCACAATTTCTTTGAGCTCCTCGCGCGTCGGATAGCTGACGCCGATTTTGAGCAGGAAACGGTCAAGCTGCGCTTCCGGCAGCGGGTATGTCCCCTCCTGCTCGATTGGATTTTGCGTCGCCAATACAAAAAAAGGACGCGGCAGCTGGCGAGTTTCACCGCCAGCTGTCACCGTGCCTTCCTGCATCGCTTCAAGCAATGCGCTTTGTGTCTTTGGCGTAGCACGGTTAATTTCATCGGCCAGCACTAGATTACCGAAGATCGGTCCAGGCTGAAAGCTGCGTCCCGCCGCGCCCTGCTCGGTAAAATCAATCAGCGTCGTTCCCGTAATATCTGCGGGCATAAGATCGGGCGTAAATTGAATCCTTGAATATTGCAAGGAAATCGTATCCGCAACCGTACGGACAAGCATTGTTTTCCCGAGACCGGGGATGCCTTCCAGCAGCGCATGTCCTCCTGCCAGCATGCACCATAATAGCTGCTCAACTACCGTTTTTTGCCCTACAATGACACTTCCAATTTCCTCTTTCAGAGCAGCTATACGCTCAGCCGCCTGTGTAATCTGTTCCTTGGATTCAATCATTTGTCCACCTCGCTCCTTATCGATTCGGCTGTATGTTGTCGAAATATTGCTTTACTTTATCCTGCATGGCCTGCGGCAGCTGGGAGCGTCCAAGCGCTTTTTTCGCCTCGGTTGCATACTCGCTGTATACTTCCTCGTAAGGGCGTGTCGTTCCGTCAATCATCGGCGACTTGCCCCCCGTTTGCTCCTGGCCGCCAGTCGATGGTCCGCCATCCTCCTGCACATTGCCTTCGCCTGCCATCGTACGCGGCGTTGTTACAAGCGTTCGTCCACCCGCTCCGGTACCGCCTTGCAAGCCTCCTTGCCCGCTGCCAGCGCCCTGGCCTTGACCAGACCCGGCTCCAGCGCCTGCTCCTTGACTTGCACCGGCTCCTGTCCCAGCACCGCTGGATGAAGGCTCGCCGCTTCCGGAGGCGCCAGAGCTTCCCGGCGCCGCGCCCGATCCAGGCTCGCTCGGCGAGCCTGATGCTCCGCCAGCGCTGCTGCCGCTCGGCGAGCCATTGCCGGAGGCCGCCGCTGCCCAGCTCGGCGGCACGGAGCCGCCGCTTGCAGCCAATTGGCCCGCAAGCGGCTGTCCGCTTTGCCCAAGCTGGCTCGCCATTGCGCTAGCCAGCTGTTCCAGCTGAGCCTGCGATAATTCGCCGGCCAGCGCTTCTTCTAGGGCGGCGAGGCCATCGCCGCCCTCCGTCTCGCCCGAAGCGTCACCTTCCGCTTCGGGATTGCGCGCCTGCTCCGCGGCTTCTGCCAATGCGGAGGCGAGCGCCTCCTTGTCTTGCGGCAGCTGCCCGGCAAGCTGCTCCAGCGCCTGTGCCAGCTGCTCCTTCTGCTCAGGCGTCAGCTTGTGCAGCTCCGATCGCATATCGCTAATCGCTTCGCTCATCCCCGATTCCAGCCGGTCCTGCAGCGCAGCTCCCAGCTGTTTCAGTGCGGGCTCGCGCTGCATCGCTTCCGCCGCCTCATCAAGCTGCGACGCCGATTGCAACGCCTGCTCCGCCGTCTGCTCAAGCTCGCGCATCGCCTCGGCCAGCTCGGCAAGCGCCGCCTCTATGTCGCTGTCGTTTTCCTCCAGCTTGCTGCGCAGCTTCTCAAGCGGCTCAGCAAGCTGCCGCTTCGCCTCCTCGGGCACATCTGCCCGCTCCGCTTCCTCCGCGAGCGCAGCCGCCTCTTCCCGCAGCTCTTCAAGCTGCTGCCGCTCAGCGGCCCGCTCCTCCGCCAAATGATCCAGCGGATTCGCCCATACGAGCAAAAGCGCGGAAATGGCCCATACCGCGCTAACCCCCAGCACGGACCGCTTCCACGCCGGCCATGCGGGCCAAGGCAGCCGCTTGCTCAGCATAGCGGCATAAGCTTTCGCTGCTGCAATGGCCTCCTGCCGCTGCAGCAGCACAATAGCGGATGGCTGCCCAGCCGGGCGCAGCCATCCATCAAGCGCAGTCGACACGGCATCATCCGTGTCGTGCCGATCCATTGCTCTCGCCGCATCGCGCAGCGAGGCGCGCCGCCAAAGACCATACAGCAGCCCCGCCAGCAGGCCCGCTGCCGCCAAAATCACAGCCGCTGGCCGCGCATGAAGCAGCGGCCACAGCCTGCTTGCGACGAGCAGCAGCAAGCCTGCCGAGCTGCCTATAAGCAAGCCCTTTAGCCCTTGCTTGCACATGGTGAACATCGTTAATCTAAGTCGCACCGGCAATAGCAGCTCAGGAAGCTGCTGCTGTTCTTTAGCCTGACTGCTTCCGCTTGGCGCCATTTGCGCTCCCTCCTACTTTAAACCCGACTTCTTATATGTTACTTCCCGCTTTGCTTCATACGAGGACGCAGGTAGCGAATGCTTAACCAAATGGCTAGAGCGGCCAACACGAGATAAATGAGCATAAACTCCTGCCAGAGCTGCAGAAACGGTTCAGATGCTGTTGAACCAGATCCCGTATAAACGATTTCTCTGGTTATGTTAGGGTCCAAAATGCTGTACATCGCCACCGCTGGATTCCATGCGAAAATATGAGCGATCCATTCGTTAGAACCGCTGTATCCTGAAACCTGCATAGATACCATTAGCGCTACATAACCAATGAGCGCTGTGCCCGCGTACAAAAACAAGGTCACGCCATAGGTCAAAATAACAGCAATCATCGTCCGCTTGATGATGGTGGAGAACAAAACGCCGAAGGCTCCTATGACGATCATCAAAAATAAATAAAAGAAAAAGATGAGCAGCAGCTGTGACGGCGATATGCCGCCGAACAGAAAGATCATGCTGTATACAGGAAGCGTACTAATGACGATTAAAATCATAAAGCTTAGAGAAGACAGCAGCTTGCTTAAAATAATCGTCGTCGAGCTTTGCTGCGTCGTAAGCAGCAGATTAAGTGTCTGCCGTTCACGCTCGCCGCTTATAACGCCAGCCGTGAGGCCCGGAGCCATAAAGGAAATGAGGCCGAGCTGGACGAAGCTGAGAAAATAAAACAGCATCCGGCTTTCGCTCGGATTAAACGAGGCCGCATTGCCCGAGCTCATATTAAGCAAATAAATGGAGCTAAGGGCAAACAACCCAATGGCGAATAAATAGGCAAGCAGCGTCCACATCGTGCGCGGCGTCCGCATCCGCAATCGGAATTCCTTATCCAGCACCGGATTGATCAGCTTGCTGCGCCAATCTTTGCTTACGGTATCGTTTCTCATTCGAAGCCGTCCCCTCCTCTCGTAATTTCCAAAAAGACATCTTCCAAATTCGTCTGCCCTTCGCTAAACGAAACGATGCGATAGCCTGCAGCTATCAATTCGCTGATTAGCTCAGCCTGTTCGAGATCCTGTCCGCTAAAATGAACATGGATGCCCCGCTCATCGCGCATCAGACGCGTCACATGCGGCTGCTCCTGCAAAAACTGCTCAGCCTCTTCCAGCCGTTCCAGCAGCCGAATATATAAGATCCGCTTCACCCGCAGCCGATTCTGGATTTCCGACACATTGCCCTGGGCAATCATCTGCCCATGCTCAATGACGCCAATTTCGTCAACCATCTCCGCAAGCTCCGGCAAAATATGCGAGGAAATAATGATCGTTTTGCCCATTGCCTTGAGTTCCAGCAAAATTTCCCGCATTTCGATTCTCGCTCGCGGATCAAGACCGGAAGCCGGCTCATCAAGTATGAGCAAATCGGGATCATGCACAAGGCAGCGCGCCAAGCACAGCCGCTGCTTCATGCCGCGCGACAGCGTATCGACATAAGCGTCCCGCTTGTCACTGAGATTGACCAGCTCAAGCAGCTGAGGAATGAGCTCTTCCCGTTCCTTCTTGGGTATACCATAACTGGCACCATAAAAATGCAAATATTCGACCGCTTTAAATTGGTCGTAAACACCGAAGAAATCCGGCATATACCCAATCCGCTTTCTCACTTCTGCCGGATGCTTCGTCACATCAAAGCCATCCACTTTCGCATAGCCCGACGAAGGCGAGAGCAGTGTAGCCAAAATGGACATCGTCGTTGATTTCCCCGCGCCATTCGGCCCTACAAAACCGAACACTTTGCCTCTGGCAATCGTCAAATCAAGCGACTTTAAGGCATGAAATGAGCCAAAAGACTTGCTGAGTCCTTTAATTTCAATCATGGGAACGACTGCCTGATCCTGCTCGGGCGAAACTCCCGCTTCATGCTCCACTTTTACTTGCGCCTGCTCTTCCTTATTCATGCTTCGCCACCTCGCCTTCCACTGCCACTTGCGGCATTCTCGTTTCTATATCGGTATTAACGATCAGCTTCATCCGCAATTTGAAGCCATCTATGAGATAATTCGAAGGATCTTCCATTTCCGCTGCTACTTTCAGCCATTTGCCTTGTGCTTCATCCCAAATGAGCCACTTCAAATTTTGCCCGGATTGGGAAGGGTCAAGGTGAATGTCCAATTGATCGTATGTCAGCTGTTCACGCTCAGGGAATCTGTATTCCAACACCAGCTCACCTTGCCCAATCGAAAAAGTAGAGTTCCCAAAATTCTCTAATCGATTGACGCTTTTTTCAACAATAACGGGATTTACAAAGCCTGCAGGCACGATTAGGCGGCCGTTTTCATCCGGCTCCATCTCACCCAGGCTTTGCACCCACATCGTCAAATTAGCAGCCTTCACCTTATTGTTATTAACGGTAAACAATGCATCTTCATTTTCACTGAATCCGAGCACAACCGGACCGTAAATCATTGGCATAGTCGAGGAACTGTAGTTTGTATTGAAATACGCATCAACCATCGTACGCTGCCTGCTGAACGTATCCTGACTGCCGCCTTGATACGGGAATATCAGACTGCCATAGTTAAAATATCCCATGCCTGTGTTGGGACTATTGGAAATGAGCACAGAACCTTCTTCGCCTTGCTTTAAATCACCGATTGAATAGCTGCTGCCGTTCATCACTACAACCACCTGATTTAAATCAATCAAGGTGTCATTTTTAATTTTATAACCTATTTGCCCGTTGCTGCTCTCGTAGGACACCTTGAATTGTCCGACCTGCTCCTGCATCGGGACATTTTCAAATACGGCTTTGCGTGTCGACCAATATTCTACATTTTTCCACTCAGCTGTCGTTTGTCCTTCTAGGCTCACCACTCTGCTGTCGCTGCGCAAATTCAAGTCGCCAGTGCTGCTGCCTGATGCATAAGGTGTTAGGGGAAGCGTTTCATCGAAACGGGCAGCTACTTCACCGCCATTCGGAACGAAAATCGAAAACGCACCAGATTTAACTCCTTGGCCTTGGCCAGATAATTGCACCGTTTGGACCGAATGGGTAGACATAAAACGTTTATTTTCAGCACCGAAGAAGAAAATAGCGGCACCGCAAATGATGGAGATGAGCGGAATGAGCCACCATGACCACTCCCGCTTGTCTACCCTTCGCAGCACCAAATACAACACCGGAGCTACAACAATCATATAAATGATAAACATGACAAGCAAGAGACCAAAATTAGGCGGTGAAATGGAGGGAAACTCATCTACGATCTGTTGAAAGCTCCAATACGTATTATTGCCGTTCGTATAGCCCTGCTGCATTGGAAATAGCGAGCTTTGCAGCCAATTCGCATATAACGTGGCACTTCCCGACCAAGAAGCAATCGGCTCCAATGCGGGATCAAAGGCAATGTACAGCACCTTGCCCAGTCCCAGCTTGCGCTCGGCCGCAATCGGCGTTTCCCCGCCTAACAGCTTTGTTGCCCCAGCGGCAAGCTTGCCTGTCGACAGCGTCATATCACCTGCGCTTGCGCTTTTCGCTTCACCTGCGTTCACCATTTCAGGCGAAATCGGCTGTGACACCGTCCCGCCATCCGGTTCAACCGGCGCAATAGCTGCAAAAGCTTTCGCTGTTTTGCTGTAGCCTGCGCCTCCCGAGAGAATAAGCGTGCCTCCCTTGCTGATCCAGCCTGTAATGGCCGCCACCTGCTGCTCGCTCCAATCCGAAGTCGCTACATCATTAAAGGCAAGGACATCAAAATAATCAAGAAGTGAAGCTTCATCCGGCAGCTGCTCCGGCGTCAGCGGCATGACGGAAATTTGATAGCCTCGCACATTCAGCGAAGGCATGAAATTTAACGTATCGGGATCGCTTGAGAGAACCCCAAAGGTGTAATCGGCTGTGCCATTGCTGTCCAAAAAGGCTTTGCCAATGATTGCTACTTCCTTCCCTTTGGCAGAAGCGCCTTCAAAAAAGCGGATTTTGTTATTGTCTTTGCTCAGCTGCGTGCCTGGCAATGAAACCGTCAGCTCAACGGGCGTTTCTTTCGGCAGTTCGACCGGTACGACATAATCGGTCGTCATCCCGCCATAAGGCGAAATAACCGAAATGACGACCTCGCCCTTTAAGTCGGTATTTGTCCGATTCGTCAGCGTAAGATGGGCAGGCATTCTTTTATCCATTTTCACATTGCCCTGATAGCCTGCTTCCGTTTTCAGCTCAATGCCTGCCGCTTCGGCATATGCTCTCGAGCCCGTTGTCCCAAGGTCTGCACATAAACTAGCGATCATAATCATCATTACAAAAAGCTTGAATTTAAAACCTATTCGACTCACAGACAGACCCCTCCCTATTTTTATATGTACTTATCCTATTACCTAACGCAAAAAACGACGAAAATGTTTCATAATTTTACATCATTCATCCAATGCAGGAAAAAGAAAAGCCTAGTTCGCATAAAGCGATCCCAGGCTTAAGCATAACGTATTTATACTTGCTGCTTTTTTAAAAATGACTTTGGCCTGCGGTGAAAAATTTCATAAAATACAGGAACGATTACCAGCGTCAGCAAGGTTGAGCTCGTTAAGCCGCCAATAACAGTCAGCGCCATCCCTTTTGTAATAAGCCCTCCTGACTCAAACCCGAACGCAAGCGGCAGCAATGCGCCGACCGTCGCAATAGCGGTCATTAAAATTGGACGCAGGCGCGTGCCTGCTGCTTCGAGCAGCGCCTCACGGACAGATAGTCCCTCCGCTTCCTTATGGATGACCCGGTCCACCAGAACAATTGCATTCGTAACGACGATGCCAATAAGCATCAACGCGCCAATGAGCGATGTAACGCTTATCGTCTCCCTGCCTAGAAGCAGGCCAAGCAATGCGCCTATTACCGTAAATGGGAGCGAAAGCAGCAGAGCAAGCGGAGTCAAAGCGCCGCCAAACGTAAGAACAAGTACAAAATAGACAATCGCAATGGCAGCCAGCATTGCAATGCCAAGCTGCGTGAACGATTCATTAATTTGTTCGCTCACCCCACCCAGCTTGTAGCTGATCCCCGCTGCAGCCGGCATATCATCCAGCATTTGCTGCAGCTCCGCCGTTACAGCTCCTACATTGGAAGAAACCACATCCGCCGTCACCTCCGCATAAACGCGCTCATTCTGCCGGGTAATCGTATTCGGCGATTGTCCTTCCTTAATCGTTACGACATCGCTGAGCGCTACTTGCGCCCCAAGCGGAGAGGTCAGCATGACCTTTTCGAGCTCTGCTTTGCTGGCATAGACTGCCTGCTCCAGCTTCTCATAAATGTTCAGCTCCGCTCCTTCCTGCTTAACCGTTCCAAGTACAGGCTGGCTCCGAACGGGGCTGAGCGCCGCCGCCACCTGTCCTGCCGTCAAGCCATATTGGCTTAGCTTCCGCTGATCGGCGACCAGACGGTACTGCTCATAGGTTGCAGCAAGGCTTGTTGCGACATTTGTCAAATGAGCATTCTTTTTGAGCTTTTCTTCCAACTGTTTGACAACGGGTTCCAATAGAGCCATATCTGGGCCAAATGCAGTAATGGACAAGCCAGATCCGCCTAGCGCCCCGCCGCTAAAATCCTGCTGCTTCCACTCGCCACGTCCCCCAACCTTCCCGAGCAGGACGACCACCTGCTGCTTTTCATCGTCAAACGCCGGAAAGGTATCCTCATATCGCAAATTAAACACAGCCTGCTTCGAAGCGCCTGGACTAAACGGATTGGCACCGCCAACCGCATATTGGACAATGTTCAGTCCCGGCCGTCCGAGCAGCCGCTTTTCTGCCTGTAACGCCAGCTCCTGCACCTGCTCCTTCGTCTCCCTTGGAGCCGGGTTATACGTAACCAGCATCATTTTCTCCTGATCGGACGACAGGAAGCTCACTCCAATAACCGGTACTAGAAACAAGCTCCCTACGAGCAGTATTACTGCAGCGCCAAACGAAGCAGCCTTATGATTGAGCGACCAGCGGAGAATGCTTTTGTACCACTCGGCTAGGCGGCCAGGCTTGTCCGCATGCCGCTTGCCTGAAGGCAGGTCGCCCCGGAACATGAGATGCGCCAGCATCGGCACCACCGTTACCGCAACAAGCAAGGAGGCAAGCAAGGCAAATACGACTGTTAAGGCAAAGGGCAGAAAAATTTCGCCGATCATGCCCGACACAAGGCCCAGCGGTAAAAATACGGCTATCGTCACAATGGTCGAGGCAAAAATCGGGATGAACATTTCACGGGTCGCATCCAGAAACAGCTCCTTGCCGGACAGTTTTTCACCTGGAAGCGAGAGCCTTCGGTAAATATTTTCGATGACGACGATGGAATCATCAATGACCCGGCCAATCGCCACCGTCATGGCACCAAGCGTCATGACATTCAACGTAATGTCCATCTGGCTGAGCAGCAGCACAGCAATTAGAAGGGATAGCGGAATCGAAATGACGGCAATAATGGTCGACCGAATGTTGCGTAGAAAAATCAATATAATGAACACGGCAAAAATGGCGCCGATGATCGCTTTGCTGACCATCGTCTCCACCGATTTTTTAATCGGCTTTCCTTGATCCAGTGTCGTTTCCACGATAAGCGCAGGCTGCGCTTGCTTCAGTTTGTCCAGCTCAGCATTCACCGCATCCACGACCTCGACGGTATTGGCATCAGCCGCCTTTACAATCGATACACCGATCGATTCCTTCCCATTCGTACGCGATATCGATTCGACTTTGCCGATGATCGATATATTTGCAATTTCGTTTAGCTTTACGGTAGGGAGCGTGCTCATGCTGGCTATCGCCTTAGCTACGCCCTGATCAGAGTCAGCCAGACCTGCCGCCGGGGATAAAGCTTGCCCGCTGGCAGCATTCAAGCCGCCTGTAAAGGAAGTGATCGGCTGCATCGATTGCCCTGTTTGCCGGTCTGCTGCCGAGGGAGCAGTATTGCCTGCCCCATTCCTATTGGCTGGATTGTAGGGAATGTCCATGTTTTTCAAATCTTTTAACGTCGCAATATTGCCGTCTACAACGAGCGTTTTCTCCGACTGTCCAAATTCAAATACGCCGAGCGGGACGGTCAGCGCCGAGCCTTGAATCAAGCCTTTGACCGTTTCCTTCGTCAAGCCGTACTTCGCCAACTGCTCCGGCTTAAAGGCTAGCTGGATCTCATTTGCATTTTGTCCGGATACTTGTACACTAGCTACACCATCAATACCTTCGAGCATCGGCAGCACGTCATTTTCGACCGTCCGTGTCAGCTCCTTAATATCTGCTTTTTCATTAGAGAAGCTAAGCGAAAGCACAGGAAATGCATTCAAGCTAATTCGCGATACTTGCGGGGTTGCCACACCTTCGGGCAAGCTTAGCCCATTCAAATCTTCCTTAATTTGTGCTGCCGCCTTGTCCATATCGGTACCATAGTCATACTCAATGACGACGGAAGATGCATTTTCATAGGAGGTCGAGCGCACGACACTTACCCCTTCCGCATGGCGGGTCCGCTGCTCGATAGGCTTGGTTATTTTCTCCATCACCTCTTCTGGTGCGGCGCCTGGAAACACAGTCGTAATGCTAACAATCGGCACGGTAATATCGGGCAGCGTCTCCATCTTCATACGAAGGCCTGCGTACATGCCTGCTGCCAGCACAAGCAGCGTCAAAATCCACAGTGCTACTTTATTATTGAGCGAAAATCGGATGATGCTTTTCACTTTTGCCTCACTCCTAGTCCATATCCATACTTGGCAGACGTTCGCCCATTCGGACCACACTTCTGCTTCACGGTACTAGTAGCATTTAACTTAAGTAGAAAATATAAACCTCTACTGAAGGTAATTTGATGTTTAACAAGCAAAGCCGAAAAATGATCCCTATTAACGCTTATTCGCCTTGTATAGACAACCGTATTTATGGGTGACAAAGTGCGTGATCGTAGGCTAAAGTAGTGATGAAAGGGGTTTTATAACAATGTCTACTGCTTCACAACGCTTGGTATTTACGGTAGTTACGCTATTATACTGGACGTCGATGTACGTTTATGTACCGACATTATCGCCTTTTTTGAGCGGCCGCGGCTTGTCGATGCAACTGATAGGCATTGTGCTTGGCAGCTATGGCTTTGTTCAAATGCTCATACGCTTCCCCGTTGGAGTTGCCTCTGACCGCTTCGGCAAGCGCAAGCCGTTTATTATACTGGGAATGGTGACTGCTCTCTTAAGCTGCTTGCTGTTTCTAGTGCCAGGGCACTGGCTATGGCCGCTCGGAGGCCGGGCAATGGCTGGCATATGCGCCTCGACATGGGTTGCTTTTACAGTCATGTATGCCAATTATTTTGCTGCAGAAGATGCTGCACGCGCGATGGGCAGCATTAGCGTGATGATCGTTAGCGGCCAAATGCTCGGCATGCTGATGAGCGGAACAGTGACCGATATGTGGGGAGATGCCGCACCCTTCATTACTGGGGCTGTCATCGCTGGGGTAGGGCTAGTGCTAGGCCTGCTTTTAAAAGAACCGCCGAAACAGCCGCATGAGCGCGTCGGCATGACACTCGCAATGGCACGCAGCATTATCGGCACAAAGCTGCTGCTTCAAGTATCGCTGCTCTCCATTCTCGCACATGGCGTGCTGTTCATTACAATGTTTGGCTTTACGCCACTCAAGGCAGAGACGCTGGGCATTACTGGATATGGGCTGACTTTGATTGTTTTCGCCTTTATGCTGCCGCATGCGCTCGCTTCAATGTTTACGGCCAAATGGTTCGCCCCGCGCTTCGGCAATTGGGTTACCATTGGAATGGGCTTTGTGCTAAGCACAATATGTACGGTGTCCATTGCCTATACAGATTCTTTCGCGATGCTGGCGCTGACGCAAGCGATAAACGGATTTGCCCAAGGCTTGCATTTGCCGCTGCTGCTCGGACTTGCCATTCGTGATGTCCAGCCCTCCGGGAGAGCTACTGCCATGGGCCTTTATCAGGCGGTATATTCGATTGGGATGTTTTCCGGCCCTTTTCTAGCCGGCTGGCTCAACGACAGCTGGGGCATGAGCAGCGGCTTCTGGTTCGGCGGCATGCTTGGTGCTGCCGCAGCGCTGCTTAGTGTGTGGTGGTATATGAAGGAGCGGACTACGAGCAGAATTGTTGCGGAGAATAAATGATAAATCATTTTATTTCGATAGGTTGACTAGGGCGTGTCTGAGAACTCTGAGGACAGCAAATTTTGCCGAATTTTCGTTCCATGCAGGCGTACCGGGGGTACGTCAAGCAAACGGAACGAAGCAGGGGGCGAAAAGGCGGTGAAAGGGGCCACTGAACGGGTTTTCAGACACGCCCAAATCCAAATCATAAATGCAGCGGCAGCCCTAGACGAGAAAATGATGTCTTAGGCTGTCGCTGTTTGATTGAACGATCGTTGTTTCTTTGTATTAATAACAGATTTAACTTCTAACCATATAACGCTAGCTGCTAGCTTACATATCTAAATATCTAGATAATCGAATCATATCTCTGCATTGAATTCCATTTTCATAAATTTCTTCTGAGTAATGCCTGATGAAAAAGTCTAAGTCAACACCAACTATTCTAAAACCGCACTTTTGATACAGAGCCAATTGTCCTATACTTGAATTTCCAGTACCGAATTTCAATTGTAGTATATCCTCTCTCCCTGGCTGTTTGAACAGCATGTAAAACTAGCATTTTTCCTATTCCTCTTCCATGCATCGATTCCACAACGGCTATATTCACCAATTCAACCGTTTCAGGCCTTGTAGGCAGAAGCACATAAATTCCTATCATTTGATTGTTTTCCTCAGCTACAAAACACTCTCCTCGTTTAACGTATTCCTCAACAAGCTTTCGAGAAGGATCTGCTAACAGCAATAGATCCATTGTATAATTTTCGTTCGAACTAAGTTTTCTAATATTCATTTGCTGCTAATCATATTCTGAAGTTAAACAGCCCTCCGGCCCCATCATCTTATAGAAAGCCAGTAAATCATTATGATCATAAAAGCTTTAAAGGGTAGCCCACATATATAATACGACCGAGCCAATTACCGCTACTCCGAGCAGCAGTACATCCTGACGGCCAAATCGCAAGCGGAAGCCTTGGGTCGAACGAATCTCATTGTTGCCAATCCCTCTCGCCTCCAGCGCCTCTGCCATTTGCTCGGCTATTCGCAAAATTGAACGAATATAGGGGATAATCGCCGATGCCAGCATCGAGGGCGGCAAAGCGCCGACTGGCGTAGTTGCTTTCCCCCGCGCATGGGCGATTTTCGCAAAGCGCTCCCATTCCTTTAGCAGCAGCGGAATAAATCGAAAGATTAAGGTCACGGTCAAGGTAATCGCTGAGATCGGGACTTTAAATCGGCTCATCCAGCCGAATGTTTGCTCCAGCGCCCGCTGAATTCGCAGCGGCGTCATAAGCAGCAGCATCGGCAGGCCAAGCAGCATGGCGCAAAAAAGCGTCGCCAAGCGGAGCATCGTTCGTGCCGATTGCTCCCAATCAAACGATAATGGCTGTAGATGTGCTCCGGCTACAACACCGAAGAGCAGAGTGATTAAGGCGTAGGCTCGAATAAAACCGAGCCACGGCCGCATTTGAGTGCGCAGCGGCAGCCATATCGCGGCTGCAAGCGCTCCAGCAAGCAGCAAGCCGCTCCAGCTATGCTGCATGATGATGGTCGCCGCCAGCAGCATATAGGCGGCGATGAGCGCTCTTGGATCGAAGCGCGCCTCTAGGCGCTGCGCTTCGGGCTGCGCCGGCGGGAGTGGTCGGCGCTTAGGTTTAGGCAGCGGCGGCGAAGCGTTCGCCGCTGTGGGCGCTGCGCCCGGCGATGGGCGCAGCTCCATCGCCGGAGGCGCCTGCGGCGCGGCGAGCGGCATAGCCGCCGCGCCAGGCAGCGCCGCTGCGGCCGGGGCGTCCGCCCGGCCGCTCTGCGGCTGCGCGGCGGCGGCATGAATCGCCGCCGCAAGTGCCTTCGGCGCCGGCCATACGGCGGCGCCACCGCCCGGCGGCTGCGCCGCGAAGCCGCGCAGCTTGGCCAGCGCGCGCAGCGCCTGCGGCGCAGCTGCATCTGCAGCATGGGCATTCGCCCACGCCGATGCAGCGACCGCTTCGCGGACCAAGCCGTCCACGACCACGACGACTTCGTCCGCAAGCGGCAGCAGCGCGCCCGGATCGTGCGTTGCCACGACCGCTCCGCGCCCAGCCGCCTTGTGCGCCGCTAATACGGCGCACAAGCGGCTGATGCCCTCGGCGTCCAGCCCCGCCGTCGGCTCATCCAGCAGCAGCCATTGCGGCTTGCATGCCAGCAGGCAAGCCAGTGCGAGTCGCCGCTGCTGTCCGCCGCTGAGCGACCAAGGATCGCGGGCAAGCAGCTCGGCAGGCAAGCCTGCTGCTTGCAGCGCATGCTGGAGCCGCCGTTCCTTCTCCGGCGGCTCCAGCTTATACGGCTTCAGTGAATAGAGGAGCTCCTCCTTCACGGTCGCCGCAAACCATTGCGACTCCGAATGCTGGAGCGCTATGCCCGTATTCAGCACGACGCTGCGGCTAAGACGTCTGCGTCTTCCCTTTTTCACCCAAAGCAAATCAGCACCGAGCGCAATCTCACCCCCGCTTAGCTTGCGGAGCCCTGCCATTGTTTCCAACAGCGTGGATTTTCCTGCACCATTGCTGCCGATGAGCAGCGTAATCGTACCTTCTTTAAATACGAGCTTTTCTTCTATAGCCAGAAGCGTTTGGTCTCGTTCTCCTGCTGCACAGACGCGTATGGCTTCCAGCCTCCAGCTAAAATCGATCATCTTTGCAGCGCCTCCGCGAGCCTGTCTACGGTCAAAGGCAGAGGCTTTAAAACGATGCCCAGCTTCTCCAGCTCCCAAGCTGTCTGTACCGCATAGGGGGCCTCAAAACCGAGCAGCTCGCACCAGCTCCGCCCTCCTTCTTCATTCCCCGTACCCTTTTCAATACCACTGCGCTCATAAAACATCTCCGTCGTCCCGTCAAAAACGAGTCGGCCCTGCTCCATCACGACGACTCGATCACCATGTCGAAGCTCAGCGAGCTTTTGCGTAATCCATATGATCGTGCTACCTGCAGCGTGAAGCTCGCGCACTTTCTCCCCAATGGCCAGACTTGCTTCAGGATCCAGCATTGCAGTCGCTTCATCGAGCACAAGCACAGGTGCTTTTACCGCCAAACAACCAGCAATGGCTGTCAGCTGCTTCTGCCCGCCCGACAAAGTGCCAACCGCTTGGTCCTTCCGTTCCAGCAAGCCGGTTAAACCAAGCGACTCCTCCGTAAGCACAGCTATCGCCTCGCTGTTAATTCCATGCTGCTCCAGCATCAATACAATATCCTCCCAAGGCGTTGCGCCAAGCATGGAGGCCTCGGGCTGCTGCATGACAATTGGAATCGGTTTATTGTAGGCAGCAAGCTTCTCTCCGAGCAAATAGGTCCCGCTTTTCTCACCCACAGGAAACCCGGCAATGACCTTAGCGAGCGTACTTTTCCCACTCCCATTGCTCCCCAGCAGCGTCAGCCAATCCCCTTCGTTCAGAGTGAAACTGACATCTCTAATAATGGGAAGCTGCTCACTTGCCATGTCAAAAACGCGTGGCCTGACCGTCAGACCTTCAACTTGTATCAAATAATCGTGCAAAAAAATTTCACCTGCCCTCTTCCCCAAAGCGCCGCTCTGTGCTACAATCCATTTTGTTAACCATAAATGAATAATATATGGTTAACATTATAAAAGCAATCATCATTTTAAAGGAGACGATTTCATTGATCAAACGCAGTACGAATATTCGCAGCCTGGTGTACATAGCCTTGTTCGCTGCCTTATTTATTGTCATGAGCAGCCTTCAATTCAAGTTTGCCGCCTCACCCGTACCGATAACTCTGCAAACGCTCGCCGTTGCGCTCGCGGGACTATTCCTCGGTGCACGCAATGGATTTTTATCCATTTTGATTGTCGTTGTACTAGCAACGATCGGGCTTCCGCTTATTAACGGAAATGGCGGCTTCGGCATGATAGCCGGACCTACCGGCGGTTTTCTCGTAGCCTTCCCCTTTTGTGCCCTGCTTGTAGGCTTCTTCTCATCCAAGCTGCTCCATAGCTCTTTTGCAGCAAAAAACCGCATCGCAACCGCTATTTTGCTGTTTGTCATTTTCGAGCTGTTTAGTTCTTTTTTCGCTTATGTAATTGGAGTTCCTTGGCTCATGCAAGTAACAGGCCTCTCGTTTCAAAAGGCAATGATTAATGGCTGCTACCCATTCCTGCCAGGCGATGCTGCCAAGTCCGTGTTGGCCGTCATTATAACGATGGCGTTAAAGCCGTATATTTTAAGGATTCAAGCTTCAACTGGCAAGAAAAATACAGAAGCCGCTGCTTCATTCCCAACAACCGTTTAATGCGTACGCATTTATAATGCACTCTACCTTACTTTCTTTACAAAAAAAAGGGGCTGCAAGCAATGGTATTTCGCCATTGCGCAGCCCCTTTCCTGTTTCATTCGCTTTCCCTATTCCACGAAGTCTAGACAAGTCGTTAGTCGCACTCAGCAGGCGCTTCCTCAGAGCCTGCCTCAACGTTGATTTTCTCAGAAACCGTATCCCGTACAATGGAAATAACGAGCTGCAGCAAATAGTTGATGTCGGACTGGCTTTGCTGGAATTCCGTTACGATCGGAATGCCGTCCAGCTCATCCTGAAGCACTTCCATTTCCTGCTCGATCTTTTTGACCATCGTTTCGTTTTTGAAAGTCGTTTCAAAGGCGACAAGTTCCTTTTGCTTTTTCTTCACAGTCGCAATCAATTCCTGAATTTTCGTATTGCCTTGAATTTGGTTTTCCGCACGGCGGTACTGCTGCACTTCCTCAGAAGTATAAATCAGGTCAGCAAGCTCTTTCGCCTTCTTCATAATGTCTTCGCGAATTAGCAAATCACGCGTATCAAACTTTGGAATCCCGCATCCTTCACCATGCTCATGATGGTGATGGCCATGCTCCGTATTTCCTTGGACCGTTTGTTGCTCAGACATTTATCATCTCTCCTGTTATTGGTATCAAGTTTTGCTGTTATCCTTTTATCGTTTAGAGCACAACCGCTTCACGCAATTGCGTTTCTGTAGGCTCTGCTTTAATATACCAGGTTTTCGCTTCCGTCACTTTCGCTTCAATAAGCTGCCCAATCCATTCCTGCGGACCTTCCAAATGAACGAGCTTGTTCGTACGAGTACGTCCAGCCAGCACATTAGCGTTATTTTTGCTCTCACCTTCAATCAGCACCTCGATTGTCGTGCCGATCAACCGCTGATGGCTTTCCAGGCTCATCTGTTTAAGTAAATCATTCAGACGCTGCAGTCTACGCTTCTTGACATCAAGTGGAACATTATCCTCCATACCAGCAGCAGGCGTACCTTCACGCGGCGAATAGAGGAAGGTATAGGCGGAGTCAAAGCCCACCTCGCGAACGAGCGAGAGCGTGTCCTCGAACTGCTCATCCGTTTCGCCAGGGAACCCGACGATAATATCAGAGGTCAGCATCGCATCCGGGATAGCCGCCTTAATTTTACCTACAAGCTCTAAATACATTTCACGCGAGTATTTGCGGCTCATCCGTTTAAGCACTTCCGTGCTGCCCGATTGAACAGGCAGATGAATATGCTCGACCAAGTTGCCCCGCTGTGCCAGCACCTCAATGAGATGATCATCAAAGTCTCTAGGATGGCTCGTTGTAAAACGAACGCGCGGAATGTCGATTTTAGACATATCGTTCATGAGATCGCCAAAGCGATAGGCGATATCTTCAAAATCTTTGCCATAAGCGTTCACGTTTTGCCCCAGCAGCGTCACTTCCTTGAAGCCTTGTCTCGCCAGCTCCCTTACCTCGGCAATAACGTCCTCCGGCCTGCGGCTCCGCTCCTTGCCCCTTGTGTAAG